>CAXTFU010000480.1:0-2020 GCA_964243385.1 uncultured bacterium | reverse complement strand
GTGCAGGTCCCGCGGTCGTGCAGGTCCCGCGGTGGTGCAGGTCTAGCGGTTGCGCAGGTACAGCAGCTCCTCGCGGCTGGCGCGGGTCGGCGCCGTGCGCAGGGCTCGCGCGATCTCCGAGCTGGTACGGCGGCTGCTGGACCTCGATCGGTCCCGGAACTTGCTGAGGATGCTCATGTCGACCCCTTCGTCGCGCGCGGTGCGTATGTCTTCTACAACACCGGCATCGGCGGGATCTGCTCCTGACCTGAGGGTGATCTGCCTCTCAGGAGGGGCGGATGACGGCTGTCGTCCTGTCCCCCCCTCCGTGGACAGGACGACAGCCTCTCCGGTCGGGTGGCTGTCGAGCGTCGATGGCTGTCGAGCTGGGCCGCGGCGCCGGAGCCTGCGGTCAGTCTGCGCCGGTCGCGCCCCGGGTCCAGGGCCACTGCCCGCACAGTCCGACTGTGCGGGGGCTGTGCGAGGTGCACCGGGACCGGCGGGGCTGACAGGGCGGGGTTGCGACGGCGGGGCTGGCACGGCGGGCAGCCCCCGGCGGCCTGACACGACGGCCAGCCGGTCGCCGCCGGGAGCCTGCACGACGCAGGCGGGATCGCCGAGCACGCGGCGCAGGCGCGACACGAGCGACTGCAGCGGGTTCAGCGGGTCGGCGGGCACCTCGTCCGGCCACAGCGCCTCGACGAGCGCACCGGCCGGGACCGCCCGGGGAGCGTGCGCGGCCAGCCGGCCGACGACCACCCGCAGCCGGCGTCCGGGCACGTCGACGCGCCGCTCGCCGTCCCGGACCTCGAGCGGCCCGAGGTGGCCCACCTGCACCCGGTGATCGTCGCAGACCGGCTGGTGTCAGCCCCAGTTCGCGGCGTGCGTCAGGCAGAACGGGTGCCCGGCCGGGTCGAGCAGCACCCGCCACCGGTCACCACCCGGCTGCACGTCGGGGACGGTTGCGCCGAGCGCGACGAGCGCGTCCGCGGCAGCCGTCAGGTCGTCGACCGCGAGGTCGAAGTGGAACTGCTTCACCCCGGCGTCGTCGGGCCAGGCGGGAGGCGAGTAGCCCTCCACCCGTCCGAAGCCGAGCGCCGACGAGCCGCCCGTCAGCATGGCGTACTCGTCCTCGGCGTGCGCGACCTGCCAGCCGAGCGCGGCGCTCCAGAACGCCGCCTCGGCCTGCGGGTCGGCGCAGTCGAGCGTCACCATCGCCAGGCGCGCCACCGGTGCTGCTCCAGCCCCCGCCGCGCCGTCGTCCGCTGCTGTGCTCATGACCGTCTCCTCATCGCCCCGGGACGCCGCGTGCGTCCGCGCCCCGATCCTGGCGCAGGGGTGCGACAGGACCGCGGCGGCCGTGCGGCAGCTCGGGGACTCAGCCCCAGACGACCGCGGTCGTCGGGTCGCTGAGCACTCGTCCGACGTCGGCCAGGAACTGCGAGCCGAGCTGGCCGTCGACCGTCCGGTGGTCGAACGACAGCGACAGCTGCGTCACCTGGCGCGGGACGATCGTCGGGGTGCCGTCCGGCCCGGTCACCACCCACGGCATGAGCCGGATCGCGCCGAGGCACAGGATCGCCGACTCGCCCGGGTTGAGGATCGGCGTGCCGTTGTCGACACCGAACGCGCCGACGTTCGTGATCGTGATCGTGCCGCCGGTCATGTCCGACGGCGCCGTCCGGCCGGCGCGCGCCGTCTCGGCGAGGTCCTGCAGCGCCCGGGCGAGCTCGGGCAGCGACAGCTGGTCGGCGTCCTTGACGTTCGGCACGAGCAGCCCGCGCGGGGTCGCCGCAGCGATGCCGAGGTTGACCGCGTCCTTCACCACGATCTCCTGTGCCTGCTCGTCCCAGCTGCTGTTGATCTGCGGCGAGCGGTGCACCGCGAGCAGCAGCGCCTTGGCGACGAACAGCAGCGGCGTGACCTTCAGCCCGGCGAGCTCGGGCAGGGCCTGCACCCGCGTGCGCAGCTCCATCGTCGGCGTGACGTCGAGGGTGAGGAACTCGGTGACGTGCGGCGCCGTGAACGCGCTCGCGACCAT
>CAXTFU010000479.1:0-2029 GCA_964243385.1 uncultured bacterium | reverse complement strand
GGCCGCCGAGGGCCCGTCCGCCCCGCAGTAGGCTCGGTCTTCGTCCAGCCTCCGTAGCTCAGTGGACAGAGCGCCTCCGTCCTAAGGAGGGCGTCGGGAGTTCGATTCTCTCCGGGGGCACCTCCGACGAGCCCGCGCTCGTCCAGCAACCCGCTCGCGCGGGTCGGACCCAGCCACGTGGTCCCCGGCGCCCGGCGTCGCACCTGCCGCGCTGGGGTGAGGCCGCGTCACGGCGGGTAGTGCGCGGCCTACCGCGGGTCCTCGCGCGCCGGTCGTCGGTGCCGTTCACGGTGTGAACGGCACGAGCGCGGTCCTGCGGACGGGCCCTCCCGGTGTGCCAGCGCGCACCCGGGCGGACGCCGTCCTCGCGGCCCGGACGGGTGGCGTGCAGGGTGGACCAGGGCCGGCTGGTGAGCGCGTTGGCGGGCTTGTCGCGGACTGCGACCGACGACTTCGCAGCCACGGAGATGCTGCGCGCCCTGTGCGAGGCGGCGGCCGCGGCGCTGGAGGTCGACGGCGCCGGGGTGATGGCGCGCCAGGACGGCCGGACCGTGTTCGTGCACGCCACCGGTGCCCGGGTGGTCGACATCCTGCCGTTCGAGCGGCTGCAGGAGGCGCTGCAGACCGGCCCGTGCGCGGACTGCCTCGCCTTCAGCACGGCGATGGTCGCGACCGACCTGACCGGCGACGGCCGGTGGGCGGACTTCCAGCCGCTCGCCGCCGAGCTGCGCCTGCGCGCGATGGTGGCCATCCCGCTGCTCAGCCGCGGCCGCGGCTGGGGGGTGCTGGACCTGTACCGCACCCGGCCCGGGCCGTGGAGCAACGAGGAGCTGCAGGCCGCGCAGGCGCTGGCCGACGTGGCCGTGTCCTACCTGGTCATGGCGCACGACCGCGACTCGGCCCGGCAGGCGCAGCAGGCCCTCTCGCACCGGGCGATGCACGACGACCTGACCGGGCTGCCGAACCGGGCGCTGCTGTTCGACCGGCTCGACCACGCCCTGGCCAGCGCCAGCCGCCGGACGGCGGGCGTGGCGGTCGTGTTCCTGGACCTGGACCTGTTCAAGGGCATCAACGACACGTTCGGGCACACCGCCGCCGACAGCGTGCTGGTCGAGGTCGCCGACCGGCTGCGGGCGAGCCTGCGCGGCGACGACACGGTCGCCCGGTTCGCCGGCGACGAGTTCGCGATCGTCTGCGAGGGGCTGCCACGCGCCGACCCGGAGGCGCTCAGCCAGCGGGTCACCGCACTCACCGGCCGGCTGCAGCGCACGCTGCAGACCCCGATCCGGATCGGGCCGGTCGAGGTCGTCGTCTCCGCCAGCATCGGGGTGGCGATCACCACCGACCCGATGACCGGCCAGGAGCTGCTTGCCGACGCGGACACGGCCATGTACACGGCCAAGCAGGCCGGCCGCGGCCGGGTGCACGTCCGCGACCACGTCGCGCTCGCCGCGATCGGCTACGCCCACCAGCTCGAGCGCGACCTGGCCGTCGCCCTGGAGCGTGGGGAGCTGCGGCTGCACTACCAGCCGATCGTGCACGCCGGCACCCGCCAGCTCGCCGCGGTCGAAGCGCTGCTGCGGTGGCAGCCGCACGACGGCCTGCTGCCCGCCGCGACGTTCATCGACATCGCCGTCAAGACCGGACTGATCGTCGCGTTCGGCCGCTGGGTGATCCGGCAGGCCTGCGCGCAGATGGCCACCTGGCAGCGCGAGCTGCCCGGCCGCGCCCCGCAGACCGTCTACGTCAACCTCAGCGCCCGCGAGCTCGCCGACCCGGACCTGCTCAGCGTCCTGCAGGACGCCCTGGCCGAGTCCGGCCTGCACGCCCACCACCTCGGGCTGGAGGTCGTCGAGGAGAACCTCGCCGACCCCGCCGCCCTCGACCGGCTGCACCAGCTGCACCAGCGCGGCCACCACCTGTCCATCGACGACTTCGGGACCGGCTGGTCCTCGCTGTCGCGACTGCTCGACCTCCCCGCCGAGCTCGCCAAGATCGACAAGTCGTTCGTCGTGGGGATCCCCGAGTC
>CAXTFU010000478.1:0-2044 GCA_964243385.1 uncultured bacterium | reverse complement strand
CAGCGGCAGGCGACGACCGCGCCGCCCGAGGCCGCCGACAGCGGGCCGGCGCAGGCCGCGCAGCGCGCCGGGGTGCGGTCGTTCGCGCACGCCAGGCTGGGGACGTAGCCGCGCCGCGGCACCTGCACCAGGACGGGCGCGCCGTCGGCGAGGGACCGCCGGGCGGCGTCGAACGCCGCGGCCGGGAGCCGGGCCGCCTGGGCCTGCGGGTCGCGGGCGAGCTGGTCGTCGCCGGTGCCGTCGACCCGGGGGGCGCAGCTGCGGACGACGGCCCGCGCGGCTTCGACCGGGCGCGCCCAGCCGGTCTCGACGAGCAGCTGCGCCTCGGCCGTGCGGGCGTGACCGCCGACGAGCAGCGCCGCCCCGGCCAGGTGCGCCCGCAGCGCCAGCACCTCCCGCACGTGCGGATAGGGGGCGCGGGGCTCGTCGTGCAGGTCGTCGCCGTCGTCCCACACGACAGCGAGGCCGAGGTCGCGCACCGGTGCGAAGGCCGTGGCCCGGGTGCCGACGGCGACCCGGACCGTCCCGCGCAGCACCGACAGCCAGCGCCGGTAGCGCTCGGCGGGGCCGAGGTCGGCCGACAGCGAGGCCGCCGGCACGCCCAGCGCCGCGAGCGCCGCCGTCACGCGGCCGAGGTCGCGGGCGTCGGGCACCACCACGACCGACCCGCGGCCGCTGCTCGCGCAGGCCTGCACCGCGAGAGCGACCTCGTGCGGCCACTGCGGCCCGGGCAGCGCCGACCACACGGCGCGCGGGCTTCGCCCCTCGGCCAGCGCCGTGAGCAGGCCCGGGCCGGTCGGGTAGCGCGCCCAGGGGCCCGGCTCGGGCGGCTCGGGGGCGGGGTCGGCGTCGGACGGCTGCTCCGCCTCGACGCGCGCGTGCCGCGGGGGCAGCGCCAGTCGCAGGACGTCCGGCAGGCTGCCGGCCGTCCGGTCGGCGACCGCCCGCGCCAGGGCCGCCACCTCCGGGCTCAGCACCCGCTCGGCGCTGACGACCGACGCCAGCGGCGCGAGCGCGCCGGCGTGCTCGCTGGCGTCCGCCCGTTCGAGCAGCCACCCGTCGACCAGGCGGCCGGCGAAGCGGACGCGCACCCGCACGCCGGGCTGCGCGTCGTCCGACACCGCCTCGGGGACGGCGTAGTCGAACGGCCGGTCGAGGTGCGCGAGCCCGGTGTCGACCGCGACCCGGGCCACCGGCAGCTCCTGCGCCACCGGCGCCGGCGGGCGCGTCGCGCGCACCGGCCGCACGCGTCGCCCCCCTCCCTCCGCTGCCACGTCGAGGAGGCTAGGCGCGGGTGCTGACGAGACGGGTTGGGGTGCACTGGTTCGACGTCTCGCGTGGTTCCGGGGCGTGTGTGCGCTACCACTCGGCGATCGCGTCCGGCCTCCGGGCTCGGCGCCGGTCGCCATGCCGAAGGGCGAGGCTGACATCGACAGGCTGTGACGCCGGCCGGGCTGACGTCGGCCGGGCTGACGCTGATCGGGAGCCGGGTCTGACGCCAGCCGGACCTCACGTCAGCCGGGCCTCACGTCGTCGGGGCTGGCGTCGTTCGTGCTGATTCCAGGCGGAGCCGAAGCCGCTGAGGTCGGGCGGTCGCCGTTGCGGCTGGCAGGGCCGCACCGGTCGCGGTCGCCAGCAGTCGAGCCGGCGGCCGCAGGACCTGCAGCAGCTCGGGTCGAGGGCGGTGGTCGCGTCGTGCGGGGCACCGGCACGCCGACTCTGTGACCGCCGTGGCCAGTCCGTGGCCGAGGCGCGACTACCGTGCCACGGTCGTCCACAACTCCCGAATCACCTTGTCGTTCGAACGTACGTTCGATACTCTCAGGCATGGCGAAGGCAGCGGACGTGCGAGCGCTCGAGGACGACTGTCCTTGGGAGCGCGAGGAGTTCCGCGCTGGGCTCGCTGTCCTGACCGGCTCGACGGAGGCGGCGTCTCGGCAGTACGCCGCCGACATGCGGGTGCTGGCGCAGCTGACGGCGCAGGTCCCACGCTGCCCGGCGGACGAGACGGGTGCGACGCCGTGGACGTCGTTCCGGCGTGAGG
>CAXTFU010000477.1:1391-2075 GCA_964243385.1 uncultured bacterium | reverse complement strand
CGCCGCCAGGTCCGCCGCCAGGTCCGCCGCCGGACCGTCGCCAGGTCCGCCGCCAGGGCCGTCGACCGCATGGCCGTCGAGCACTGCGTGGCGCCGACGCCTGACGTAGCGTCAGAGCGCCGCCGGGACCGCGCCCGGCGTGCCGAACGACGAGAGGACGACCGTGCCGCGCTGGTCCGCCCCGCTGCTCGCCCTGACCCTCGCCGCTGCCGTCGCCGGCTGCTCGGGGGACGCGTCGACCGACGTGGCCCGGCCGGCCCCGACGACGACCTTCACCGCCGAGGACGTCCCGGTCATCGTGCCGGGTGCGCCGGACGAGTCGCCGCAGGTGCTGCAGCCGGGCGAGCGCGGCACGCTCGCGAACGCGGGCAGCTACCGCGACGAGGACGTCGCGTTCATGACCGACATGGTCGGCCACCACGCCCAGGCGCTGCGCATGGCGCAGCTCGCCCCCGAGCGGGCGCAGGACGAGCGGGTGAAGCGGCTGGCCGAGCGCATCGCCGCCGGGCAGGGCGCCGAGATCGGCGCCATGCAGAGCTGGCTGGAGGCGCAGGGGCTGCCGCCGGCCGACGAGCAGGCCCAGGAGCACTCCGCCGGCCACGAGCACTCGGGCGGCATGCCCGGCATGCCCGACGCCGAGGACATGACGCGGCTCGTCGCGGCGAAGGGGACGGCCTTCGACCG
>CAXTFU010000477.1:0-1381 GCA_964243385.1 uncultured bacterium | reverse complement strand
TTCCTGCAGCTCATGGTGCGCCACCACGAGGGTGCGATCGCGATGGCCGAGCAGGCCGTCGGTGCGTCCCACCCGGTCGTCAGCGAGCTGGTCGACGAGACGGTGTCGACGCAGAGCGTCGAGATCTCCCGCATGCAGGACGTCCTGGCCGACCTGCCGGCCTGAGCCCGCGGCAGTGTGACCTGGGTCACGGCTGCATCCGGATCGGTCCGGACCCGCGTACCCCCTCGTGCACCGACCGGTGCAGCTGTCCGAACGAGGAGCACGCCCATGACCCGAGCCCTCTCCGCCCTCGGCGCCGCCGGCGCCGCCGCGCTGCTGCCCCTGGCCCTCGCCCTGCCCGCCTCCGCTCAGGAGGCCGGGGCCGAGGTCCGCGTGCTGCACGGGATCCCCGGCACGCCCGTCGACGTCTACGTCAACGGCGAGCGCGCGCTCGACGACTTCGCGCCCGGCACCACCACCGACGACCTCGCCCTGGCCGAGGGCAGCTACTCCGTGGCCGTCTTCGCCGCGGACGCGGCCGACGACAGCGGCACGCCCGTGCTCGGCCCCGTCGACCTGGCCGTCCCCGCCTCCGGCAACGTCAGCGTCATCGCGCACCTCAGCGCTGACGGCGCCCCGACGATCACCCCCTTCGTCAACGACACCTCCCCGGCAGCCGCCGGCTCCGGGCGCCTCGTCGTCCGGCACACCGCCGCCGCCCCCGCGGTGGACGTCCTCGCCGGTGGCGAGCCGGCGCTGACGAACCTCAGCAACCCGAACGAGGACAGCGCCGACCTCCCGGCCGGCACGATCGCCGCCTCCGTCGCGGCGACCGGCACCACCGAGCCGGTGATCGGCCCTGCCGACGTGCCGGTCGTGGCCGGACAGGCGACGATCGTCTACGCGATCGGCTCGCTCGCCGACAGCACCCTCGACGTCCTCGTCCAGAACGTGCCGCTCGACGGCAGCAGCGCCCCCTCGGGCGTGCCGGCCGGCTCGGGCGGTCTGGTCGACGGCGAGGGGCTGCCCGGCAGCGTCCTGGTCGCGACCGGGCTCGGCGCCGCTGTCGCGCTCGGTGGCGCCGTCGCCCTGAGCCGGACCCGACGTCCGGCCCGGGCCGCCCGCCGCTAGTCCGCAGGACCGCACGGCTCCTCCGAGCCGCGACCAGCCCGCCGAGCTCGCCCTGACCCGCGAGCCCGACCTGCCAGGAGGGACCCGTTGCGAGGCGCTGCACTCGCGCTCGTCGGCGGGTCCCTGCTGGCGGTCCTCCTCCCGGCGGGCTGGTCGCTCCTGCACGACCCGGCACCGGCCTACGGCGGTGCGGTCGCCGAGCGGCTGGCCGAGGCGACCCGGCCGAGCACTCCGACCCAGTCGCCGCTCCCGGCGCCCTCCGCGGTGC
>CAXTFU010000476.1:0-2078 GCA_964243385.1 uncultured bacterium | reverse complement strand
CCGTCGCGCCGGCCAACCTCCAGCCGGCGAACGCGCTGCGTGGTGCGAGCTTCTCCGTCGGCTCGGTCGCCGGGCCCGTCCTCGGTGGGCTGCTGGTCGCGGTCGTCGGCCCGGGCGGCGCCTTCGCGTTCGATGCGGCGACGTTCGCGGTCTCGGTCGGCTGCCTGGTCCGGCTGCGCCCGAGGGTGGCAGAGCAGGGAACCGCAGAGCACGGGACCGCAGAGCCGGCTGCCCCCGTCCGCGGACAGTTCCTGGCCGGGATGCGCGGTGGCTGGTCGGAGGTGCGCAGCCGCCCCTGGGTGCTGGCCTTCCTCGGCGGGATGTCCAGCTACCACGTGGTCGTCCTGCCGGCGATCTTCGTGCTCGGGCCGGTGCTGGCCGCCGACGAACTCGGCGGTGCCGGGAGCTGGGCGGTCGTCACCGCCGGCTACGGGATCGGGTCGCTGCTCGGGGACCTGCTGCTGGTGCGGTGGCGGCCGCGGTTCGCCCTGCGGGTGGCCACGCTGATGCTGGTCGGCGCCTCCTGTCAGGCGGCGTTCATCGGCAGTGGCCTGGGCGCGTGGTCGATCGCCGCCCTGGAGGTGCTGGCGGGCGTCTGCGTCACCGGTGCCTTCACCCTCTGGGCGACCAGCCTGCAGGAGCACGTCCCGGGCCGGGCGCTGTCCCGGGTGTCCAGCTACGACTACCTGACCAGCGCGGGGCTGATCCCCCTGGGCAACCTGCTCGCCGGCGCGGTCAGCGCGGGCGTCGGCGTCCGTCCGACACTGTTCGCGATGTCCGTGCTCGGGGTCGGGACGTCGCTGCTGGTGCTCGCCGTCCCCGCCGTCCGGGCGCTGCCGCGGGGTACCGGGACCGCTTGACCGGCTCGGCACGGTTTCCTGCAGCGGCGTCAGGCCGGGTTGGCGGGTCCGCGATCGAGCAGCTCGGTCATCTCCGGGAGGTCGAAGAACCGGGCCGTCTCCCGCGCCGACGGCCCGCCGGCGTCCGGGTCCGCGCCCGCCGCGAGCAGCGCTCCGACCACCGGCGTCGACCGCCGGAACACCGCTGCGGCCAGTGCGGTCTGCCCACGGTCGTTGGCGCGGCCGGTGTCGGCACCGTGGTCCAGCAGCGCCCTCACCGTGTCCTCGTAGTCGTGGTAGGCCGCCAGGATCAGCAGCGTGTCGCCCTTGTCGTTGGTCAGGTCCGGGTAGAGGCCCGCAGCCAGGTGGTCCGTCAGCTCGGTGGTGCCGCCGTTGCGGGCGAGCTCGAACAGCCGGTGGGCGAAGGCGAGGGTCTCCTCGTCGATGTCGGACACCCGCCCGACGCTAGGCGCAGGCGCGGGCCGGAGTGGACGCGCAGCGGTCAGCCGGCGCGCTTGAGCACAGGCGTCCGCCGGTACGGATCGGTGCACACGAGAGTGAGCCGTGCTCCGGCCAGCACGACGCCGTTTCCGGCACCAGCTCCCCGACCGCCTGGGCCACCGCCGGATCGTAGGACAGCGGTGCGGGCAGGTGGTCGGGGAACCGTCCTGGGGGCCGTCCGTCAGACGCTGGTGCCGGTTCCCGTCGTCGAGGTGTCGGTGGCCGCACCGGCGGTCGGCGTCAGGTCGTACAGGGTGACCCCGCCCACGGTCCGCGCCGTGAAGTTCGCCTGCACCCAGGCCGCGATCTCCGACGAGGCCGAGGACCCGCCCGCCTGGTTCCCGCCGCCGGTCCCGCGGCCGCTGCCGCCGCCGATGAACCAGTGCACCTCGCCGTCGGCGACGTACTGCTGGAACTGCGCCAGCGTCGGCGACGGGTCGCTGCCGTTGAACCCACCGATCGGCATCACCGGCTGCCGGGTCGCGAGCTGGTAGCCCGACGCGCTCTGCGACCCGACCGCCGCGGCGACCCAGGTGTAGGACGACGCGTCCTGGGACAGCAGCGACGTGAGCTCCGCGCTCGGGGTGGCGCTGTCGAGCAGGCCACCCATCCCGCCACCGGTCCGTCCCGTGCCCTGCTGGCCCGGGGCCGTGGCGGTGCCGCCCGGCTGACCCGGGGCCTGGCCGCCCGGGAACTGACCGCCCGGTGCCTGACCGCCCGGGAACTGGCCACCGGGCG
>CAXTFU010000475.1:0-2108 GCA_964243385.1 uncultured bacterium | reverse complement strand
GCGACGACGTCCGGCACCTGCGCACGGGCCGGCGGCGGGGGCGGCGTGAGCTCGGCGACGCGGATCTCGGCGGCGGCGCGGCGGTCGTGCTCGCGCAGCAGCTGGGTGCGCAGCTGGCTGACCCGGCGCAGCAGCAGCTCCTCGGTCGTCGGCACGTCCGGCGGGCCGGGACGCGGGTCGACCGCGGTGCCCTCGGCGGTGAGCAGGGCCTGCTCGGGCAGCTCGACGTCGCGGCGCCCGGGCCGGCCGGTGGCGGGTGCAGCGACGCCGCACTGCCACTGCGACTCCTCGCCCTCCTTCCAGAACACCGGCTCCCACTGCAGCGGGTCGATCGGCTGCACGTCGGCGAAGCCGGCGCGCCGGAACAGCTCGGCGAGCGAGTCGGGGCCGTAGCACCAGATGTGCGGTGAGGGCTGCACGTAGGAGTAGATGAACGAGGCGTTCAGCTTGTCGTTGCTGACGTCACCCTCGAGGTAGGCCGAGAAGATCGCGTCCATGTCGGGCGTGACCGCCGACACGACGGTCCCGGGCCGCAGCTGCTCGTTCATGATCCGCAGGGTCACGAGGGCGTCGCCCGGCATGATGTGCTCGAGGACGTGGCCCATGTAGACCTCGTCGATCTCGTCGGCGTACTGCCGCAGGAACTCGGCCGCCTCCATGTAGATGTCGGCCTTGACGTCGGGGCTGGCGTCGACGTTCGTCCAGCCCTCCATGTAGACCTGGCCGCACCCGAGGTTGACCCTCACCGCAAGGCCTCCGTTCGTGTCGTGGGGGTGGTGGACGAGATGCTCCAGCGCCCGGGCATGACGATCAGCCCGCGCGGGTCGGACCGGGGGCCGGGCTGCACGTGCAGCGCGAAGGCCTGGTCGCGGAAGTCGAAGACGTGCGCCTGCGAGCTGTCGACCACGGCGGCCGTGACGACGTAGGCCCCCGGCTGCAGCAGCAGCGGGTCCATCGCGAAGTCGATGTGCCCCTCGCCCTCGGGCCGCCCGGTGGCCAGGCCGCCGCTGAAGCTGTTCGGGCCGGACAGGTGCGCGCCGCTCTCGTGGTGGAACGCGAGGCCGAAGACCGGGTCGTCGACCGGCGTGTCGACCCGGAAGTGGACGCGGACGGTGAGCGGCCGCCCGGTGGTGGCGACGGCCCGCGGCGTGCCGCTGCCGTCGACGAACTCGACCCGGGTCAGGACGATCTCGCCGGTGCCGCGGCGTCCGCGCTCGTCGCCGGCGGAGGTGTCGGCGGTCGCCTCCAGGCGGCTCGCCTCGGCCTCGTTGACGCTGCGCAGGTAGGTGTCGACGACCTCCAGCGCCGTGCCCTCGGCGCGCATCTCGCCGTGGTCGATCCAGGCGGCGTGGTCGCACAGCGTCTGCACCAGCGGCAGGCTGTGCGAGACGAACACGATCGTCACGCCGCGCCGCCGCAGCTTGTAGAGGTGGTCGAAGCAGCGGCGCTGGAACTCCTCGTCGCCGACCGCGACGATCTCGTCGATGAGCAGGATCTCGGGGTCGAGGTTCGCGGCGATCGAGAAGCCCAGCCGCACGTACATCCCGCTGGAGTAGACCTTCACCGGGGCGTCGATGAACTTCGGCTCGATGCCGCTGAAGTCGACGATCTCGTCGATCGCCGACTCGATCTGCCGCTTGCCCAGGCCCAGGATCGAGCCGTTGAGGTAGATGTTCTCGCGGCCGGACAGCTCGGGGTGGAAGCCGGCGCCGAGCTCGATCATGGCGCTGACCCGGCTCGCGGCGTGCACCCGGCCGGACGTCGGGCGGTGGATGCCGGCGAGCAGCTTGAGCATCGTCGACTTGCCCGAGCCGTTCGAGCCGATGAGGCCGTAGGTCGAGCCGCTCGGGACCTCGAAGGAGATGTCGCGCAGCGCCCAGAACTCGCGCGCGTCCTTGGCCGAGCCGCGCACGAACCGCTCCTTGAGGTTCGTGCGGCGGTCGCTCTGCAGCTGGAAGACCTTCGAGACCTGCTCGGCCCGCAGGGCCGGCTCGCTCATCGCCGCCCCCTCACAGCAGCCCCGCTCACAGCAGCCCCGCTCACAGCAGCTCCGCGACGTCGCGCGAGCCGCGCTCGAAGTAGGCGAAGCCGAGCACGAACACCAGGAC
>CAXTFU010000474.1:0-2125 GCA_964243385.1 uncultured bacterium | reverse complement strand
GGCTCGGGGCGCGGCGCCGCCGGGCCGCGCCGGCCCGAGCTCGCGGCAGCCGTCCGCCACGGCCGGTGACGTCGGTGCCCCGGGGCCGGAGCCGGCGACGCCCGGGGGCCTAGCGTGCGCTCATGACGCTGACCCTGCTCGGCCTGCGCACGGTGATCTACCCCGCTCCCGACCTCGCTGCCGCGAGGGGCTGGTGGACGGCGCTGCTCGGCATCGACCCGTACTTCGACGAGCCGTTCTACGTCGGGTACTCGGTGGCCGGCTACGAGCTCGCGCTCCTGCCGACCGCGGACCCGGCGGACGGCGCGCTGACCTATTGGGGCGTGGACGACGTCCCCGCGTCCGTGGCGACGATGCTCGCGGCCGGGGCGCCCGAGCACACGCCGGTCGCCGACGTCGGCGGCGGCATCGTCACCGCCACGGTCCGGACGCCGCAGGGGAGCATCGTCGGGCTGATCTTCAACCCGCACTTCGGCCTGACGGGCTGACGGGCGGGCGGGCTGACGGGCTCAGCGCAGCTCGGCCTCGTCCTGCGGCAGCTCCGCGAACGCCCGCTTCGTCGACCGGTACCAGCCGAGCCCGGCCACGGGGCGCTTCCAGCGGCCCTTCATCGCCTCCCGTGCCGGGACGTGGGCCTCGTCGCCCGCAGCGACCGCCTCGCGCAGGTGCCGGTCCTGGGCCTGGATGACCTCGTCGGCCGTCTCGCCCCGCAGGGCGAGCTCGCAGGGTCCGCCGAGCTGGCTGCACGTCATGGACTTCATGTCGACTCCTCCGGGACAGGTGGCCAGGCGCTGTCGCCGTGACCGCGGGCGCCGGCCCGCTCCCCGACGGTAGGACCGCAGCGCCGTCCCGTGCTTCTCCGATCCTGCTCGGACGCCGCTGCCCCTGCACGCAGAACGCCGGGCGACCAGGGCGATGTGGCAGTCGCCTCCGCACGTCGACCGCGCCCGCACGTCGACGTCGAGCAGCACCCCGGCGGCCCCGCCACGACCTGCGCGACGGGTGCGCGACGGATGGTCGCGGGCGGCTGGCCTTGCGTCGGGCTGGCGGTGCCGGCTGCCGTTGCGTCGGGCCGCCGCCGCGCTGCCGTTGCGGTCGGGCCGGTGAGTCGCCGCTGGCGAGCGGCCGGCGGCCGCCGCCGGCGGTGGAGGTGCCCGGCGCCCGGCAGGGCGCGACCGACCGGCACACGTCGCGATCGTCGACGCCCGTCTGCGTCGACCCGCGCCGCGTGCCGCGCGCACGGTCGCGATCACGATGGGTGCCGACGAGTCGGGATCTCGAGGTATCAGGCGCGTCGACGGCGACTCCTGCCGAGAGCGGCCCGAGCGGGCCGCTCCAGGGAGGACTGCCATGCCACTGCTGAGCGGCGACAAGCCCGAGAACCTCATCCAGGGCGAGACGACGAACCTCGCGAAGATCTTCACCGTGCTGGCCGCGGGCGTGGGCGCCGTGGCGCCGGCGGTCGTCGAGCTGTTCGGCGATGTCCGGCCCGCCGACCAGGACACCTTCTACCTGGCCGCGGCCGCCGTCATGTCGGTCGCCCTGCTCACGGTCGGGCTCGTCTACGCCGCCGACCTGCGCGCGCGCACCGCCGTCACCCGGGCCGGCCTGGAGGCGGCGGGTGCCGCACGCGGCGCCGCCGGCACCGGCACCGGCACCGGCACGGGCACCGGTGACGGGCAGCCGCAGGGACCCGAGAGGATGTCGGCGGAGGTGGTGGCGCTCGTCCCGGGCAGCGTGACGGCCGTCGTGCGCGGCAGCGCGACGCCCGTCACCGTCGTCGCGGTCCGCGGCGACCGGACGGACGCGGTCGAGTACCTCGTGCCGCGCGGTGACGCCCTGGCCTGGGTGCCGGCGCGCGACGTCTTCGCCGTCACGGCGGCGGTGCCGGTGCCCGGGGCGCTGCAGGCGGTGCCTGCGCAGCGCAACGGCAGCCGCCGGGCCTGAGCCGTTCGCCCGGCAGCCGCCGGGCCTGAGCCGCTGTCCCGGCACCCGCCGGCCTGAGCGGCTGGCCCGCAACGGGCCTGAGCCGCTCGCCCGCCGCTCGTCGGGCAGCGACCTCGTGAAGACCCTCGCCGGATCGGGCCGGATGGTCGAGGGTGGGGGATCACCGTCGCACCCGCAC
>CAXTFU010000473.1:0-2129 GCA_964243385.1 uncultured bacterium | reverse complement strand
GCGCGGCGCCGTCGTGCTCGGCATCCCGCTGCGGGCCGCCGTGGCACGGCTCGACCGCGCGGCCGCCCGCGACGGCGCCCGGAGCGCCCTCGGCCTCGGACCGGGGCCGGTGCTGCTCGTCACCGGGGGCTCGCAGGGCGCCCGCGCCCTCAACGCGGCGATCACGAGCGCGGCGCCCGACCTCGCCGCGGCCGGGGTGCAGGTGCTGCACGTGGCCGGGCCGAAGCAGGCGGGCGACGTGCGCGCCGCGCTCGACGCGCTGCCCGGCGGCCGCCCGCCGACGCACGCGGTGCGCGACTACGTCGACCACATGGAGCTCGCCTACGCCGCCGCCGACCTCGCCGTCTGCCGCGCCGGGGCGATGACCTGCGCCGAGCTCGCCGCCGTCGGCCTGCCGGCCGTCTACGTGCCGCTGCCCATCGGCAACGGCGAGCAGGCGCTCAACGCGCGGCCGCTCGTCGACGCCGGGGGCGGCCTGCTCGTCGCCGACGACGCCTTCGACGCGGCGTACGTCCGCGGCACCGTGCTGCCGCTGCTGGGGGCCGACGCCCGGCTGCGCGCGATGGCCACGGCCGCGGCGGCCCTGGGCCACCGCGAGGCCGACGAGGCGCTCGTCGACCTGGTGCTGCGGGCCGCCGGCCGGACGGTGGTGGCGGCGTGACCGGGCACCTGTCCGACGAGCTCGGACGCGTGCACTTCGTCGGCATCGGCGGCGCCGGCATGAGCGGCATCGCCCGGGTGCTGCTCGCGCGGGGTTCGCGCGTGTCGGGCAGCGACGCGCGGTCCTCGCGCACGACCGCGGCCCTGCAGGCCCTCGGCGCCACCGTCTTCGTCGGCCACGCCGGCACGAACGTCGAGCAGGCCGACACGGTCGTCGTCTCGACCGCCATCCGGCCCGACAACCCCGAGCTGGTCGCCGCCCGCGAGCGGGGCCTGCGCGTGCTGCCCCGGGCCGAGGCGCTCGCGGCGCTCATGGCCGGGCGGCGCGGGGTCGCCGTCGCCGGGACGCACGGCAAGACCACGACCACCTCGATGCTCACCGTGGCGGTGCAGCACTGCGGCGTCGACCCGTCGTTCGCGATCGGGGGCGACCTCAACGAGGCGGCGAGCAACGCCCACCACGGCAGCGGCGAACTGTTCATCGTCGAGGCCGACGAGAGCGACGGCTCGTTCCTCGCCTACCGCCCGCACGCGGCGATCATCACCAACGTCGAGGCCGACCACCTCGACCACTACGGCGACGCCGACGCGGTCGACCGCGCCTTCGAGGACTTCGTGGGGACGGTCGACCCCGACGGCTTCGTCGTCCTGTGCGCGGACGACCCGGGCACCCGGCGCCTGGCCACCTGGGCGCGCGAGCGCGGCGTCGACGTGCGCACCTACGGCACCGACGACGACGCCGACCTGCGCCTGTCGGCCCTGACCGTCAGCGGGACGACGAGCCGCTACCAGCCGGTCCTGCGCGGACGCCGCCTGCCGCCGGTCGTGCTGGCCGTGCCGGGACGCCACCTCGCCCTGAACTCCGGCGCGGCGCTGCTCATGGCCGCCGGCCTCGGCCTGGACCCGGCCACCGTCGTCGCCGGCCTCGCGGGGTTCACCGGGGTGCGCCGCCGGATGGAGCTCAAGGGCCGGGTGGACGGGGTGCGGGTCTACGACGACTACGCCCACCACCCGACCGAGCTCGTGGCGCAGCTGACCGCCGCCCGCGAGGTGGCCGGGGGAGGACGCCTGGTCGTGGCGTTCCAGCCGCACCGCTACAGCCGCACGCTGGCCTTCGCGACCGAGTTCGGCCAGGCGCTCGGGCTCGCCGACGAGGTGGTCGTCATGGAGGTCTACTCGGCCGGGGAGGCGCCCGTCCCGGGGGCCACCGGCGCGACGGTGGCGGCCGCGGTGCCGCTGCCCGCGGAGCACGTCGTGTTCGAGCCCAGCTGGTCGGCGGTGCCCGGCCACCTCGCCGGCCGCGCCCAGCCCGGCGACCTCGTGCTGACCCTCGGCGCCGGTGACGTGACGGCGATCGGTCCCGAGGTGCTGCGCCTGCTGTCCGGGGCGTCCGAGTGACCGGCGCGACCGGTCTCCGTCCCCCGGCCCGGGCGGGCCGGCCGTGACGTCCGCGCCCGTGCGTCGCCGAC
>CAXTFU010000472.1:0-2134 GCA_964243385.1 uncultured bacterium | reverse complement strand
CGGCTGCGTGTCGCCGCACGGGTGACGGGTAGATCATGGACTGATCGCGGCGCGCAGCGTGCCGCGCGACCGGGAGGAACACCATGGGCATCGGCGCCAGCATCACCCTGCTCGCCATCGGCGCGATCCTCGCCTTCGCCGTCGATGCCAGCGTCAACGGCCTCGACATCCAGGTGATCGGGATCATCCTCATGCTGTGCGGCGCGCTGGGCCTGATCCTCACGATGCTCGTCTTCGGCCGCCGCGACCGCACGGTCGGCGTCGCCGAGGAGCGCGTCGTCACCCGCGAGCGCGACGTCTACTAGCCCTCCCCGCACGCTGGTCCGCCCCGCACGTCGATCTCCGAGGCCCGTCCCGACCAGGGGCGGGCCTCGCGGCCGTCAGGAGGCAGGACCCCGCAGCACGAGCTCGAGCCGCTGGGGGCCGCCCGGCGAGAGGCGGACGGGGATGCCCCAGTCCTGCTGCGAGATGTGGCACGCCGGGTGCTCGACGCCCTCGTCGCAGGACGCGGCCGCGGCCGCGACGTGCAGCACGCCCTCGGTCGGGGCGCCGGCGAGGACGAGCCGGCGGTGCAGGCCCGGGCCGCTGCCCGCGCCCTGGACGAGCAGCCCGGGCGGGGACGCCGTCACGACCAGCCGCGTCGCGGGGCCGTCGCGCTCGTCGAGGTGCTGGCCCGGGGGCGGCTCGAAGACCACCTCGAGGTCGACGGGGCCGGGGGCGAGCTCGCTGACCGGCCGCGCCGTCGACTGCGCCCGCCCGCGCACGCGCGCCATCGTCCCGGGAGCGACCGGGCGCTCCAGGCGGTGGGCAGCGCTCGCCACGACCACCAGCTCGCCGTCGACGACGACCGCGCCGCTCGGCTCCGCGATCCCGGTGGCGAGCGTCGTCACCTCGTCCGCGACGGGGTCGTAGCGGCGCACGGCGCCGTTGTAGGTGTCGCAGACCGCGAGACTGCCGTCGGGCAGCAGCGCGACGCCGAGCGGGTGCTGCAGCAGCGCCTCGGCGGCAGGACCGTCGACGTGCCCGAAGTCGAACAGGCCGCTGCCGACGGCGGTCCCGACCTCGCCCGCGCCGTCCGGCGTCGCCCGGTACCAGCGCAGGGCGCTCGTCTCGGCGTCGGCGAACCACAGGCGATCGCCGTCCGACACCAGACCGCTCGGCTGGGCGAGGTAGGCCTTCGCAGCATCCCCGTCCCGCAGACCCTCCCCGGTCGTGCCGGCCAGCACCCGCACGCTCGCGGCGTCGGTGCCCGGCTCGCGCAGCGCCCACAGCTGGTGCGTGCCCGCCATCGCGAGCACCACCTCGCCGTCGTGCTCGGCGAGGTCCCAGGGCGTCGAGAGGTCCACCTCCAGCGCCGGTCCGGACGTCGCCGTCCCGGGACGCCAGACGCGCCCGGTCCCCGCGACCGTGTCCGCGGCGCCGGTGTCGAGGTCGAGCCGCCGCACGACGTGGTTCGCCGTGTCGGCGACCAGCACCTGCCCGTCGGCGCGGACGAGCACGCCCTGCGGCTCGGCGAACGACGGCGCGGGACCGTCCTGCAGCCCGCGCTCGCCCGTGCCGTAGCGGGCGAGCTCGTGCTCGCCGTCGGCCGTCATGCGCACGACCTGGTGGTGCGCGGTGTCGCTGACGAGCAGCGTGCCGTCCGGCAGCAGAGCCACCTTGCCGGGGAAGCGCAGCAGCGAGTCCGGCTGCGGCGCCGGCACGTACGCCGAGCCGCGGTGGCGCAGGGTGCCCTTGGCCTCGTGCTCGGCGACGAGCTCCTCGACCAGCCGGGCGAGGCCCTCGCCGTGCCCCTCGCCCGACGCGACGTGCACGAGGTAGCCCTCGGGGTCGACGACGCACAACGTCGGCCACGCCCGCACGGCGTACTGCGACCAGGTGGTGAGACCGGGGTCGTCGAGCACCGGGTGCGTGACGCCGTAGCGCTCGACCGCGGCGAGCAGCGCGTCGTGGTCGGCCTCGTGCGCGAACTTCGGCGAGTGCACGCCGACGACGTCCAGGACGTCGCCGAAGCGCTCCTCGAGCGGCCGCAGCTCGTCCAGCACGTGCAGGCAGTTGACGCAGCAGAGGGTCCATAAGTCGAGCAGCAGGATGCTGCCCCGGAAGTCGGCGATTCCGTAGGACCGGCCGCCGG
>CAXTFU010000471.1:0-2142 GCA_964243385.1 uncultured bacterium | reverse complement strand
GGCGGTGCCAGCGCGGGCGGTGCCAGCACGGGCGGTGCCAGCGCCGGCGGTGCCAGCGCGGGCAGTGCCGGCGGTGCCAGCGCCGGCGGTGCCAGCGCGGGCAATGCCAGCGCGGGCAGCGCCGGAGGCGGGCGGGGCGGGTCAGCTGCGGGCGGACACCTCGTGCCAGCCGCTGGCGGGCGGGTTGACCGACGGCGGGCCCCAGGTGCCCTTGTAGTACGGCACCGGGCGGTCGGCCAGGTCCAGGATCGGCTCGACGATCCGCCACTCCTCGCCGATGGTGTCCTCGCGCGCGAAGCGGTGGCGGCGTCCGTCCATCGCGTCGTCGAGCAGCCGCTCGTAGGCCTCGCGCCGGTGGCCGAGCGCCGACTCGAAGTCGACCCGCAGGTCGACCGGCTGGGCGACCGTGCGCGCGCCGGGGGCCTTGGCCTGCACCGACATCGTCACGCCGTCGCTGTGGCCGAGCCGGAAGCGCAGCAGGTTCGTGCTGGGCACTTCGGCGTCGAGGCCGGCGAACAGCAGCCGCGGCGGGCGGCGCAGCTCGATGACCGCCTCGGTGGCGCTGCCGGGCATGTTCTTGCCGGTGCGCAGGTGGAACGGGACGCCGGCCCAGCGCCACGACTCGATGGTGAGGCTCGTCGACACGAACGTCTCGGTCGTCGACGCCTCGCGGACGCCGTCCTCCTCGAGGTAGCCGACGTACTGGCCGCGGACGGTGTGCCGCGGGTCCAGCGGCGAGATCTGCCGCAGCACCTTCACCTCCTCGTCGCGGTAGGCGTCCGCGTCGTCGGCGATCGGCGGCTCCATGGCCAGCAGCGCCACGATCTGCAGCAGGTGGTTCTGCAGGACGTCCCGGATGGCGCCGACGCCGTCGTAGAAGCCCGCGCGTCCCTCGGTGCCGAACGCCTCGCCGAGGGTGATCTGCACGCCGGCGACGTAGTTCCGGTTCCAGATCGGCTCGAGGAACGTGTTCGCGAACCGGAAGACCAGCAGGCCCTCGACCGACTCCTTGCCGAGGTAGTGGTCGATCCGGAAGATCGACTCCTGCTCGAACGCCGCGGCGAGCACGCTGTTGAGCTCGCGGGCCGACTGGACGTCGCGGCCGAAGGGCTTCTCGACGATCACCCGCCCGCGCCGGGCGAGCCCGGCGGCCGACAGCCCCTGCACGACGTCCGGGAACACCGACGGAGGGATCGCCAGGTAGAACACCGGGCGCTGGGCGTCGGCCAGCTTGGCGGCGAGCTCCTCGTAGAGCGCCGGGTCGCTGTAGTCGCCGACCACCATGCTGAGCGCGCCGGCGAGCTCGCCGAAGGCGGTCTCGTCGACCGGGCCGGACCGGATGCCGTCGACCGACGCGCGCGCGTGCGCCCGGAGCCGGTCGTCGTCCCACGCCGAGCGCGCGACCCCGATGACCGGGACGCCGAGGCGGCCGACCTTGGCCATCTGGTACAGCGCCGGCATGAGCTTCTTGCGCACCAGGTCGCCGGTGGCGCCGAACAGCACCACTGCGTCTGACCGGTTGTCCATGCTCGTCCTCGTCCTCGTCCTCGTGCGTCTCGCCGGTCGGTGCGGCAGCGTGTCCGACGCTCGGACCCTCGCACACCGGCCGCCGGTCGCCGGGACCCGGGGCGCGTCGCGGCCAGCACCGTCAGGCGGGTGCCGGCAGCCGCGGGTCGACGTGGACCTTCGGACCCGGACCGGCGCCGTCCGGCCGCTCGCCCGCCAGCACCGCGCCGACGCCGTCGAGCCCGACGGTGGCGGCGACGAGCGGCCGCGGGTCGACCGTCCCGCTCGCGTACGCCGCGATCGTGTCGGCCAGGCCCGGGCTCGCCGACAGGACGCCCACGGCGGTGATGTCCCCGAGCACGAGGGCGCGGCTGTCGATCGGGCTCGGCCGGACGGCGAGCCCGACGAGGACGACCCGTCCGGCCGGCTCGACGAGCTCGACGGCCCGCGCGGGCAGGTGCGCGGCGTTCGAGGCGTCGACGACCGCGTCGAACGGCAGGTCCGGCAGGGTCTCGGCGGTCCAGGCGCGGGCGAAGCCGAGCGAGGCCGCGAAGGCGAGCGACGCGGCGGACGCGCCGAGCAGATGCACCTCGGCGCCGGCCGCGCGCAGGAACATCGCCGTGAGCAGGCCGATGG
>CAXTFU010000470.1:0-2151 GCA_964243385.1 uncultured bacterium | reverse complement strand
GCGCGACAGCGCCATGAGCTTGAACTCCCGCATCCAGTCCTCGACGTGCTCGACGACCGACGTGCCGAGCTCGACCGGGTAGCCCAGCAGCAGGACCGTCGACGGGGCGCTCACGCGGCCGCGGCCCGCTCGGCACCGCCGGTCGACGCCTGGCCGTCCGCGCTCCCGGCGCCGTCCGCGCTGCTCGGGCCGTCCGCGCTGTTCGGGCCGTCGTGGTCGCCGAGCTCGGCGAGCCAGTCGACGTCGCTGAAGGACTCGGTGATCTCGTCGTCACCGCGCTCGGCCGACGCGGTCGTGAGGCGGACCCAGATCGTCTTGCCGGTGCCGTCGGGGCGGACGCCGTGCTCGGCCGACAGCGAGTGCACGAGCCGCATGCCGCGACCGGTGCTGGAGGTGCGGGAGAACACCCGCAGGTGCGGGCTGACCGGGCTGTCGTCACCCACCTGGAGCAGCACGTCGCCGGGCCGGATCTCCAGCGACAGGCGGACGGTGCCGCCCACGTGCAGCACGACGTTGCCCACGAGCTCCGAGACGATGAGCTCCGCGCTCTCGACGAGGCCCGCCCGGCCGTGCTCGCGGAGCGTCTCGCGCACGAACCTGCGGGCCTCCGGCACGCTGCCCGCCGCGGCCGGCCAGGAGCCCGCCGCGCTGCTGACGGTGGTCACCGTCCTCCTCCCTGCCGAGGTCCCCTGCCGAGGTCCAGGACCCGGTCCGCACGGTCCGGAGCCTGGCCCGGCTGCACAGTACGCCCGGGCGTGAGCGCTCCGTCACCGATGGCGTTCAGAGGACGACCTCCCCGTACATCTCGCCGAGCGGGTCGGCGATGAGCTCGAGCCGCGCGCCGTCGGGGTCGCGGAAGTACACCGAGGTGCCGCTGTGGACCTCGTGCGCGACGCCCGCCGCCGTGAGGCGCTCGACGAGCTCGGCCCACCGGTCCGGCTCGACGCTGATCGCCACGTGGTGCAGCCCGCCCAGCACCTCGGCGTAGGGGCCGACGTCCAGCCCGGGGAAGTCGAAGAACGCCAGCAGGTTGCGGTGGCCGAGGTCGAAGAAGAAGTGCGACGAGCCGGGGTAGTCGCGGTTCTCGACGATCTCGGTGAGCGGGAACCCCAGGACGTCCTGGTAGAAGCGGACCGTCCGCTCGACGTCGCCGCTCACGAGCGCGGTGTGGTGCAGCCCGCGCGCCGTCGAGGCCGGGCGGTCGGCTGCCGGCCGCAGGTGCTCGGCGCGCAGGCGGACGCGCTCGGCAGCGAGCGCAGCGGGGTCGGGTACGGCGGGGTCGGGTGCGGCGGGGTCGGGTGCGGCGGAGGTGGTCACGGACGCTCCCTGGGGTGCGGACAGGACGGGTGCTGCGGGACAGGACGGGGGGACGAGCGGCGACGCACGAGCGGGCGATGCCGTCGTGGTCCTCGTGCCCGCGCTGGCCCGAGTGTCCCGGCCCTCGCGGCAGTCGGCCCGTGAGCGAGGTCACGCCCGTGTGCTTGCTGCAGTGCTTGCTGCTGCTAGCACTGTGCCGTACCGTGAGCGTCATCCGCAGGCGCCCCAAGCACCTCGCACCACGACCGGGAGGAGCACCATGGCCGGCATCGACGTGCGACACCTCGGGGACTTCATCCGCGAGCAGCGCGACCTCAACAACATCTCCCTGCGCCAGCTGTCGAAGCTGGCGGGGGTGAGCAACCCGTACCTCAGCCAGATCGAGCGCGGCCTGCGCAAGCCCAGCGCGGAGATCCTCCAGCAGATCGCCAAGGGCCTGCGGGTCTCGGCCGAGGCGCTGTACGTGCAGGCCGGCTTCCTCGAGCACCGGGAGGGCGGCGGTCAGGTGGCCGACGCGATCCTCACCGACGAGGGCCTCAACGAGCGGCAGAAGCAGGTGCTGCTCGAGATCTACGACAGCTTCCGCAAGGAGAACGGCGGCGCTGCGCCCGCCGGTCGCGACGACGTCGCCGTGTCCGTGGTGACCGCCAGCGCCGACCTCGTCGCCGACCTCGACGACGCCGCGGCGGGGCAGGACGCCTCGCCGGCGCCGGACGTCACGCTGACGACAGCCGGGACGCCGGCGGAGCACGCGGCGCGGCCGACGCCCCGCGGCACCGCGGCGCGCAGGGCCCGCACGCCGCGCAGCCCCCGCACGCCGCGCACCCCCCGCAC
>CAXTFU010000469.1:0-2152 GCA_964243385.1 uncultured bacterium | reverse complement strand
TCGTCGGTCGGCGTGCCGTCGTCGGTCGGCGTGTCGTCGTCGGTCGGCGTGTCGTCGTCGAGCAGGCGCGAGTCGTGGGCCGCGGGCTCGGCGGCGACGGCCGGAGCGATGCGCAGGACCGGGGCGCGCAGGCGGTGCGCGAGACGTGCCAGCGCGACGTCGACCTGGCCGGTCGTCAGCACCGCGAAGCCCGGGCCGAGCACGTCGTCCAGCAGCACGGCCGGCCGCCCGTCGACCTGCACCCGCGGCTGGGGGGCGAGCGTGCCGGAGAGCCGCTGCGGCGCGCGCAGGCCCGCCGCGGCCAGGCGGCTGCGGGGGACGAGCGGTCCGCGCGCCAGCGGCGGGGTTCCCCGGTCGAGCAGCCGCTCGGGCGCACCCGGCACGCGGCACAGGCCGGCCAGCACGCCGCGGCGGACCGCCGCCGTCCGCCCGCCGCCGCCGGTCATCGCCCAGCCGGCGGTGACGGCCAGCCGGATGAGCGAGCGGGCGTGCGGCAGGCGCTCGGCCTGGTAGCTGTCGAGCAGCTCCTCCGGCGCGCGGCCGTCGAGCACCGCCGCCAGCTTCCACGCCAGGTTGCCCACGTCGCGCAGGCCGGTCCCGAGGCCCTGCCCCACGAACGGCGGCGTCTGGTGGGCGGCGTCGCCGAGCAGGAGCACCCGCCCGCGCCGCCACCGGTCGGCGAGCCGCGCCCGGAAGACGTACTCGCTGCTGCGCAGCACCTCGAGCCGCTCGAACGGCACGTCGCCCGTCCACGGCCGCACCAGCGGGGCGAGGGCCGCCGGCTGTTGCAGCGCCTCGGCGCCCTCGCCGTCGCGCAGCTCGAACTCCCAGCGGTAGCGGTCGGCGCCGACCTGCATGAAGGTCGCGGCGCGTCGTCCGTCGCAGACCTGGTGCACGCCGTCCCAGGTGTCGAGGGCGACGGGGCTGCGCACGTCCAGGACCAGCCAGCGCTGGCTGAAGCGCAGGTCGCGCCAGCGCGCGCCGACGACCGCCCGGACCAGGCTGTCGGCGCCGTCGCAGCCGAGGACCGCCGAGGCGGCGAGCCGCTCGACGCGGCCCGGGCTGCCGTCCCGCAGGACCACGGTGGGACCCGCGCCGGGCTCGTCGGGCACCTCGACGTCGAGCACCTCGACGCCGGTCCGCAGCCGGACGCCCGGCTGGCCCGCAAGGCGCTCGCGCAGCAGCGCCTCGAGCGCCGGCTGGTCGAACATGCTGGCCTGCGGGTGGCCGTGCCGCCCCGGCAGTGGGCTGCGGCGAAACTCGGCCATCGTGCGGTGCTGCGGGTCGAGCAGCCGCAGGCCCAGCGCCGGACGGCTGATCTTGGCGAAGCCCGGCCCGGCGCCGAGCCCCTGCAGCAGCCGGACGACCTCGTCGTCGAGGTGCACGGCGCGGGGGAGCGCGTACGGCTCGCGGTGCCGCTCGAGCAGCACGACGTCGATGCCCTGCCCCGCCAGGGCCAGCGCCGCCGTCACGCCCGTCGGACCGGCGCCGACGACGACGACCGGCGCACGGGCCGGGTGCCGCGCCGGTGCCGCACGGGTGGGGGACAGGGGCACCGCACCAGTGTCGGTGCCCGCCCCGGCTGCCCGCCCGGCCGCCGACGCCGGGAGGGCGGCCCGCCGGTCGGCGGACCGCCCTCCCGGGCCGTGCAGGTCGTGCGGGTCGTGCAGGTCGTGCAGGTCGTGCAGGTCGTGCGGGTCGTGCAGGTGGTGCAGGTCCGGTCGTGCAGGTCGTGCGGGTCGTGCAGGTCGTGCAGGTCGTGCAGGTCGAGCTAGGGGACGAGCGTGATGCGCGACGCCGCCGGCGGCGCGAGGTTCGGGTTGCTGGACAGATACGCCGTGAAGGCGTCGATGTCCAGGCCGGAGTTCACCGGCGCCTTGCCCGCGAGCAGCGTGCTGAAGCCGTCGCCACCACCGGCCAGGAAGTTGTTGACGGTGATCCGGTAGGAGGTCGTCGCCACGAGCGGCGCGCCACCGATGACGATGTTGCTGACCTTGCTGCCGACCGGCGCGCCGCTGGAGACCGAGTAGGTGATGCCTGCCGGCTGCAGGACGCGGTTGACGGCGTACTGCTGCTCGAGCACCGCCTTGAGCTCCGCGCCCGTGAGCGTGATCGTCGTCAGCAGGTTGTTGAACGGCTGCACGGTGAACGC
>CAXTFU010000468.1:0-2190 GCA_964243385.1 uncultured bacterium | reverse complement strand
GGGGCCGGGACCTCCGGCACCCGCTCGTGGGTGCCCGTCCTGCGCTCAGCAGTAGCCATGCTGGACGTCGAGCAGCTCGCGACCGACGTCGAGGTGGCCGAGGTGACGGGCGGTCTCCTCGAGCATGTGCTGCAGCATCCAGCGCAGGCTGGCCCGGTCGGCGGTGCGGTCCCCGACGCCGACGTCGTCCAGCGACGCCGCCGCGACGATCTCGTTCGACCGGGCGCACTGCGCGGCGTACTGCTCGAGCAGCTGCGCGAGCGGCGTGCCGTCGAGGACGAAGTCGCCGTCCTCCGCGGCGAAGGCGGGGTTCACGTCCGAGGGGCTGCCGAGGAACACCACCTCGAACCACAGGTGCTCGGTCCAGCGCAGGTGCCGCACGACGCCGGCGACGGTGAGCAGCGGCGACGTCGGCACGACGACCCGGGCGGCGTCGGCGTCGGACAGGCCCTCGCACTTGTACGGGACGATCGCGCGCTGCAGGTCCAGCCACCCGAGCAGCTGGGTGCGCTCGTCGGCGACGTGCGGAGGACGAGGTCGAGGGCTCATGGCGCGGACCGTAGACCGCGTGTCGAGCGGTCTACCGGCGTCGCGACGGCGGGCTCAGGCGACGGCCGGCGCGGCGCCGACGGGCTCCGCGGCGGCCTCGCGCACGAGGCGGACGAGCTGGTCGAGCTGTAGCCCGAGGGTGTCGGCCAGCGCCGCGACGGTGAACAGCGCGGGCGTCGGCACGGCGCCGCGCTCGATCTTGCGGACGGTCTCCTCGGCCAGACCGGCCGAGCCGGCGACCTCGCGGACCGACCGCGACCCGCGGGCCTCGCGCAGCAACGACCCGAGCGCCAGCCCGCGCGCCCGGTCGGCCTCCGTCAACGCCAGGCGCACCATGCCGGCGAGCGTACCGCCCTCGGGATGATGGTCCCGGGATAGTTGTACCGTCTCCGGCATGCCCTCCGACCTGCTGCTGCCCGTCCGCACGCCGACCGAGCTCACGGCGATGCGCGAGGCCGGCCGCGTGGTCGCCCGCGCGCTGGCGGCAGTCACCGCCGCGGCCGTCCCCGGGGTGCGGCTGCGCGAGCTCGACGACATCGCCGCGACCTGCATCCGCGAGGCCGGCGCGACGCCCTCGTTCCTGGGCTACGCGCCGCGCGGCGCGCCCCCGTACGGCGGCGTGACCTGCCTGTCCCCGAACGAGGTCGTGGTGCACGGCCCGCCGACGCCCCGCCGCCTGCGGGAGGGCGACCTGCTCACCGTCGACTGCGGCGCGATCTTCGACGGCTGGAACGGCGACTCGGCCGTCACCGTCCACGTCGGCGCACCGGTCGAGCCGGACGTCCGGCTGCGGCTGGCCACCGAGCAGGCGCTCGCCGCGGGCATCGCCGCCGCGACGCCGGGCGCCACGCTCGCCGACGTGGCCGCCGCCGTCGACGCCGTGGCGCGCACGGCCGGCTACGTCCTGCTGCCGGACCACGGCGGGCACGGCATCGGCCGCAGCATGCACGAGCCGCCGTTCGTGCCGAACGAGCCGAGCCGGGACGCCCAGCGCTACCGGCTGCGCGCCGGCAACACGATCGCGATCGAGCCGATGCTGCACGCCGGCACCAGCCGCTACCGCACGAAGAAGGACGGCTGGTCGATCGTCACGGCCGACGGCAAGCGGGCCGCGCACGCCGAGCACACCGTCGCGGTGACCGACGACGGCCCGGTCGTCCTGACCGCGGTCTGACCCGGTCGACCCGCGCGTCGGCGAGACTGGGAGCCGCACCCGCCCGCTCGACGTGAGGCTCTTCGTGACTGCAGGGACTGTCCGCTGGTTCGACGCCGACCGGGGCTTCGGCTTCCTCGCCCCCGAGGACGGCAGCGCGGACCTGTTCGTCCACGCCTCCGAGATCGTGAACGACACCGGAGCGCGGCTGCTGCGCGAGGGCCAGGCCGTCGAGTTCGAGGTCGGCGAGGGCGAGCGCGGCCCGCAGGCCCGGCGCGTCCGCGTCACCGGCGACCTCTCCCCCGACACCCCGCTCGGCGTGCTCGGCACGGTCGCCTGGTACGAGCCGGCCAAGGGCTACGGCTTCGCGACCCCCGACGGCGGCGGCCCGGAGGTGTTCGTGCACAGCTCGGCGATCGTGGCCGGCGGCGTCGTCACCGCCGGGCAGCGGGTCGCCTTCCTGGTCGGCCAGGGCGAGCGCGGCCCGC
>CAXTFU010000467.1:0-2191 GCA_964243385.1 uncultured bacterium | reverse complement strand
CCGTCCTCGCGGTGGCGGTGGTGCGGTGGGTGGTCCGCGGCGTGCGGGCCAACCGCGCCCGCGCCGGGGATGCGGAGCTCCCGGCCGGCGCCGACGAGTACTCGCCGTCCGGCTCGGGAACCGGGTCGCGATAGACGCGCCGCACGGGGTGCGGCGCCGGACGACGGATCACGACACCGCGGCTACGGCCCGCACGATCATGGCGCTCACCTCGTCCGGGTGGGAGACCGGCAGCGAGTGGGAGGCTCCGGCCACTTCGATCGCCTCCCGCGCGCCGGCACGCTCGGCCATGAACCGGTGCACGGCCGGTGGGATGTTGTAGTCCAGCTCCGGCCAGATGAACCAGGACGGCAGGGTCTTCCACGCTGGTGCGGTTGCACCCTCGTTGAGGGCGGCGTCGCAGAGCGGGCGTTGGCCGGCGGCGGCGAGCGCGGCGTCCTCGGCGCTGAGGTCCCCGGCGAACTGCTTGTGGTACCGGTCCTGCCGGATGTAGAGGTCGGTGGTGCCGTCGGACAGGGGAACCGTCCACAAGGTCTCCCCGAGCGTGCTCCCCGGGAACTTCCCGGACAGGTCGGCGATGCTCTCGCCCTCCACGGGGGCGAAGGCGGCCACGAACACCAACGCCTTGATGTTCGGGTAATCGACGGCGGCGTTGGACATCACCGAGCCCCCGTAGGAGTGCCCGACGAGTACGGCAGGTCCGTCGATCGCGGCGAGCAGGCTCTTGAGGAATGCGCTGTCACCGGACAGGCTCCGGATCGGGTTGGCGGCGGCGATGGTGCGGTGTCCCGAGCTCTGCAGGCTGCTGATCACGTTGTTCCAGCTGGCGGACTCTGCGAAGGCGCCGTGGACGAGGACGATGGTGGGCTGGTCGGACACTGAGGACTCCTTGGTGGTGTGCAGCGGCCATTGGCTGGCCGGGGTCGGCGGTCAGGCGTCGAGGAAGGCGTTGACGACGTCGGCCGCCTCGCGCGGGTACTGGAACAAGGACGCGTGCGCCGCGTCGGGGAAGATGTGCAGGGTCGCGTCCGGGATGAGCCCGGCCATGAGGTGGCTGCCCTTGGTGGGGATCATCAGGTCGTTGTCGCCCTGGAGGATCAGGGTGCGCTGTCGGATGCCGGTGAGGCGTTGCAGCTTGGACAGGTCAGGGATCCCCCAGTGCACGACGGCGTCGTACTGCGCGTCCCGACTGGCGAAGGTGACCGGCCCGTCATGGTCGTCCCGCGGCTGGAAGGCCCGTCCCAGGAACTCGCCACCCAGCGCCTGGCTCGTCGCAGTGTGGGCGAAGAAGATGTACAGCACGCTCTCCGCACCCGGTTGGTCCAGGCGTGCCCAATCGGCGATGTCCTGGCGCCATCCGTGCATCCCGGGTGCCCCCTGCGGGCCCGTGCCCGCCAGCACGAGGCGATTGACCAGGTCCGGCCGGGTCAGGGCGATGTCCTGGGCCACGAAGCCACCGAGGGAGAAGCCCAGCAGGTCGACCCGGGTCAGCCCCGACGCCTCGCAGAAGGCGATCGCGTCCCGGGCCATCTCGGCGACAGTGCTGGGAGTGGTCCCCGCGCTGAGCCCGACGCCGGTGTTGTCGACCGCGATCACTTCGCGCTCCGCGGCGAGCTCGTCGACCAGGAGCGGATCCCAGCTGTCGAGGCTGCCGCGGAAGTGCTGCAGAAGCAGCAGTGGCGGGCGACCGCTCGTCGACGTCCCCACGTGGCGGTAGCAGTACCGGACGCCGTTGGCCGCGTCGACGAAGGCGTTGGGTGCAGCGACGAAAGCGGTGTCAGACATCGCCCACGCCACCGGAGCGCTGGTCGGAGAGCAGGCCCCGGACGCTGAGATCCGCGTTGACGGTGTCGGCGTGCAGCTGGTCAGGAGAACCCATCGGTGCTCGATCCTTCCGGAATCGGTCGGGCAGCCGGGACGCTCGATGGACCCGGACGCGTCCCTGGTCGTTGACGGGCTGGTGACGAGGACCGGCACGACCTGGACGGTGCGGCTCAGCGTGGCGCCAGGTGGCCTTCGGGAACAGGGGTCACCGTGCAGCGGTGTTGACCGAGCGTGCAGGGCTGACCGCCCGTGGTGCGGTGCCGGGCTGCTCGGTGTCGCCGAGGGGCGTGAACCTGCGGGTGGCGGTAACTTCCGCTGTGGCGAGGACGAAGCACCGGGGCTCGATGGGCGGGTCAGCTCAGCGCCG
>CAXTFU010000466.1:0-2196 GCA_964243385.1 uncultured bacterium | reverse complement strand
GCCGGCGAGCGCGGCGCGCAGGGTCTTGCGGCGCTGGGCGAAGGCGGCGTCGACGACGGCGAAGGTCGCGGCGCGGTCGCCCGCCGGCGGCTCGCGGCGGGTGAAGGCGACCAGGCCCGAGTCGACGTGCGGCGCCGGCCAGAAGACCGTCCGACCGATCGCGCCGGCCCGCCGGACGTCGGCGTACCAGGCGGCCTTGACCGACGGGACGCCGTAGGTGCGGCTGCCGGGGGGCGCGACGAGCCGGTCGGCCACCTCGGCCTGCACCATGACGAGCCCCGTCCGCAGCGACGGCAGGTGCTCGAGCAGCCGCAGCAGCACCGGGACGGCCACGTTGTAGGGCAGGTTCGCCACGAACGCCGTCGGCGCCGGGCCGGGCACCCCGGACAGCGTCAGGGCGTCCTGCAGGACGACCTCGAGACGGTCGGCGCGCTCGGGCAGGTGCTCGCGCACCGTCGCGGGCAGCGCCTCGGCCAGCCCGGCGTCGACCTCGACGGCGACCACGCGGGCGGCCACCTCGAGCAGGCCGAGGGTGAGGGAACCCAGGCCGGGCCCGACCTCGACCACGACGTCGTCCGGGCCGACGCCCGCCGTGCGGACGAGGCGCCGCACGGTGTTGGGGTCGATGACGAAGTTCTGCCCGAGCGCCTTGGTCGGCCGCAGGTGCAGCGCCTCGGCGAGCGCCCGGACTTCGGCCGCGCTGAGCAGTCCTCCGGTCGCCACGCCGCAGTGTCTAGCGCAGGTAGCGGCCGCACTCGGGCCACTGGCCCGCGCCCGAGCGGGAGAGCAGCAGCTGCGCCCGGCGGGTCTGCTCGGCGGCCGAGGCGGCCGCCGGGTCGCCGGAGCCGCCGACGCTGCGCCAGGTCTCGGTCGAGAACTGGTACAGCCCGCGGTACTTGCCGGTCGAGCTCACGGCGCCGGGGTTGCCGCCCGACTCGCAGTTCGCCACGGCGGCCCAGGCGCCGCCCCCGCCGGCGCTGCCGCTGCTGCCGCTGCTGCCGCTCGAGCGCACGGCGGCGACCGGACGGGGCTTGGTGCCGACCGCGACGACGCGCGCCACGGGCTGCGCGACCGTCCTGGTCGCGACGAGCGTGCGCTTGGCCAGCTTGCCGTCGACGAACGTGCGCTGCACCGTGCGCTCGAGCGTGCCGGTGCGGCCCTCGCGAACGACCTTCGTGCGGCCCTCGACGAGCGTGGCGTCGGGGCGGCGGGTGGTCGCGAAGGCCACCGGGGCCGGCTCGACGACGCGGTCGGTGCGCATGCGGGTGACCCGGACGACCAGGCCGTCGGCGGTCGGCGCGGCGCGCAGGTGCGACAGCCGGTCGTCGCCGTCCAGGCGGACGCCGGCCTCGATGAGCGCGTCGCGGACGGTCGGCTCCGTGGTGCTGCGGGCGATCGTGCGGCCGTCCGCGACGATCTTCACGTCCTTGGGCGTGGTCACCGCGACCTTCAGGCCCTCGAGCGGGATGTCGCGCGAGCGGCTGGCCGACAGGGCCAGCCCGCGCTCGCGCAGCCCGACCTGGTCGAGCGCCTCGTCGACCGACGTCGCGGTGACCCACACCTCGCGGGCCGTGCCGTCGACGACGAGCTCGAGCGGACGGGCCCGGCGCAAGGCGACCTCGCCGCCGTCCGCGACCTCGCCGCCGGCAGCCGGGACGAGCAGGTCGCGCGCGCCCGCGTCGACGCCGGCAGCGGCCAGGACGTCGGCGGTGGTGCTGCCGCGGAAGTCGACCTGGCGGGCGGTGCCGTCGACCGTGAGCGTGGCGGTCTTCCCGGTCACCTCCCAGGCGACGCCGGCGGTGACCGCGGCGGTCACCGCCAGACCGGCGACGAGCAGGGGCGTGCGGGCAGGGCGGGACAGCAGGTTCACAGGGCTCCGTACGACGATCGTCCCGGGCACACGGGCCGGCGCGCACACCGCCTCGTGCAGGCCCCGTCGTGGGGCTGAGCGCGGTGTGGCCGGTGGTGCAGCGTGATCCCGGCGTTTCGGGCAGGCTACGACGGGCGTCCGGCGCCGTCGAGCTCCGGGTGGGGGCTGACGGGTCCGCGCGACGCCGTCCCGGGCCTGCGGTGGGGGAGGTGCGCAGGTGGGAGGCGTGCCGAAGCGGTGCAGGTGGGATCGGTCACAGCGAGGTCACGGCGCCGTCCGAGCGGCGCTCGGGCACCGGCTGCGGCTGTGGCGCCGGCTCGCCCGGC
>CAXTFU010000465.1:0-2228 GCA_964243385.1 uncultured bacterium | reverse complement strand
GCGCTTTGCCGCGGACCGGCGCTGCGCCCGCGGACCGGCGCTGCGCCCGCGGACCGGCGGTGCGCCCGCGGACCGGCGGTGCGGCCGCGGACCGGCGCTTCGCCCGCGGACCGGCGGTGCACCCGGGGACGGACGCTTTGCCGGCAGACCGGCGCTTTGCCCGGCTGCGCTCCGCTGCAGCGGCGTACGGACGCGAGGCCTGCACCGGCGACGTCCGCGGCACCCGTGCACGACGGACGGTGCGACCGTCCGACCGCCGACGAGCCGGATGGTGCGCGCCGACGTTGGCGCTCGACGGGCTCCGCTGCGAGGCTGGGCTGGCGGCCCGTCGACGGGCCGGTGGCACGAGCCGGGCGTCCGAGCGGGAGGAGCGGTCATGAGCTGCACCTCCCAGCGCACGCCGCACGAGGAGCCGCTGACCGGAGGCGTCTCCAACTACGGGCTCGTCGTCCGGATCGGCGACACCGTCCACCGGCCCCAGTCGCGGCGCAGTCCCGCGGTGCACGCGCTGCTGCAGCACCTCGAGCGGGTCGGCTTCGACGGCGCGCCGCGCTTCCTCGGCCAGGACGACCAGGGCCGTGAGGTCCTCAGCTACATCCCGGGGCAGGCCGCCGCCAAGCAGCCGCACGAGGCGTGGGCGCTCACCGACGAGGCGCTGGTGAGCGTCGCCCGGCTGCTGCGGCGCTTCCACGACGCGGTGCGGTCGTTCGACCCGTCCGGGCACGACTGGCCGACGTCCGTCCCGGCCCGGTTCCGCACCGGCCTCGTCAGCCACAACGACGTCAACCTCGACAACGTCGTCTTCCGCGGCGCAGAGGCCGTGGCGCTCATCGACTTCGACCTCGCCAGTCCCGGGTCGGCCGTCTGGGACGTCGCGCTCGCCGCCCGGCTGTGGACGCCGCTGCGCCCCGACGCCGAGGTCGCGGACCAGCGGCGCGGGGACCGTGAGCACCGCCTGCGCGTCTTCGTCGACGCCTACGGCCTCCCCGAGGCCGAGCGGCGGCGGCTGGTCGAGGCCGCGGTCGAGACGCACCACTGGTGCTACTCGATCGTCCGCGCGGGCGCCGACCGCGGCGTGCCCGGCTACGTCCGCTACTGGGACGACGCCGCCCAGCGCCGTGCCGACCGCGTCCAGCGCTGGCTCGAGGCGCACGGCCCGCGCCTCGACGCGGCCCTCGGCCCGGCGCCCGCGGCGGTCACCGCCTGCGGCCCGGACCGCCGCGCCGCCCCGTAGCCGTCTAGGCGCGGCGGAGGCGGTGCTCGTCTGCCGGCAGCGACGTCCGTGGCGTTGTGGCAGGTCGGAGGTGCTTGTCTGCCGGCCGCGACGTCCGCACGGCCGTTCCAGGTCGGTGCGGGCAGACAAGCGGGTCACCGCCTGCGGGCCTCCGCCGCGGTGCGCCGCTTGTCTGTCGGCAGCGACGTTCGCGGGGCCGTTCCAGGTCGGTGCGGGCAGACAAGCGCCGGTCACCGGCCGCGGGCCTCGCAGCGACGTGCTTGTCTGCCGGCAGCGACGTCCGCACGGCCCTCCCAGGTCGGTGCGGGCAGACAAGCGCTGCCCCTGCCCGCGCGTACACGGGAGCGCGGCTCGCCGTGCGCACGCCAGGGGCGAGCTCGTCGAACGGGACGCCGTGGAGGTGCTCGCCGGGCAGGCGGTGACCGGTCGACCGTCCGAGCTCCCGACGCCGCTGTCCGGGGCGGCGCTTCCCCTGCGAGCCAGTACGGCGGAGCGCTGCCAGCCGTACCAGGCGGTAGGGGAAGCGGGGCCAGCCGTACCGGGCGGTACGGCGGAGCGCTGCCAGGCGTACCGGGCGGCAGGGGAAGCGGGGCTCGCCGTACCGGGCGGCAGGGGAGAGCGGGGCTGGCCGCAACGCCCGGCAGGGGAGCCGAGCCGCCCCCGGCCAGGGCGGCGCGGCGTCGGCACGGCGCGCAACGGCCCACCGCCGTCAGCCGTCGAGCAGCGCCCGGGCGAGCGCGGTGTGCGTCACCAGGCTGGTGACCAGGCCGCTGGCCAGGGCGGCACGCACGGCGGGCGCCTTCTCGACGCCGTAGGGGATGCCGACGACCTCCGGGATGCTGCGCAGCTGCTCGGCGCTGATGCCGATGAGGCGCTCGGTGACGGGGGAGCGCACCGGCGTGCCGTCGGCGGTGAGGAAGGCGCCGGAGAGCTCGGCGCAGGTGCCGAGGTCGAGCAGCGTGCGCCGGTCGGCGGGGGTCGCCGAGTCGTACAC
>CAXTFU010000464.1:0-2232 GCA_964243385.1 uncultured bacterium | reverse complement strand
GGTTCGTCAGCCACCCGCGAAGTCTCGCCGCCGGCCGCTGGTCGCCACAACCGCCCGGGGGTGCTGGCCGCCTTCGACCGCGACGGCCGGCTCGCCGGGCTGGCCCGGGGCTGCGGCCTGCCGGTCGAGGCGGTGTCCGAGCGCCTGGACGACTCGGGGTTCGTGGCGGCTGCCGACCGCGGAGACCTGTCCGCCGACGAGGTGCTGGCCGGACTGCGGACGGCGGCCGTGTGGGCGGGCGCGTGCTCCGTGGCGCGTTCTTCGGCGGCGAGCTCGGGCTGGCCGAGCCCGACCCCGGCGCCTGGCAGGCGGTACTGGCCCGCTGGCACGCCGACCCGGCCGACGTCGTGTTCGTCGACGACAGCTCGGGCCACGTCGACGCGGCTCGCCGGCTCGGCCTGACCGCCGTCCTGTTCAGCGACCCGGCCGCGCTGGACCCTGACCTCGCGGCCGCCCTCGCCCAGCCCCGTCGACTCGGCCCGACCTTGCGTACCCGAGCCCTCAGAACGGCGCCGGGTCGATGTCGCCTACCACCGGCTGGTCGGGTACGGCCGGCGGACCGGCAGGCGGTCGCAGTCGGCGCAGCCAGTCCGCGTCGCGGTCCACCGAGTCGGCGGGTCGGTCCCGGACGGCCCGGACCGGGACCGGGACCGGGACCGGGACGGGTTGCGGCGGACGGGTGCTCGGGAGCCGGTCCTCAGGTCGCAGGTCGGCGGGTCGGGTGCTGGCCGAGCGGCCGTGCGGGGTCGTCCAGGTGGTCGTCCCGTCGCGGTCGATCCGGACGGTCCAGCTCGCGTGCTTGGCCGTGTGACAGCCCCGGCAGACGGGGTGGACGTTGTCGGCGGCGGTCGTCCCGCCGTCCTGCCAGGCGATCGCGTGGTCGAGGTCGGCCGCGGTGTGCGGGCAGCCAGGTCGAGTGCACCGGCCGCCGAACCGGAGGCGGACGTGGTCAGCCAGCGGTGCGGGCGGGGCATAGGTGGTCCGGCCGCGATCCAGCACGACGCCGGTCACCGGGTCCGTGAGCACCCGCCGCCACGTCATGCCCGCCAGGGCGGCGATCCGCCGCGCCTGGGCGGCGCCGACCGGGCCGTACCCGACGAGCTCACCGGGCGCGTCGGAGATCCCGAGCACGGTCTCGGCCGACACGAGCAGCTGGACCTCACCGCGGTGTCGGGTCCTGCGACGCCTGGCCGGCGCCCCAGCTGCCGCGTCGGCGCCGGGAACCGCGGCGGTGACGTTGGTCGGGGTCGCGTGCAGGTCGTCGAGGACCGACCGGGCGAGCCCGACCAGGGCATCCGCGCGGCGCTGGTCCAGCGTGCGGACGTCCGGCTCGTGCGCCCCGGCCGGCGTCCACCGGGTGGTCGGATCTGCATCGGCCAGCTCGTCGAGGCAGCGGCCGACCGTGGACGCGTCCTCGGCCGCCAGGCAGGCGCCGAACCACGCCATCCCGGCGTCGACCGGCCGGACCGTCACCCGGCGGTCGGCCAGCGCCTCGGTGTGGCGGACCTCCCCCTGTGCAGGGTCGGCCGCGAGCAGTGCTCGCGTGAGGCGGGCGGAGAAGCGGCTGGCACACCTGCCGGCGGCGGCGTCCTCGGCGATCCGCAGGTCCACCTCCGAACGCGCGGCAGCGGGCAGCGCAACCACCGCGTCGGCGGTCCGACGGAGCTGCCACCAGCGCAGCGCCCCAGCGGTCGCTGACGACACGGCCGCCGGCACCCCCGCCAGAGCGGCGGCCGTGGCGAGCCGGTCGCGCGCCATCGAGGCGGAGCACCGCAGTGCAGCCGCGACCTCGTGCGCGGTCGTCTCCTCCGCGTGCGGACGTCGAACGGCAGCGGTCAGGTCGTGCCCGCGGCGGTAGGGCGCCGGCTCGACGACGGTCAGCGCCGCGAGCACCCGTGCCTGGGCGAGGGACGCCAGGGTCTGCGCGTGCTCCAGTGCAGCAACCGCATCGAGCAGCTCGACCGTCCGCACCGCCGGCTCGAGCGCGTCGGTGCGCTGGACGAGCGTCCGCAGCTGGGCCGCCACGGCCGCCACGGCGTCCGTCAGCAGCGGCGGCGTCGTATCGAACATGCGTTCGATTCTAGGAGGGTGCGCCGACACGATCCCGCTGTCCACACCCCGCCCGGGCCCCGGCGCCGGCGGCTGCTCAGCGGAGGTGGCTGGCCCCGTTCAGGTCAAGGACCGACCCGGTCGCCCACTCCGCACCGGCCAGGTACACCACCGCGTCGGCGA
>CAXTFU010000463.1:0-2252 GCA_964243385.1 uncultured bacterium | reverse complement strand
GGAGGCTGTCGCCTCCACGGATGTGAACGCGGCGCTGAGCAGGGCGATGACCCGGTACGTCGCCGCGATCACGAACCTGGCGAGCACCGATGAGCGGGTCGCGTTGGTGGGGTACAACGAGCTGGAGCTGATCGCGGGCGACCCGGGCGCGGGGGAGTTCCGGGACGCGGCCAGGCGGATGCTTGCTGCGGAGCTGGTCAACGCTTCCCAGCGGGCGGAGTTGATCTACCGGCGCCAGGGCACGGTGGACGTCCAGTCGGTGCACGAGCCAGACTGACCGCAGGGAACCGGGAGGTGAGCGGGATGGCAGTCGACGCGAGCGAGGCCGCGAAGGTGACCGACGCCGCCGGTGTGGTGCGGGTGTCCCCGGTCCTGGTGCGCCTGGCCAAGGCCGAGGTCGAGCGGCACCAGCGTGAGGGCACCGAGGCGCCGCTGGGGATCGTCAAGATCGCGCAGGCCCGCAGCGTCAGCGGTCACGCGACCGCCCGCAGCGCGGCGACCGGGAAGCTGAGCTAGCCGGGGTCCGCAGCGGTCAGGGCGGGCCACCGCCCGCCCCGGGAGCACCACGACCGGCACGGTCTGTTCACCCGGTGGTCGCGGTGCTGTCGGGGGACCGGCCTAGCGTGCCGGGTCATGCCCCTGTCGTTGATCACCGGGGAGTTCCGGGTACTGGGGACCCAGCCGGACGGGGACTCGGTCCGGTTCTACCCGGACGACCCACAGGCGTGGGCGACCACCCGGATCCGGGCCCGGGTCAACCCCACCGGCGGAGTGCAAGCTACGGCTGGACGCGATCGACGCCCTGGAGACCCACTACACCCCGCCTAAGGGCAGTGGTCGGCTGCACCAGCCCGTCGAGCTGGGCCGGGCCGCGACCACGTCGCTGCTGACCCGGCTCGGGATCACCGACGTCACGGTCGATGACCAGTCGACGGTGACAGCGGCAACGCCGGCGGCGGTACCCGGGTTCGTGCTGGCCCGGTTCGCCGACACCTACGGCCGGCCCGTCGCCCTCGCCTACGCGGGGACCCCGGCGGATGCGGGGATCACCGCCGGGGATCTCGGCGACGTGCAGGTGGACGTCCCCCTGCTACGGCAGTCGGTGAACCACGGGCTACTCGCTGACGGGCTGGTGTACCCGACGTTCTACGCCCGGCTGTACGTGGACCTGCGCGCCGAACTCGCAGCGGTCGCGGTCGCCGCCCGCAACGCCCGGCTCGGTGTGTGGGCCCAGGACGCGACCCTGCCGGGGTTCACCCTCACGTCTCGGCAGCAGCTGGGCGAGGAGCTGGTGATCCTGCCCAAGCTGTTCCGCCGGATTGCTGAGTACCTCGCGCTGGAGGCCGACCAGGCCTCGGTGGACCTCGCCCAGTTCCCGGCGTTCCTCGACGCGCACGCCGACCAGCTGTTCACCGTCCCTGACGGGCACGCCACGACCCTGGACACCCTGGTCCAGGTCACCGGGCAGACCGTGCGCCTGACCGTGCCCCCCGAGCAGATCGTGTTCGCCGAGAAGTAGAGCTCGCGCCTGGGCGGCTCGAGTCGCCGCGGCGCAGCGCGTTCCCGTGCGTTGTCAGTGCCGCCAGCGTTCGCGGCGGCGGGGCGTGGCGAGGTAACTGAGTCCGGGAACCTCGAACGTGAGCGAGAGCAGGTCACCTGCACTGGAGGTGAACGCTTCGCCGTCAACGTCCAGTGACTCGTGCGTCTTGTCGTCGAGCAGGACGACCCACATCGCGTCGACTCCGGTGTCGTAGGACCAGCTGGGGAACTGGCCGCGCGGCGGGAAGGGGGGTAGTTGGACACCGGGCAACTGAGCGGCCAGGTCGAGGATCTCGACAGCGCACAGGTCACCGAGTCCGGTCCGGTCAATCACCGCTTGGACCGGCCGTCCGATCCTGTCTGGACCCTCGGCCAGCCGGATAAGCACTGTCTGGTCGGTCAGCTCGACGCTCGGTGTTCGGACCACCCGATCCCGGTCCCACGACGACACCGGACAGGCCGAGGTCGAGAAGCTCCCAGTCAGCCGCAGCAGAGAGCGAACACTGCGCCGGCCCAGAAAGAGCGGGGCCGGTGGATGGTGCCGGCCTGCGGCCGGCGCTGACAAGCCCTGGCTTCTTCTTCCCCTCCCGGCTGTCGAGTCTGCGGCCGCGGCCCGGACCGCAACCCCTTCTCGCTGCGCTCGAACCCTGCGGGCGTTGGGGGTTGCCCTCCGGGCCTTTCCCGGCCGCGGGCGTCTCTCCTTGCCGGGAGGG
>CAXTFU010000462.1:0-2263 GCA_964243385.1 uncultured bacterium | reverse complement strand
CCGGGTGGCCCGCGCGGCGAGCGGGTCGAGCGGGTCGCCGGCCCCGCGCGGCTCACCACGCCGCCGGGCGCGGCGCCTCAGGTGACGACGAGCGCGTCCACCACGACGTCGTCGGGCGCCCCGGGGAGGTGCCGCTCGGTGCGCCGGATCTCGACGACGTGCTCACCTGGCGGCAGGTCCTCCAGCTCGAAGACGGTGCTGCGGTAGGGCGTCCGGGGCGCCCAGCGGTCGACGGTCGCGACGAGGCGCCCGTCGACGCGGACCTCGTCGACGCCGGCGGTGCGGCCGCGGTGCGACACCCAGCGCACGCCCGTCCCGGAGAAGCGCAGCGTGACCGACGCCGGGCCGCCCCGTGCGACGACACCGGCGTCGCGGGTGGACCGGAGCTCGGCCCAGGTCCCCGTCCACCGCAGCTCGGGTGCACGCCCCTCGTAGGGTCGTAGGTCCCCGGCCCCGCCACCGGCGGCTCGTCCGCGGGCGGCGCCGTCCAGCGGGCGACGTCGGCGGGAGCGGTCGCGGACGGGGGACGTGCGGCGGCCATCTCGCCTCCAGGTCGCAGGACGGGCACGGGAGCACCGTGGCAGCCGTCGCGCCGCCGCTCGACGCACAGCCGCGAGTGTGCGGGGACTGTGCGGGTCGGCGGAGTCCGACCGTCGGGTCAGCGCCCTGCGCCGCCGGACCGACCGTCCCCGGACCGGCCGTCCCCGGGCCGGCCCTCCCCGGGCCGGCCCTCCCCGGGCTGGGCAGCCGCGGGCGGGGCAGCCCCGCGCGGGGCGTCGTCGGGGTGCGTGTGGACCTCCTGCAGCGCCCCGACCGCGTGCTCCAGGCCGGCGAGCGGCGTGCGGTAGAGGCAGACGTCGCAGTTCATCCGCAGGTCGCCGCCGAGCGCCTCGTCGAACCGCTCGGCCACCAGACCGGCCAGCTCGGCCGACGCGCCGAGCGAGGCGGTGACGACGACCTCGAGGCCGTCCACCGCGCGCGCCTGCCGCTCGACCAGCCGCGGCAGGAAGCCCGGGCCGAGGAAGTAGCGCGCCACCGACACCCGGGCCGCCCCCTGCGCCCGCAGGCGGCCCAGCGCCTCGGGCACGGACGGCCGCGCCGTCGAGGCGAAGGCGACGTCGACGGACGGCCAGGGACGGCCCTCGAACAGCAGCCGGGCGGTGTGCGCGACGTCGGCGTTGGCCGCCGGGTCGAGCGCCCCGCCGGCGACGAGCAGCACCGGGTCGTCCGGTCCGGCGCCCGACTCGGCGAGCCGGGAGGCCAGCACGTCGACGAGCACTGGGCTCGGGCCGAGCGGACGCCCGTAGCGCAGCCGCGTGCCGGGGTGCGCGCGGCGTCCGGCCTGCACCGACGCGGCGACGTCGGTCTTGCTGTGCGAGGCGGGGGTCAGCAGCAGGGGCAGGACGACCACGTCGGTCTCACCGCCGTCCGCGAGCGCCGCGAGCGCCGCCCGGATCGACGGCGAGGCGTTGTCGACGAACGCCGCCTCGGCGCGCACGCCCGGACGCAGCGCCGCGGCCCGGCTCAGCAGGTCGGCGACGACGGCCTGCGACTCCGGGTCGCGCGAGCCGTGCGCCACCCCGAGCAGGACCGTCACGGCGCCGCGTCCCCCGGCGGCGCGAGGGCCACCAGCGCACCGTCCCCCGGCGCCTCGTCCCCCAGCGGCACCCGGGACGAGACGACCTCGCCGACCACGACGACCGCCGGCGCGCGGACCGAGGCAGCGTCGACCGCGGCGTCGGCGAGCGTGGTGACGACGGTGCGCTGCGTCGGCAGGGAGGCGTCCGAGACGACGGCCACCGGCGTCGAGGCGGCGCGTCCACCCGCGACCAGCGCCGCGCAGACCTGCGGCAGCCGGCCGACCGCCATGAGCAGCACGAGCGTCCCGCCGAGGCGCGCGAGCGCGTCCCAGTCGACCGTCGAGCCGGGGTCGCCGGGCGGCAGGTGCGCCGACACGACGGCGAACGACTGGTTCACGCCGCGGGCGGTGACCGGGATGCCGGCGCAGGACGGGCCGGCCAGCGCGCTGGAGACGCCCGGTACGACCTCGACCGGGATGCCGGCCTCGACGCAGGCGGCGACCTCCTCGATGCCGCGCGCGAACACGTGCACGTCGCCGCCCTTGAGCCGCACGACCCGCTGCCCGGCGAGCGCCCGCTCGACCAGCACCGCCTCGATGTCGCGCTGCGACCACGAGGTGCCGCGGGGGTCCTTGCCGACCTCGACCACCTCCACGCCGTCCGGCAGCGGCACGGCCGGGGCG
>CAXTFU010000461.1:0-2283 GCA_964243385.1 uncultured bacterium | reverse complement strand
CAGTGCAGCCGCAGCTGCCCCCTGCGCCGCAGCTGCCCCCTGAGCTGCAGCTGCCCGTTGAGCAGCAGCTTCCCCCGGAGCCGCAGCGGTCGACCGGGACGTCCTCGGCCGCCCCGTCGCCCGCCGGCTCGGGGGCTGCACCTGTCGCGGTGTCCACGGCTAGCACCCGGCCGTGGCGGCGCGGACCACGTGGAGCAGCCGAGCGACCGCGTCGTGCCGGGCCGGGCTGCCGATGCAGGGCGCACCGGTCCTCCGGCGTCGCGTCACCCACGGGTTGGTCATCATGGGGCTCCTGCTCGCTGTCGGGGAGGTCGAGGGACGGGGCGGCCCCCGCCGGACCGTCGGGCTCTGGGCCGGTCCTGGACCCCGCGAGCCTGTCCGGGCCTCGGCGGCTGCGTCAACACCGACGGCGGTCCATGGCCTGAGCTGTCGTGCTCAGGCTGTCCGCAGGCGGGGGAAGACGGACGGCCGAGGCCGCGGGCGGCTGTCGTGCTCAGCGCTGTCCGCAGGCGGGCGGACGCCGGATGGCCCAGACCGTGCGCGGCTGTCGTGCTCAGCGCGGTCCGCAGGCGAGCGGACGCCGGCGACCGCCCGTGCCGACCCCGTCCGGACGGGAGCCCGCTCGGGCGGGTGACGGCGCCGCTGCGAGATTTCTCTGTCCACAGGCAGTGCACACAGGTGTGGGCAGGTGACACGCGGCGGTTCACCCGAACGCCACGGTCCGTCCACAGCACCGTCGCCGGTCGTCCACAGCGACAGGCCGACTTGTCCCCACCTGTCTCCCAATGACGTCCACAGGGGCGCTGGTGCGACGCGCCGGTGCGAGGCCGGAATGTCGGCGGTCTCCGGTAAGAACGCGGGCAACCGCAGGCGTGGTCCAGGCACGCACGCGACCGGGCCGCACCCCTCGCGACCGGTCGGCGGTCGCATGCCGAGGTCCAGGCAGATCGAGGAGGTGGGCGTGTCCGAGCGGGTCGTCGAGCTGCCGTCGCAGAACGCCCGGTCGTCCGCGCCCGAGTTCGAGCGCACGCCGCCGCAGGACATCCCCGCCGAGCAGTCGGTCCTCGGCGGCATGCTGCTGTCCAAGGACGCGATCGCCGACGTCGTCGAGGTCGTGCGCGCCACCGACTTCTACAAGCCCGCACACCAGACGATCTTCGACGTGGTCGTCGACCTGTACGGCAAGGGCGAGCCGGCCGACCCGATCACCGTCTCCGCCGAGCTCACCCGGCTCGGCGAGATCGGTCGCGTCGGGGGCGCGCCGTACCTGCACACGCTGCTGTCGAGCGTGCCGACCGCGGCGAACGCCGGCTTCTACGCCCGCATCGTGGCCGAGCAGGCCGTCCTGCGCCGGCTCGTCGAGGCCGGCACCCGGATCGTGCAGCTCGGCTACGGGGCGTCCGGGGCCGGCGGCGTCGACGACACCGTCGACCGCGCGCAGCAGGCGATCTACGACGTCACCGAGCGCCGGTCGTCCGAGGACTACACGCTGCTCGAGCAGCTCATGCAGCCGACGATGGACGAGCTCGAGGCCATCGGGAGCCGCGGGGGGTCGATGTCCGGCGTCCCGACCGGCTTCGTCGACCTCGACGGGCTGACGAACGGGCTGCACCCCGGGCAGCTCATCGTCATCGCCGGGCGCCCCGGCCTCGGCAAGGCGCTGGCACTCGACACGCCGCTGCCCACGCCGACCGGGTGGACCACGATGGGCGAGGTCGCCGTCGGCGACCTGCTGCTCGACGCGCAGGGCCGGCCCACGCAGGTGCTGGCTGCGACCGAGGTGCTGCACGACCGGCCCTGCTACGCGGTGACGTTCTCGGACGGCACGACGGTCGTCGCCGACGCCGAGCACCAGTGGCTGACCAGCACGCGGGCCTCGCGCGGGTCGACGTCCTCGCCCGGGGCCGAGGTGCGGACCACCGCGCAGCTCGCCGCGACCGTCCGGTGCGGGACGGCTGACGCACGCGCCAACCACAGCGTCGCCAACGCGGCTGCACTGCAGCTGCCGCTGGCCGAGCTCCCGGTGCCGCCGTACGCGCTGGGGGCGTGGCTGGGCGACGGCCACCCGGACAGCGCCCGCCTCACGACCACCGATCCCGAGATCGTCCTGCAGCTCGAGGCCGAGGGACTGGTCGTCGCCCGGGAGCGCGGCGCGCTGCTGCTCGGCCTGTCCCTGCCCGAGGACGTCGTGGCCGACCGGGCGTGCGTCGTGTGCGGGGAGGTCCTGCCACGCACCGCGCAGGTGCGGACGTGCGGCCGCTCCTGCGCAGGCCGGTCGCGCGG
>CAXTFU010000460.1:0-2305 GCA_964243385.1 uncultured bacterium | reverse complement strand
GGCCGCCCCGTTCGCCGCGCCCGAGGGACCCGACCTCGCCGCCCTTCGCCTCGGCGCCCGCGAGCTCGCCGCCGCCGAGCGGGCCGGCCGGCTGCTGCGCCTGCCCGACGACGTGGTGCTGCTGCCCGACGGCCCGGCGCGGGCCATGCGGGTGCTCGCCGCGCTGCCGCAGCCGTTCACCCTGAGCGCCGCGCGGCAGGCGCTCGGGACGACCCGGCGGGTCGCCGTCCCCCTGCTCGAGCACCTCGACGGGCGGGGCTGGACCCGGCGGGTCGACGGCTCGCTGCGGGAGGTGCGGCGCGGGGGCTAGCGTCGCCCGCCAGCGCGGCTCCCGCCCGAGCACGCGCGGTCCCCGGAGAGAAGAGGTCAGCGGTGCCCCAGCAGGTGCGCGGAGTGGTCGCCCGGTCGAAGGGCGCGCCGGTGACGGTGGAGACGATCGTCCTGCCCGACCCGGGGCCGCACGAGGTCGTCGTGAAGATCGAGACGTGCGGCGTCTGCCACACCGACCTGCACTACCGCGAGGGCGGCATCGTCGACGACTTCCCCTTCCTGCTCGGCCACGAGGCCGCCGGACGGGTCGAGACCATCGGGGACGCGGTGACCACCGTCGTCCCGGGTGACCGGGTGGTGCTGGCCTGGCGCGCGCCGTGCGGCACCTGCCGCGCCTGCCTGCGCGGACGCCCGTGGCTCTGCTTCGACAGCCGCCACCAGGGCTCGCCGATGACGCTCGAGGACGGGACGCCGCTGTCGCCGGCGCTCGGCCTCGGGGCGTTCGCCGAGAAGACGCTCGTCGGCGAGGGCGCCTGCGTGAAGGTCGACGAGCGGGCCGACCCGGCTGCCGCAGGCCTGCTCGGCTGCGGCGTCATGGCCGGCTGGGGCGCCGCGGTGAACACCGCCCCCGTCCGCCAGGGCGACACGGTCGCGGTGCTCGGCTGCGGCGGCGTCGGCGACGCGGCCATCGCCGGGGCGGTCTACGCCGGCGCGCGCCAGGTCATCGCGGTCGACCTCGACGACCGCAAGCTCGAGTGGGCCCGCGGCTTCGGCGCCACGCACACCGTCAACGCGGGGGCGGGCGACGTCGTCGAGGCGCTGCGCGGGCTCACCGGCGGGTTCGGCCCGGACGTCGTCATCGACGCCGTCGGCCGACCGGAGACCTACCGGCAGGCGTTCGAGGCGCGCGACCTGGCCGGCACGGTCGTGCTCGTCGGCGTCCCGACCCCCGAGATGCAGCTCGAGATGCCGCTGGTCGAGTTCTTCGGCCACGGCGGCGCGCTGAAGTCGTCCTGGTACGGCGACTGCCTGCCGACGCGCGACTTCCCGCTGCTCATCGACCTGTTCCTGCAGGGCCGGTTCGCCCTCGACGCCTTCGTCACCGAGCGGATCGCGCTCGACGAGGTCGAGGAGGCGTTCGCGAAGATGCACCGCGGTGAGGTGCTGCGCTCGGTGGTCGTGCTGGAAGCACGCGGGGAGGGGACCGTGCTGGAAGCACGCGAGGAGGGGACCGTGCTGGAAGCACGCGGGGAGGGGACCGTGCTGGAAGCACGCGAGGAGGGGACGGCCCTGTGACCGCCCGCATCGAGCACCTCGTCACGAGCGGCACCTTCAGCCTGGACGGCGAGGTCTTCGAGGTCGACAACAACGTCTGGCTGCTCGGCGACGACGACGAGGTGCTCGTCGTCGACGCGCCGCACGACGCCGAGGCCATCGCCGAGGCGGTCGGCGACCGGACCGTCGTCGCGATCGCCTGCACGCACGCCCACGACGACCACGTGCGCGAGGCGCCCGAGCTCGCCGAGCGGCTGTCGGCCTCGGTGCTGCTGCACCCGGCCGACCGGGTGCTGTGGGACCTCGTGCACGCCCGGCACGAGCCGGACGGCGCGCTGCGCGACGGCCAGGTGCTCGAGGTCGCCGGGACCAAGGTGAACGTGCTGCACACGCCCGGCCACGCCCCCGGAGCGGTCTGCTTCTCCGTGCCCGACCTCGGCCTGGTGCTGACCGGCGACACGCTGTTCGCCGGCGGCCCGGGCGCCACCGGACGGTCCTACAGCGACTACCCGACGATCCTCGACTCGATCCGGACCCGCCTGTTCGCCCTGCCGCCCGAGACGCGCGTGCTGACCGGCCACGGCGCCGAGACGACCGTCGGCGCGGAGGCCCCGTCCTACGACGAGTGGGTCACGAGGCTGCCGGGGTAGTCGCGCGCAGGCGGGCGTCGACGGCGGCGCGGGTCGGGAGCGACGGCACCGCGCCGGCCGTCTCGACCGCGAGCGCGCCGGCCGCCACGGCCCGCGGCACGGCCCGGTCG
>CAXTFU010000459.1:0-2327 GCA_964243385.1 uncultured bacterium | reverse complement strand
GCCCCAGGACGTAGTGGCCCGGCGGCGCGCTGCCACTGGCGCCGGGGAGGACCAGTCCGAGTCGCGCGTAGCCGACGAGCTGCCGTCCGCTGGAGCCGGGACCAGGGCCGGTCCGAGCGACGACGAGCGCTCGGTCGACGCCTCGGACGTCGCGCAGCAGCCGCCGCGCCCACTCCTCGGAGGTCCCGGGCGCCACGGTGACCGCGAGGTCTGCGGCCGCCGCGACGTCCTCAGCGCGCGCGAGGGCGGCGACAGCCGGGCACGACGACCGCCCCGCCGAGCACCCGCCCATGAGCACCACCGGAGCGTACGAGGGCGCGGAGCCGCAGCCGCGTCACGGCACCCGGCTCACCCTGGTGCGAGCGACGGCGGGGCCGGTCGTCCGGGTGCTTCGCTGTCCCCGTGGCCGACGAGGAGTTCCAGCACCCGCGGCTCGCAGCGTTGTACGACGCGCTGGACCCTGCTCGCGCCGATCTCGCGGCCTACGTCGACCTCGTCGTCCGGCTCCGGGCGCACCGGGTGCTGGACGTCGGGTGCGGCACCGGGAGGCTCGCGCTCCTGCTCGCCGCCCGCGGCCACGACGTCGTCGGGGTCGACCCGGCCGCGGCCTCGTTGGCGGTGGCGCGCGCGGCGCCGGGTGCTGACCAGGTGCGGTGGATCGAGGGTGACGCGACGGCGGTGGCCGTCACCGACCGGGACGTGGCCCTGCTGACCGGCAACACCGCGCAGGCCATCGCCGACCCCGGGCAGTGGGCGGCGACGCTCCAGGCGATCCACGGCTGCCTGCGCCCGGGCGGGCACCTGGTCCTCGAGACACGGGACCCGGCGGCGCGGGCGTGGGAGCAGTGGACGCGGGCGGCCACGGCGGAGGTGCACGACGTCCCTGGCACGGGCGAGGTCGAGCGCTGGGTCGAGGTGACGTCGGTGGCGTGGCCGCTCGTCAGCTTCCGCTGGACGTGGGTCTTCCGGCGCGACGGGACGACCCTGACCTCTCGCTCGACACTGCGCTTCCGCCACCGGCTCGAGGTCGAGCGGGACCTGCGGGCGCACGGCTACGAGGTGCTCGAGGTGACCGGCGCACCGGACCGCCCCGGTCAGGAGCTGGTCTTCACGGCGCGCCGAGCCGGTGCAGCCGGCGGCCAGGTCCTTGCTGCTACCGGGACGGTCGAAGGACCACCCATCGGGACCCCTTCGTCCGCGTCACGGACGCTGTGGCTGGGCGTCGAGCTGCGTGCGGAAGAAGGTCGTGATCTCGGTGAGCATCTGGGCCACGCGATCGACGGGCTTGCTCGAGGGGAAGCCGTGGTCGGCCTGCTCGTACTGCCGGTAGACGGTGCGGACGCCGGCCTCCTGCAGCACCCGGGCCAGCTCTGCGCCCTCTGGGGCAAGGGTGTCGTGCTCGCCGGTCTGGATGAGCGTCGGTGGCATGGCCGCGGCCAGGTGCGGGTCGTACCGAGGTGCTGCCAACGGCTCACGCCTTCGCTCCACATCGGGGAAGTACGCCCAGGCCACCAGGCGCTGCACGAAGGGGTTGATCGCGGGTCTCGGGATGGGCGACGTGCGGTCGGTCCTGCTCATGTCGGTGACCGGGACGACCAGGGAGACGGCCAGGGGTCGCGCGCCGCCGTGGCGGTGGAGCTGCTGGCACACGTTGATCGCGAGCTTGGCGCCGGCGCTGATGCCGGACAGCAGCAGTCTGGTCCCGTCCCAGCCGTGGGCCGCACCTGAGGCCTGCACCCAGCGGGCGACGTCGTACATCTCCTGTTCCGCGACGGGGTAGCGCGCCTGAGGTGCGGTGGAGTAGTCGGGAAGCACGACCGCGGCGCCGAGGTCCGCCGCGAGGTAGCGCGCGAGGTGGCGGTCCTGCTCGGGGTAGCGGTTCAGGAAGCCGCCGCCGTGCAGCTGCATGACGACCGGTGTCGGCGCGGCCGCACGGCTGGCCGAGCAAGGAGGTCGGACCAGGACGGCCCGCAGCGCCCCGTGGCGGGTCGGGATGGTCAGTGAGGTCTGCTCGGGCAGCTCCGCTGTGGTGAGGCTCCGGGCGATCGGGGGCGTGTACCGCACGCGCGACCCCACGTTGGCGAGCGCCCAGAACACGGGGTTGGAGCTGCGGCGTCGCACATGTTCTCCCGGACGTGGTGAGGGCGGTCGACGACCAGCTGCATGAGCTCGCAGCGTGACACGGGCAGGACGTGATGGGCGTACCCGTGCAGGCTCCTCGTGGTCGTTCGGGCGTCGCGGCGAGGGCGCCGCTCCGGGTTCGTGCCGCGTCGGGCTGGGCCGGACGACCGCTGGCTGTTCGACGCATGCCGGGCAGCGCTCAGCGC
>CAXTFU010000458.1:0-2349 GCA_964243385.1 uncultured bacterium | reverse complement strand
GCCCTGGTGCGGGAGTCGGCGCAGCGGCTGGCCGCCGTCGCCGAGCGCGCGGGCCCCCTCGACGAGGTGCTGGACGAGCTCGCGCTCGTCGAGCGCGCGGTGGCGTCCCTGCTCGGGCACGCCGCCGGGCCGCTCGTCGCCACGCCGTGCGAGGGGCCGGACGCGGTGCGCCCCGGCGCCGAGTGGACCACCACCGGCGTGCTGTCGTGACGGCGCGCCTGCGCACCCTCCCGCTCACCGTCTGGGCGGCGCTGCTGTCCCTGACGACCGTGCTCGGCACCGTCGCCGCAACCGCCGCGGTGCTGTGGGCGCGCGGCGACCTGGACCTGCAGGCCGACGAGGCGCTCGCCGGCGGGGCGGTCGTCGGGCTGCTGCTGTCGGTCGTCGGCGTGTGCGCCGCCGGCGCTCTCGCGAGAGCCCTGCGCGAGCTGCAGGCCGCTGCGGTGCTGCGCCTCGGCTCGCCGGCGGGCGGCGGGCAGACTCCCCGCACGTCCGCGACGCCGCTGAGCCGCGAGCTCGACGAGCTGGCGCGCGTCCTGGACGCGCTGCACGCGCGGGTGCGGCTGGCCGACGAGCTGGGGGAGCGGCACCGGCAGGCGGCGGTCTCGGCCGGCGCCGGCGTGTCCGAGCTGCTCACCGCGCTGGTGACCGCGGAGGAGGGCGCCCGCGGGCAGCTCGCCGCCGAGCTGCACGACACCGTGGCGCAGTCGCTCATGATCGCCCGCGGCCTGCTCGACGGGCCCTCCGGTCCGGTCGACCTCGTCCAGGTCACCGACTACGTCGAGGACGCCGAGGAGCAGCTGCGCGCCGTCATGGCCCGCACCCGGCCGGCGGCCCTGCGCGACGGCGACCTCGCCTCCGCCATCGGGGGGCTGCGCGCCGACCTCCGGTCGCGGTACGCCCTGCAGGTGCACCTCGCGTGGCCGGACGCCCCTGCGCCGCTGCCGCTGGCGTCCGCCATCACCGCCTACCGCTTCTGCCAGGAGGCGCTGCTCAACGTCGTGAAGCACGCGGACGTCGACGACGCGCGGCTCGAGCTCGTCGTCGAGCCGGACCGGCTCGTCGTCACGGTCTCGGACGACGGGCCCGGCTTCGCCCCAGAGCTCGTCCGCCCGGACCGCGGCCGGAGGGTCGGGCTCGGGCTGCTGCGCGAGCGCGCGCGGGTGTCCGGCGGCAGCGTCGAGGTGCTCAGCGCGCCCGGGGCCGGCACGCGGCTCGTCCTGCGCCTGCCGCTCGCGCCGCGCCCTGGCACGACGCCGGCCGACGGGGGCGCCGACGGTGTCGTGCCGGAGCAGCGCGCCGAGCCGGACCGCACCGAACCCGCACCGGCCTGACGGCGCCCGTCAGCGGTGCAGGGCCAGCACGCCGGGCGGAGGCAGCCCGGCCGTGGCGCACAGCAGGTCGCACCACGCGCGCAGGTGCACGCCGAGGTCCAGCGCGCCGTCGTCGTCCGCGAGCGGCGTCCAGGAGGCGCGCACCTCGACCTCGCTGGCCTCGTCGCCGTCCTCGATCTGGCCGAAGCGGCACGAGACCGTGCGCGTCACCGTGCCGCCGGTGGCGGTGTGCCGGGCGCCGCGGTCGTGCAGCGAGTCGGTGAGCCAGCTCCAGCCGACCTGCGCGAGCGCCGGGTCGGCGGCCATCTCGGCCTCGACGTCGGCCGACACGAACGCGACGACGCGGGTGTCACCGCGCCAACCGTCCTGGCCGGCGGGGTCGTGCAGCACCACGAACCGGCCGCTCGCGACCTGCTCGTCGTCGCGGCAGATCTCGGCCGAGACGGCGACCGCGAACGGCGCCAGGCGCTTGGGCGCCGGCACCTCCTGCAGGTCGAGCCCCGGCCGGTCGGGGTCCGCCACCGCGGCGCGCAGCCCGACGAGCGCGGCACGGAACGGCTCCGGGACGCCCGGCGGTGCGAGCGGAAGGGTCACGGGCGGAGCGTAGGGCCGCCGGCGCGCCCGCAGCGGCACGGACGCGCCGGTCCCCGCCTGGGCCCATCCCTCGCCCGGGCCGCTCGCCCGGTCCGGTCCGGCGGGGCGCTCGGCCGGGCCGTCCGCAGGCGTCGGCCTGCCTTCGGACTGGTGACGGCTCGGCGTCGTTCGGCACGTCACCGTGACCGGGGGCCGTCGCCCGTGGACGATGCAGCCATGCGCACCGCCTCCTGCCTCCTGGTCGTCCTCGCCCTCAGCGGGTCCCTCGCCGCGTGCGGCGACGACGGGGACGACCGGACGACGCCGACCTCCGGCACGGCCAGCGCGCGACCGAGCGCCTCGCCGTCGGCCGTACCGCAGGAGAGCGCCTCGTCCGCCCCGTCGGCGGCGCCGAGCGCCGCCGCCTCGGCGGGCACGACGC
>CAXTFU010000457.1:0-2386 GCA_964243385.1 uncultured bacterium | reverse complement strand
GGTTCAGGTCCGTGTGTCCGAAAGGACGTGGGGGTTCAACTCCCCCCTCGCCCACACACGAACGACGCGACGCACGGACGACGTCACCCACCGCACGGAGCGGGTCCGGTTGACCGGGCCGTGCGAGCCGGCCTCCGGCGGGTCAGGCCCGCGCGGCCTCGACCGGCGTCGCGGGGGCAGCCGCCGCGGGCCCCTCGACCGACAGGTGCGGCAGCAGGCGGTCCAGCCAGCGCGGCAGGTACCAGTTCGCGCGGCCGAGCAGCAGCATGATGGCCGGGACGAGCACGCTGCGGACGACGAGCGCGTCGAGCAGGACGGCTGCCGCCAGGCCCAGCCCGAACAGCTTGATCGTGAGGTCGGGACCGAGCACGAACGCCAGGAACAGCATGACCATGATCGCCGCGGCGGCCGTGATCGTCCGGCCGGTGGCGGCCAGGCCCTCCAGCACGGCCGCGCGGTTGTCCCGACGGTGCAGCCACTCCTCGTGGATGCGGCTGAGCAGGAACACCTCGTAGTCCATCGACAGGCCGAACAGGATCGCGAACAGGATCACCGGCAGGAAGGCCAGGATCGGGCCGGTGCGGTCGACGCCGAGCAGCGACAGGCCCAGGCCGTCCTGGAAGACGGCCACGACGACCCCGAACGCCGCGGCGGCCGACAGCAGGTTCATGAGCGCGGCCACACCGGCGATGACGACGCTGCGGAACACCGCCGTGAGCAGCAGGAACGACAGCGCGACGACGACGCCGACGAACAGCGGCAGCTTGCCGGCGATGGAGCTGCTGAAGTCCTCGCCGATGGCGGTGCTGCCCCCGACGAGCAGCTGCTGCCCCGACCCCTGCTCGGCCGGCGGGACCAGGTCGTCGCGCAGCCGCCGGACGAGCTCGCTGGTCGCGGCGTCCTGCGGCGCGCTGCGCGGGTAGACGGTCGTCAGGCCGATCCCGCCGGCGGCGGGCTGCCCGGGGCTGCTCCCGCCGAGGAAGACGGTCGGGGTCACGGCCGCGACGTCCGGGTCGTCCTCGAGCGCGGTGCGCAGCGCCTGCGTCGGCGCCGGGTCGGCGTCCTCGCGCAGGTCGCTGACGACGAGCAGCGGGCCGTTGAAGCCCGGGCCGAAGCCCTCGGCGAGCAGGTCGTAGCCCTTGCGGGTCGTCGAGCCGGCCGGGTCGCTGCCCTGGTCGGTGAGCCCGAGGCGCAGGTGCAGGAACGGGGCGCTGACGACCAGCATGAGCGCGAGGGCGAGGAGCGCGAGCAGGGCCGGCCGCCGGTCGAGCACCTGCGCCCAGCGGTGCCAGCCCCGGCGGCTGCGCGCGTCGTCCTGCGGCACCCCGAGCTGCGTGCGCAGGCGCCGCGGCAGGACCCGGACGCCGAAGAACCCGAGCAGCGCGGGCAGCAGGGTCAGGTTGGCGACGACGGTGGTGGCGACCGCGAGCGACGCCGCCACGGCGACGCCGTACAGGAACGACAGGCCGATCGCGAACAGGCCGAGCAGCGCGATGCACACGGTGATGCCGGCGAACAGCACCGCCCGTCCGCTGGTGTCGATCGCGGTGACCGTGGCCTGCTCCGGCGTCTGCCCGTCGAGCAGGCCCTGCCGGTAGCGGGTGACGATGAACAGGGCGTAGTCGATGCCGACGCCGAGGCCGAGCAGCACCGAGAGGGTCGGTGCGAACGTCGCGATGGTGAGCGCGTTGGCGAGCAGCCCGACGCCGGCCAGCGACACGGCGATGGCCAGCACCGCGGTGATGAGCGGCAGCGACATGGCGAGCAGCGAGCCGAACACCAGGAACAGCACCACCGCGGCGGCGAGCAGCCCGACAGCCTCGCCGAGGCCCTGCTCGGGTGGTCCCTGCGCGTCCGAGCCCGTCACCTCGATCTGGACACCGTCGCCGCTGGACGCGCGCACCGTCTCGAGCAGCTCGTCGACCTCGGCGTTCGTCACGTCGTTCGGGACGACGCCGGCGAGCGTCAGCGTCGCGAAGGCGGTGCGGCCGTCCCGCGACACCTGGCGCTCGCCGCCCGGCGCGTACGGCGAGGCGACGGCCGCGACGGTGCCGAGGGCCTGCGCCTGCTCGAGCGCCGCGCCGAAGCGCTCGACGACCGGGGGGTCGGTGACCCGGCCGTCCTCGACGTGCACCACCGCGTTCAGCTGCGCGCCGGACGAGGCCGGGCTCACCCGCTGCAGCAGCTCGAGGGCACGGGCGCTCTCGGTGTCGGGCAGCGAGAACTGGTCGTCGTAGCCGGATCCCACCGCGGCGAGCGAGCCGCCGAGCACGAGCAGCACGCCGAGCCAGACGGCCAGCACGAGCCGGCGGTGGACGAAGCTCAGCAGGGCGAGGCGGCGCACGGGGCTCCTTCGGACGGGGGGGGAGGGGCCGTGCGCGCCGGC
>CAXTFU010000456.1:0-2388 GCA_964243385.1 uncultured bacterium | reverse complement strand
GCGGTCTTCGCCCGGACGTCGTGGCGGCGGTCCTCGCCCGGACGTCGTGCCGGCCGCGGCCGGCCACCTCGGACGCGCGGCGTGCAGACTGGGCCGAGCCCTCGACCGCTGGAGCACCGTGCACGTGCGCACTCCCCCGCCCGCGACCGGCGCGCCCGCGATCCGGTCATCACCCGCGACGCCCGCGAGCACCGTCGGCACGTGGCTGCTCGTGGCGGCCCTGTGCGCCCTCGTCGCCGTCGCGCTCGGCGGCGCGGCGCCCACGCCCGCACCGGCGGGGCTGCCCGACCCGGGCCCGGTGCCGGGCTGGACGTCGCCGCTCGTCGACCTGGTCGGCCAGGCGGCCGCGCTGACCGTGGTCGGCGCGCTGCTCGCCGCGCTGCTCGCGGCCGTGCCGGTGCGCCGCCCCCTCGTGGTGGGCGCGGCGGTGGCCTGGGCGCTCAGCTCGGCGGTGGCGCTGGTGCTGGGGCTGTCGGAGGTCGTCGCGCAGCCGGTCGGACAGGTGCTCGAGCCCGAGCTGCTCGACTACTACGCCTTCGAGGTGCCGCAGGGCCGGGCGCTGCTGCTGTCGGCGTGCCTCGCCGTGGCCGTGGCGGTGGTCGCCGCGGTCCCGGGGCGTCCGGCGGTCGTCCCGCTGCTGCTGCTGGCGCTGGTCGCGCTCGTCCCGCCGCTGCTGAACGGCCACGCGGCCAGCCAGAGCAGCCACCGGGCGGCGCAGGTCACGCTCGTGGTGCACGTGCTGGCCGGCGTCCTGTGGGTGGGCGGCCTCGCGGCCCTCGTCCTGCTGCCGTCGTCCGGCGACCTCGCCGCGGCCGCACGCCGGTACAGCCCGCTAGCGCTGCTGTGCGCCGTCGCGGTCGGGACCTCCGGCGGCGTCGGGGCATGGCTGCGGCTCGAGCCCCTGTCGCAGCTGTGGACGACTGGCTACGGCGCGCTGCTGCTCGTCAAGACGGCCGCGTTCGTGCTGCTCGTCGGCGCCGGCGCGCGGCACCGAGCGGTGGCGCTGCCGTCGCTGTCGGCGGGCACGCCGGGGGCGTTCCGGCGGCTGGCCACCGGCGAGGTCACCGTCATGGCGCTGGCCTACGGCGTGGCCGTCGCCCTCAGCCGGACACCGCTGGGCTGAGCCCCCGCTGGCGACGCGAGTCGAGCCCGCGACGCGAGCTGAGCGGACGACGCGAGCTGAGCCCGCGACGCGAGCTGAGCGGACGACGCGAGCTGAGTGGACGACGCGAGCTGGGCGGACGACTCAAGCCGAGCGGACGATGCGGGCCGAGCGGACGATGCGGGCTGAGCGGGTGCCGTGCGGTGAGCGCGTACGGAGCTGATCAGGTGCCGTGAGCCGGGTGCACCTCCGGCACGACGGGGACGGCGGGCACGGCTTCAGGCGGGCCCGGTTCGTTCCCGCTCAGGCGGGCTGCGTCGCCGTCGACGGGGCTCGCCGCTGGCCCGGGATGACCAGGCGCGGCGGTCCGTCGAGCGGGCGGACTGCCGGTCGAGGCTCACCGACCGCCGCCGGGACCGGCGCGGGAACGGCCGGACGGACCCCCGGTCGAGGCTCGCCGACCGCCGCCGGGACCGGTGCGGGGACGGCTGGTCCCGAGCGTGCGGGCCGCTGAGCCGGCGCTGCCGCAGGACGTCCCACGGGCGGCTGGTCCGCCGGAGCGACGACCGGCCCAGCCAGGCGCGGCACCGCGGGCCGGCCAGGGCTCTGCGCATCGCCGTCGTCGGCGAGCGCCGCCGCGAGCACGGCCCGGCCACGGTGCAGCCGCGACTTCACGCTGCTCGTGGTCACGCCGGCCGTGCTCGCGATGCGTGCGATCGACCAGTCCTCGTAGTAGTGCAGGACGACGGCTTCGCGCACGTCCGGTCCGAGCCCCGCGAGCGCCTGGCGCAGGGCGAGGACGTCGTCCCGGTCCGGCGCGGGGCCGGCCGGCGGCGCCAGGCGCTGCCGGCTGGCGACGTACGCCCGCCGTCGCCAGCCGTCGATGACGAGGCGGTCGGCGACGGTGCACACCCACGCGCCGGGCGAGGCGGCGGCCTGCACCTCGTCCCACTGCCGCCAGGCGCGGGCCAGCGCCTCCTGGCACAGGTCCTGCGCCTCCTCCCGGCTCCCGGTGCGGCCGCGCAGGCGCGCGACGAGCCACGGCGTGGTCTCGCGGCAGAAGCCCTCGAAGGCCGAGGCGCCGAGCGCGGACGGGCGAGCGGACACGGGAGGTGCGGGCACGACGGCGACCGCAGGCACGGCGACGGCAGGCACGGCGACAGCAGGCACAGCGACAGCAGGCACAGCGACAGCAGGCACAGCGACAGCAGGCACAGCGACAGCAGGCACAGCGACAGCAGGCACAGCGACAGCAGGCACAGCGACAGCAGGCACAGCGACAGCAG
>CAXTFU010000455.1:0-2396 GCA_964243385.1 uncultured bacterium | reverse complement strand
CCGTGTACGAGAAGGACGGCGAGCAGTACTTCGTGGTCGACAGCCACATGCACTACTGGGACGCCAGCCCGCAGAACTGGGTGCCCGGTCAGGAGAACTACGCCAAGGGCTGGATCGACTGCTTCCACGCCTACCAGTCGCTCGGCCCGCCCGAGACGCACTGGTCGATCGAGCACTTCCAGAAGTACTCCGAGGACGACCTCATGAAGGACGTCTTCGAGGACGGCCACGTCGACGTGGCGATCTTCCAGCCGACGTACCTCAGGTCCTGGTACTCCGAGGGCTTCAACACCACCGAGAAGAACGGCGAGCTGGCCGAGAAGCACCCCGGCAAGTTCGTCGTGAACAGCCGCTTCGAGCCGCGCGGCGGCGACGCGGCGATGAAGGAGTTCGAACAGAGCGTCGCCCGCTGGCAGCCCAAGGGCGTCAAGCTCTACACCGCGGAGTGGCTCGACGGCTCCCGCGGCTGGACGCTCAAGGACCCGGAGGCCTACCGGTTCCTGGCCCGGGCGCAGGAGCTCGGCATCAAGAACGTCCACGTGCACAAGGGCCCGACGATCTGGCCGCTCGACAAGGACGCCTTCGACGTCTCCGACGTCGACGAGGCGGCGACCTCGTACCGCGAGGAGCTCAACTTCATCGTCGAGCACGTCGGGCTGCCGCGCATCGAGGACTTCTGCTTCATGGCGACGCAGGAGCCGAACGTCTACGCCGGCCTGTCGGTCGTCATCGGCGGCCTCATGCACGCCCGGCCCAAGTTCTTCGCCAAGGTGATGGGGGAGCTGCTGTTCTGGGTCGGCGAGGACAAGATGACCTTCGGCAGCGACTACGGCATCTGGGAGCCGAAGTGGCAGGTCGAGGGCTTCGTCGACTGGGACTACCCGAGCGACGAGTTCTCCGACTACCCGCGCGTCACGACCGCCACGAAGAAGAAGATCCTCGGGCTGAACGCCGCCAAGCTCTACGACATCGAGGTCCCCGCCGAGTACCGCCTGCCCGCCGACGCCGGGACGCCGGCCGCGCAGGACGACGCGCGCCTCGTCGAGGAGCCGGTCGGAGCCCAGTCGTGACGTCCGGACGGCCTGCGAGGAGGCCTGGGTGACCGACGCGGCTGCGGTCCTTGCCGCGTTGGGCACGGTGCGCGACCCGGAGCTCGACGAACCCGTCACCTCGCTGGGGTTCGTGGCGTCGTGCACCGTGTCCGCCGAGGGGGTGGCGGACGTGCACCTGCGCCTGCCCACCTACTTCTGCGCGCCCAACTTCGCCTTCCTCATGGTCGCCGACGCCTACGAGGCCGTGAGCCGGGTCGACGGGGTGTCCAGGACCGAGATCGTGCTCGAGGACCACTTCGCGTCCGAGGCCATCAACGGCGGCGTGGCCGCCCGGGCCGGCTTCGTCGACTCGTTCGGCACGCTCGCCGAGTCCGAGCTCGACGGCCTGCGGGTCGACTTCATCCGCAAGGCCGTGCTCGCCGGCACCGACCGCGTCTGCCGGCCGATGCTGGCCGCCGGCCGCACCGGGGCCGAGCTCGCCGGCCTCACCCTCGGCGACGCTCCGGCCACCCCGGACCGGGAGCGCCTGCGGGCGCGCCGGGCCGAGCTGGGGCTGCCGTCCGACGACGGCAGCCCGCTGCTCGTCGACCCCGTGACCGGCGCGGCCGTCGTCGCTGCGGCGCTGCCCCTGCACCTGCAGCGGGCGCGGCTGACCCGGGTCGGCGCCGAGGCCAACAGCGGCATCTGCCGCGGCATGCTGCACGACCGCTACCCGTCGCTCGGAGATGGAGAGGACGACCGATGAGGGCTGTTCGCCTGCACGGCTACCACTCGACCCCCGTCGTGGAGGAGGTGCCGGAGCCGACCATCGCCGGTCCGCTCGACGTTCTCGTGAAGATCGGCGGAGCCGGGGTCTGCCGCACCGACCTGCACATCATCGAGGGGCAGTGGGACAGCAGGTCGGGCGTCACGCTGCCGTACGTGCTCGGCCACGAGAACGCCGGCTGGGTGCACGAGGTCGGCTCCGCCGTCACGAACGTGCAGGTCGGCGACACGGTGATCCTGCACCCGACGCCCACCTGCGGGCTGTGCCGCGCGTGCCGGGCGGGCGACGACATGCACTGCCCCAACGGCTCGTTCCCCGGCCTCAGCGAGGACGGGGGGATGGCGGAGCTCCTGCGCACCTCGGCCCGCGCGTGTGTGCTGCTCGACCCGAGCACCCGTCCCTCGGACGTCGCCGCACTGGCCGATGCGGGCATCACGGCCTACCACGCGGTGCGCAAGGCCGTCCCGCTGCTGTACCCGGGCACGACCTGCGTCGTGGTCGGCGCGGGCGGCCTCGGCCACATCGGCATCCAGTGCCTGGCGGCGCTCACGGCGACGCGGATCGTCGTGGTCGACCGC
>CAXTFU010000454.1:0-2404 GCA_964243385.1 uncultured bacterium | reverse complement strand
GTCGTCGGCTACGTCGGCAAGATCAACGACAAGGAGCACGCGGGGCTGACGGAAGCGGAGCGCGGCGAGCCGCTGTTCTTCCACCCCGGCTTTCGCATCGGCAAGCAGGGCGTCGAGAAGGCGCTCGACGCCTTCAAGTCGACGATCGAGGGCGCCACCCCCGGCAGCGGGACCACGGTCAAGCAGGCCTGATCCCGTCCGGAGCACCCGAGGGCCGCCTCATCGAGGCGGCCCTCGTGGCGTCCACGGCACCGCACGGCACGTCCCGCACCCATCACCTCACGAGAGGACCCCGCATGAGCCGCATCCCCGAGCCCCCCTCCTCCGCCGAGGCCGAGGGCATCCCGGACCCCGGGTTCTCGGACCCGACGCAGGTCGTCGCCGGTGACACCGAGGCGACCATCGAGCCCGCCCACGACACCGCGATCGCCGTCGACGAGTGGGGCACCACGGCGTCCGAGCAGGCCGAGGGCGAGTCGCTCGACGGCCGCCTGTCCCGCGAGCAGGACGATGTCCTCGCGGCGATCGACGAGCCCGCGGACGAGCGCGAGGGCGCCGACACCCCGTTCGACGAGCGCGCCGGCCAGGGGGTCGGCAGACTGGTCGAGTACGACGAGGGCGCCCGCGGCGACACCGAGGCCGACCTGGTCGCCGGCGACGTCGGCACCGACCTCGGCGGCTACAGCGCCGAGGAGTCGGCCATGCACCTCGAGCCCGAGGTCTGAGACCCGGCCCAGCCGGACAGGAGGTCGGAGTGGTCCGCCTGCGTCGCGTGTCGTGCTCCGGCCCCGGCATCACCCGGGTCCGCTCCGGCACGGGGTTCCGCTACGTCGACGCGTCCGGCACGCCGGTGACCGACGAGGCGGCCCTGGCCCGCATCGAGGCGCTGGTCCTCCCTCCCGCCTGGGAGGACGTCTGGATCTGCTCGATCGCGAACGGGCACGTGCAGGCGACCGGGCTGGACGTCAAGGGCCGGCGGCAGTACCGCTACCACGACGCCTGGCGCGTGCAGCGCGACCTGGCCAAGCACGACCGCGTCCTGGACTTCGCCGCCCGGCTGCCCGCCGCGCGCGAGCGCCTGCGGGAGGACCTCGTCCTGCCCGGGCTGCCGCGCGCGCGGGTGCTGGCCTGCGCGGTCCGCCTGCTCGACCTCGGCTTCTTCCGCATCGGCGGGGAGCAGTACGCCTCGGAGAACCAGTCGTACGGGCTCGCCACGCTGCTCAAGCGGCACGTGACGGTGACGACCAGCACCTCCGGCGACCTCGAGGTCGTCTTCGACTACACCGGCAAGAGCGGCAAGCTCTGGCACCGGGCGATCGTCGAGCCGGAGGTCGCGGGCGTCGTGAAGCAGCTCCGGCAGCGCCGTGGCGGCGGCCCCGAGCTGCTGGCGTACCGCAGCGGCCCGGGGCGCTCCGCCGGCTGGGTCGACGTGAAGAGCGGCGACATCAACGACTACCTGCGCGGCGTCACCGGTGGGGACGACACCGCCAAGGACTTCCGCACCTGGTCGGCGACGGTCATGGCCGCCGTCGGCCTGGCCGTGTCGACGCACGCGGAGAGCCCGACCGCCCGCAAGCGCGCGGTGACGCGGGTGGTGAAGGAGGTCGCCCAGAAGCTCGGCAACACCCCGGCCGTGTGCCGCGCGAGCTACATCGACCCGCGGATCATCGACCTCTACGACGACGGGGTCACGATCGCCCCCGAGCTCGAGGCCCTCGGCGACTCGGCCTCCTACGGGTCCCCCGCCTACCAGGGCGCCATCGAGCAGGCCGTCCTGGTCCTGCTGCGCGAGCCCGTGAGCCACCAGCTCGCCGGTTGACGCCCGGAGGTGGCGCCGGCGCCACATCCGCCTTCCGGCTGGACGCACCGGAAGAAGCTCGTTTGGCCGCGGAGATCTCGGGAACGCGAGGGTCCATGTGCCGCCTGCGCCCCTCGACCCGGGCCGTCCCTGCTGCCGACGCACCGGACGGCCGGTGAGGGCCGCTCACGGTCCCTCGTCCCTCGGCCCGGCCGGCGGCCACCTCGCAGCGGTCCTGTTCGACCGTGACGGCACGCTCGTCCATGACGTCCCCTACAACGGCGACCCCGACCAGGTGCGCCCGGTCGACGGCGCCCGTGCGGCGCTCGACCGGCTCCGCGCCGCGGGCGTGCCCACCGCCGTGGTGTCGAACCAGAGCGGCATCGCGCGGGGGCTGCTGACGCGCGCGCAGGTCGACGCCGTCCACGACCGCCTCGCCGAGCTGATCGGCCCGCTGGGACCGGTCCTGGTCTGCGAGCACGGACCGGACGACGGCTGCGCCTGCCGCAAGCCCGCCCCCGGCATGGTGCTCGCCGCCGCGGCCCGGCTCGGCGTCGCGCCGGCCGCCTGCGCGGTCGTCGGCGACATCGGCGCGGACGTCGGCGC
>CAXTFU010000453.1:0-2409 GCA_964243385.1 uncultured bacterium | reverse complement strand
GACCCTCCCGCCCGCGGTGAGCAGGAGGTTGCCGGGGTGCACCCGGCCGTGCGCCAGCCCCTGCGCGTGCACGGCGGTCAGCGCCTCGGCGACGGTCGTGGTGAGCGCGACGGCGGCGGCGGGGGCGAACGGCCCGTCGCGCTCGAGCACCTCGGCCAGCGGCGTCCCGTCGACCCACTCGCTGATGACGTAGGCGACGTCGACGCCCGGGCCGCCGGACGCCTCGGCGGGCCGGTGCTCGACCGCGGCGTCGTACACGCGCACGAGCACGGGGGACGTCGCCGAGCCCCCCGCGGACGCGGCGTCCAGGAACGCCGAGGTCGTGGCCGCGGCGTCCGGGCCCGTCACCGGCAGCACCTTGGCGGCCACCGGCCGGGCCAGCACCTCGTCGGTGGCCAGCCACAGGACGGCCGGCCGCTCGGCGCTGCCCTGGCTGGGCACCGGTCGCACCAGGCGGTACCGGGCCGCGAGCAGGTCGCCGGGCCGGAGGACCTCGCTGGCCGCGCGGCTGCCGGGCGGCGGTGCCACGGGCCCTCCAGAGGTCGAGCGGGGGATCGGTCGGACGGGACTGCCGGACGGGACTGCCGGACGCGGCGGCGGGGCACCGCGCCGCGCACCATCGTAGGCAGCGGCAGGCGCCTCCCCGGGGACGCCCGGGCGTCCGGCGGCGGGTCGCGTGGCTGCCCCACACCGCTGCCCGCCGCGCTCGTCCTGGCGCCGTCGGTCAGCGGCGCAGGCGGCGCAGGACCGGCCCGGCGACCTCCTCGACCTCGGGCACCCGCATCCGACGGGTGAGCAGCAGGTAGCCGACCGCGAGCACCCCGCCGCCCGCGACGAGGGCCACCGCGGCACCCAGCGGCCCCTCGCCGAGCTGCCGCGTCGCCAGCGCGACGAGCAGGGCCGCGGGCACGGCCGGCAGCAGCGCCGCGACGAGGCAGCGCACCGCCGTCCGGACGACCAGCGCCACGCCGAGGCCGCCCAGCCGGCGCGACAGGACGACCGAGCACAGGACCAGCCCGGCCGCGAACGACAGCGCGTGCCCTGCGGCCAGGCCGATCACCTTGAGGTCGTCCGGCAGCAGCACGAACAGCAGCAGGTCCGCGACCACCATGGTGGCGTTCACGGCGAGGTTGACGAGCGTCGGCGTCCGGGTGTCCTGCTGGGCGTAGAAGGCCCGCAGCTGCAGCTGGTAGGTGCTGAACGGCACCAGCCCGAGCGCGAACACGCCGAGCAGCAGGCCGATGAAGCGGGCCTCCGGGACCGAGATGTTGACCCGGGCGAACACCAGCACCGCGAGCTCGCGGCCCAGCACCGCGAAGGCCACCGCGGCCGGGACGAGCACCGACACGGTGAGCCGCAGCCCGCGGTTCAGCGAGGTGCGCAGGTCGTCGGTGCGCCCGTCCGCGGCGGCGCGGCTCATGCGCGGCAGCAGCGCGGTGATGACGCTGACGGCGACGATCGCGTGCGGCAGCTGCCACAGCAAGAAGGCGTAGGTGTAGGCCGAGTAGCCGCGTCCCTCGGCCGACCGGCCGGCGCTCGTCGCGAGGCGGACGACGACGAAGTAGGCGGCCTGGCTGGCCACGACGTACAGGAACACCCAGCGCGCGAGCCGGGCGGCGTGCCCGAGCCCCGAGCCGCGCAGCGACAGGCGCGGCCGCAGCCGGAAGCCGGTCGCGCGCAGGGCCGGCACCAGCGCGGCGGTCTGCGCGACGATGCCGAGCGTGACGCCGATGCCGAGCACGGTGGTCTGCACGTCGGTGATGGAGCCCGGCTCGGGGCGGTCCGGCCCGGGCACGAGCGCGAACACGACGCCGGTCGCGATGACGACGAGGTTGTTCAGCACCGGCGCCCACATCGGCGGCCCGAACCGCCCGCGGGTGTTGAGGTAGGCGCCCATGACGGCGCCCGCGCCGTAGAACAGCACCTGCGGCAGCAGGAAGCGGGCGAACACGACGGCGAGGTCACGCGCACCCGGCGACAGGTCGCCGCCGTACAGGTCGACGACGTACGGCGCGGCGACGACGAGCAGCACCGAGGCGCCGCCCAGCACGAGCACGACGAGGGTGAGCAGGCGCTGGGTGAAGGCCTCGCCGGAGTCGCCCTCGTCGCGGGCGGCCCGCACGAGCACCGGCACGACGACGCTCGTCAGCACCCCGCCGAGCAGCAGCTCGTAGACGATGTTCGGCGCGGTGTTGGCGAGGTTGAACGCCTCACCGACGTCGGCCACCCCGAGCACGGCCGCGACGACGGCGGTGCGCAGGAAGCCGGTGCCGCGCGAGGCCAGCGTGCCGACCGCCATCGTCCGGGCGGACCGGCCGAGGCCGCCCTCGTCCGTGGTGGCGCGCGTCGCCGTCACGCGCCGGTCGCCCGACGGCTGCCGGCCGGGCCGGCGGGAGACCCGTCCGGGAC
>CAXTFU010000452.1:0-2429 GCA_964243385.1 uncultured bacterium | reverse complement strand
GCCCGGGCCCGCTCGCGGGTGGCCGCGAGCTCGCGGGCCGCGCGGTCGGCCGCCGCGCCCGCGCGCAGGACCCGGAGCAGCGCGACGTTCGTCTGGCCGTCCGGCTCGGCCGGCTCGGCCGGCTCGGCGGCCAGCGGCACGGGCGTGCGGGCCCGGTCGTCGGCCGCGGCGGGCAGGACGGCCATCCCGGTCAGCGCGCTGCCACCCGCCACGAGCAGCACCGCGGGCAGCAGGACGGCGCGCAGCCGGGCGGTGTCCCGGGGCGCGGCATGGCGCGCGACGCGTGCGGATCGTGGCACGTGCTCAGGACTCCGTGGGATCGGCGCCGGACGGGCGTGGACGCGAGCCGGGGCGCAGGGGGGGGCACAGGGGGACTGGAACGCAGGGGAGCTGGGGGCGCAGCGGGACTGGGCGCAGGGCGCGCAGCGGACTCGGTGGCGCCGGGGCAGCCCGCAGGCGACCGTTTCGTTACCACGACGTTATCCCGGCGTGGCGCACCTCGTCAACGAGGCGTGTCGCACTGGGGACGGCGGGCGTAGCCTCCGGCTGCTCGACACCTGCTCGTGCTCGACACCCGCCCAGCCCTGGAGGTCCCGTGACCAGCCCCGGACGCATCCGTGTCGTCGTCGCCAAGCCGGGCCTGGACGGGCACGACCGGGGGGCGAAGGTCGTCGCGCGCGCCCTGCGCGACGCCGGCATGGAGGTCATCTACACCGGCCTGCACCAGACGCCCGAGCAGATCGTCGAGACGACCGTGCAGGAGGACGCGGACTGCGTCGGGCTGTCGGTGCTGTCCGGCGCGCACCTGACGCTGTTCGCCCGGGTGATGGAGCTGCTCGCCGCCCGCGGGGCGGACGACGTCGTCGTGTTCGGCGGCGGGATCATCCCCGAGGACGACATCCCGCAGCTGCACGCGCTCGGCGTCGCCCAGGTCTTCACGCCCGGCGCGACGACCTCGTCCATCGTCGAGTGGGTGCGCGAGCACGTCGGTGCGCAGGCCGAGGCGGTCTGACCGGTCGCCGGTGCGGTCCGTCACACCACCGGGCCTCGGGCGTTCCCGTGCTGCAACGCGTGGCTAGTCTCGGCCGACCGCCACACTCGTCGACGAGACAGGACCCCGCGTGGACCTCATGGAGTACCAGGCGAAGGAGCTCTTCGCCAAGCACGGCGTGCCCGTGCTCCCCGGTGAGACCGTCGACTCCGCCGAGGCGGCCCGCGGCGTCGCCGAGCGGATCGGCCGGCCCGTCGTGGTCAAGGCTCAGGTCAAGACCGGCGGCCGCGGCAAGGCCGGTGGCGTCAAGCTCGCCGACACCCCCGACGAGGCCGTCGCGCGTGCCGAGGCGATCCTCGGGCTCGACATCAAGGGCCACGTCGTGCACAAGGTCCTCGTCACCGAGGCCAGCGACATCGACGTCGAGTACTACGTCTCCTACCTGCTCGACCGCGCCAACCGCTCCTACCTCGCCATGTGCAGCGCCGAGGGCGGCATGGAGATCGAGCAGCTGGCCGTCGAGCGTCCCGAGGCGCTGGCCCGGGTCGCGGTCGACCCCGTGCAGGGCGTCGACGCGGCCAAGGCGCGGGAGATCGCCGAGGCGGGCAGGATCCCGGCCGACGTGATCGACGAGGTCAGCCGCATCCTCGAGGCCATGTGGACGGTCTTCGTCGAGGAGGAGGCCACGCTCGTCGAGATCAACCCGCTCTGCCGCACGCCCGACGGCCGGATCGTCGCGCTCGACGGCAAGGTCACCCTCGACGAGAACGCCGCGTTCCGGCACGCCGAGGTCTTCACCGCGTACGCCGACGTCGTCGCCGACGACGACCTCGAGGGCCGCGCCCAGGGCAAGGGCCTCAACTACGTCAAGCTCGACGGCCAGGTCGGCATCATCGGCAACGGCGCGGGGCTCGTCATGAGCACGCTCGACGTCGTCGCGTACGCCGGCGAGGGGCACGGCGGTGTGAAGCCGGCCAACTTCCTGGACATCGGCGGCGGCGCCTCGGCGCAGGTCATGGCCGACGGCCTGGAGATCATCCTGTCCGACCCGGACGTCCGGTCGGTGTTCGTGAACGTCTTCGGCGGCATCACCTCCTGCGACGCGGTGGCCGACGGCATCGTGCAGGCGCTCGGCATGCTCGGCGACGCCGCGACCAAGCCGCTGGTCGTCCGGCTGGACGGCAACAACGTCGAGGAGGGTCGCCGGATCCTGTCCGAGGCGGCCCACCCGCTCGTGACGGTCGTCGACACGATGGACGGCGCAGCCGACAAGGCCGCCGAGCTCGCAGACCAGGGGGCCTGAGCATGGCGATCTTCCTTCACGCGGACAGCAGGGTCATCGTCCAGGGCATCACCGGCTCGGAGGGCACCAAGCACACCCGCCGCATGGGGTGCTCCGGCACGAAGGTCGTCGACGGCGTGAACCCGCGCAAGGCCG
>CAXTFU010000451.1:0-2472 GCA_964243385.1 uncultured bacterium | reverse complement strand
AGCTCGGTGACGCCGACGGGCAGGCGCGACCGCAGGCCGTCCCGGCCGAGGGAGGTGCGGACCTCGACGTCCGGGAACGCGACGTGCACCGAGCGGGCGGTGCGGGCCGGGATGCGGGCGGTGCCGTCGGCCGCGAGCCGGGCGACGACGGGCGGGCCGTCGTCGAGGCGCAGGGCCACCGACCGCGGTCGTGACGCCGCGAGCTGCTCGTCGACGACGACCCGCACGCCGGTGACCCGACGGGGCGCCGGCCACGACAGGGCGAGCGCCGGCGCGCGGTCCTGCGCGGCGGCGAGCCACCCGGTGCGCAGGTCGCGGTCGACCACCGCGGCCGGCCGCGCGCCGGCGTCCGGGACGGCGGCGCTCGTCGCGGTCACGGTCACCGGCTGGCGGCGCTGCAGGAGCGCGTTCACGACGTTCCCCGGGCGGACGCGCGCCGAGACGCCGACGCGCACGAGGGCGGCGCGGTCGACGGTCAGCGCGCGGTCCAGCACGGTGCTGTCCTCGTCGGCGAGCGGCAGCTCGGACGAGCAGACCGGGCGGTCGCCGAGCAGCAGGCAGCCCGGCCGGTCCCGGCGCCCGGCGCTGAGCAGCACGGCCAGCGGCGCGCCGGCCGGACGGCCGCCGGTCGCCTCGGCGGCGTCGTCGGGCAGCCGCAGGCTGCGCTGGGCGGCGACGACGCCGGACGCCGTGCGCAGGACGACCTCGAGAGCGGCGACACCGACCCTCGCGCCGTCCACCTCGGTCAGGGTGACGCGGACGCGGGTGGTCCTGCCCCGCAGCGGGACGCGGGTGCTGCCGCCGGCGACCAGGGCGACCTCGAGGTCCTGCTCGTCGGTCGTCACGCGCACGCGGACCGGACGGCCGGCGACCCCCTGCACCGCCGGGGTGCTCAGGACGGCCTGGGTCAGGGCGGTCGGCGGGAGGTCGGCCTGCACCCACTGCCCGGTCGGCCGGAGCCCGCCGGTGACCCAGGTCGTGGCCGGGTCGCCGTCCAGGGCGGCCGTGGCGGTGTGGTCGCGGCCGCGCACGACCAGGGCGTCGGCGTCCGCCGCTGACGACGACGCGGTCGTCCGGACGAGGCCGCCGTGCAGGACGGCCGTCGTCCGGGTGCCCTCGGCCGGGACCGGCAGGTAGTCGGTGACCGGCCGCTCGGAGCGGCGCTCGACCCCGGCGCCGAGCGTCGCGGACGCCTGGTCGGCGGCGCGGCCGAGGTCGGCCTCGCGGTCGCGGTAGCCGTCGGTGGCGGTGCGCAGCTCGGCCAGGTCACCCGGGAGCGCCGGCTCGCCAGCCAGGCGCGCCGCGCCGGTCGGGGTCAGCGCCCCCGCCTCGAGCAGCGGCAGCACCGACTCCGGACCGCCGGAGACGCGCTGCGTCCCGGACCGCTGCCAGGTCGTGACGGCGGTGGTCCCGTCGCCCGCGTCGACGGCGTACACCTCGACCGCCGAGTACGTCGGCGAGAGCTGCGCGTCGACGACCTCGGGGCCGGTCCCGAAGCCCGCCCCGACCGGCGGCCCGAACGCGGCGACCCGTGACAGCCCCGGCGAGGCGGCGAGGGCCGCGTGCAGCACCAGCGGGCGGACGGCGCCGGTCGCCGGGTCCAGGTCGTTGCGGACGACGAGCGAGCCGATGCCGGCGCGCGCCAGGAACGGCGCGAGGGCGGGCGAGCCGCGTCCCGAGCGCAGCACCTCCTCGACGACGTCGAGCACGCGGGTCACGCCGGGCCCGCCGAGCGGCACGGCGTCGCGGACGACCCACGGCGAGTCGGCCAGCGGCTGCAGCGGCTCGTCCCGCGGTCGCCCCCAGGCGTACTCGCCGAACGATGCCGCCGGCACCACGAGGGCGCGCGGCGGCGCCGGGCCGGCGGCAGCGGCGCGCTCGTCCAGCAGGTCGGCCACCTGGCCCCAGTAGGCCGGCACCGCCTCGAAGGAGCCCCGCGGCTGCAGCTCGCCGAGCGCGGGCGACGCCGTCCCCAGCACCGCGAGCCCGGCCAGCAGCGCGACCGGACGCAGCCCCGGCAGGTGGCGGACGCGCCCGCCGGGCAGGCGCAGGGGGCTCGGCGCCAGGCGGACGACGGCCGCGGCCTGCGCGAGCCCGAGCGCGAGGGGCAGCCGCAGCAGCAGGTCGTACTTGTGCACGTTGCGGAACGCGGCCAGGACGCCGTCGAGCAGGTCGCGCTCGAGCGGCGCCGCTGGGCGGCCGAGCGGCCCGACGTGCCCTGCGCCGACGACGAGCAGCCCGAGGAGCACCCCGCCGACGAGGAACCCGCGGTGCGGGGTCGAGCGGTGCAGCAGCCCGACCAGCGCGAGCACCGTCGCGGCGGTGCTGCACAGCACCAGCGCCCCGGTCGAGACGAGCAGGTAGCCGGCCGGACGCGCCGGCTCGCCGAGCGCGAGGAACTGCAGCCACAGGTCGTTGCCGCTGAGCAGCGACCACAGCCCGGTCTGCGCCGTGGTGACCGACGCCGACTCG
>CAXTFU010000450.1:0-2473 GCA_964243385.1 uncultured bacterium | reverse complement strand
GGTCTGGACGTCAAGCCGCTGCTGCGCGAGCTGACGGCGCGGGTGACCGAGGAGCTCGACTACCGGCTCGAGGCCGAGAGCCAAGAGGCGTTCTGGGCGGCGTACGAGGACGACCCGGACATCACCGTCCCGGCCGTGGTGGCCGGCAGCGAGCGCGTGATCGTCAGCGAGTGGGTGGAGGGGCGTCCGCTCTCGGCCATCATCAGGGACGGCACCCCGGAGGAGCGCGACCACTGCGCGCTCCTGCTGGCCCGCTTCCTGTTCAGCGGCCCCGTGCTCGCCGGGCTGCTGCACGCCGACCCCCACCCGGGCAACTTCCGCCTGCTGCCCGACGGCCGGCTCTGCGTCATCGACTTCGGCGCGGTCAACCGCCTGCCGGACGGCAGCCCCGAGCCGATCGGGCGGGTGGCCCGGCTGGCGCTCGCGGGCAGCGCCGACGAGGTGCTGGACGCCCTGCGCGAGGAGGGCTTCGTCAAGGACACCGTGCAGGTGGACGCCGCCGAGGTCCTCGCCTACCTCCGGCCGCTGCTCGACCCGGTCGGGGAGGAGACGTTCCGCTTCTCCAGGGAGTGGCTGCGGGCGCAGGCCGTACGCCTGGCAGACCCGCGCTCACCCGCCGCGCAGCTCGGTCGTCAGCTGAACCTGCCGCCGGCCTACCTGCTCATCCACCGGGTGACGATGGGGACGGTCGGCGTGCTGTGCCAGCTCGGCGGACGGGCCGACTACCGCTCGGAGATGGAGCGCTGGCAGCCCGGCTTCGCCAGCTGACCGTGCGGGCCGTCCGCGGTCGAGCCTGCCGTCGCGGCGAGCGCGGCGGCGGACGTCAGCCGTGCACCGGAGCAGAGCGGGCCGACTCCGCTGTGCGACCGAGGGCGAGCCCCGCGACGGCGGCGCGCTGCTCGAAGTGCAGGCCGAACTGCTCCTCCCAGCGGCGCAGGACCTCCTGCTCACCCGGCCGCTCGACGTCGTCGAGCACGACGGTCGCGCCGGGTTCCAGCTGGCCGACGAGCACCGGCAGCGCCGGGTAGCGGGCGAGCACCTTGTCCGCCGTGTCGGCCGGCGGGCCGTCGACGACGAGCAGGTCGATCGGGCGCCCGGCGAGGGCGGCGTCGAGCCCGCTGCGCAGCACGGCGTCGTCGTACCAGAGCGTCCCGTCCTGCCCGTGTGGGTGGGCGGCCAGCGGTGCCCGCACGACCGTGGAGCACGAGGCCAGCCCCTCGCGCGCGAGCTGCGCTGCGACCCAGTCGGCCCACGGCTCCTCGTGCTCGACGGCGACGTGCACGTAGCCGCCGTGCGGGTGGCGCTGCCGGAGCAGCCTGGCCAGCAGGACGGTGCTCGTCCCGCTGCCGATCTCGACCACGCACCGGCGCGAGGACAGGACGACGTCGTTGAGCACCGCCACGAGGCCGGCGACGCGCATCGTGCCCGCCCCCCACGGCAGGTACGGGCCGGAGCCGGTCAGCGCGACCAGCGCGGCCGCAGCAGCCGCCTCGGAGAACGTCCGCTGCGGCGGCGCCGCGCCGCCGTCGTCGCCGGCCATGGCCGCTCCTCGCTGCTCGTCGCGTGCGCTGCGCCCGCGTACCGCCGACGCTAGGGCGGCGACGTGGACGTGCGGTGGCGGCTGGGCGTCCCGCAGGGGTCGCGGCGCCCCGTCCACGCCGGTCGCCCGGCTGCCGGACCCGGCCGTGCGACCCGCGGGCTAGGCGGGGCCGAGGTAGGTGAACCGGGCGACGCCGGGCGAGGCCTCGCCGAGGAACTCGTCGACGTCGCGGACCGCCAGGCGCGGACCGGGCACGTCGTAGAGCGGGACGTAGACGACGACCGTCCGACCCTCGTGGTCGGCGTCGTGGCCGAGCCCGAGGACGAGGTAGTCGCGGCCCCTCCAGTGCCGCCACACACCCGCCGTCAGCTCAGGCAGGCTCACCAGTGCTCCTCGTCGAGCTTGGCCTCGAGCGCGCGCAGGTGCTGGCGGGTGCAGTCGTCGCAGAGCAGCGTCGTGCCGCTCAGCGCGTTCGACCGCGACCAGGTCACCGGCGCGGGGCCGTCGACGGTCGTGCTGCAGCGCGAGCAGCGCACCGGCTGGGGGGACGGGGTCGGTCCGTCGGCCACGGTCAGTCCCGCAGGTCCGCCAGCGCCGCGCGGAGCAGCTGCAGCCCGTTGCGCGCGAGCGCGTCGGCGTCGGCCACCTCGGCGTCGAGCTCGATGGCGGCGCCGACCGGACCCTCGCCGTATGCGTGCGCGGCGACGACCGCCGCGCGCTCGGCGGCGGGCAGCGCCGCCAGCGCGAGGTCGAGCCGGTCGAGCACCTCGGGCGGCGAGAGCTCGGCCTCCGCGGCGGCCACCGCCTCGACGACGTGGGACGGCAGCGGGCGGCAGCGCGGGGGTCGATCGGCGGTCACGCAGGTCCTCTCCGGACGTCGGTGGTGGTGGTCGGGGTGGTGGTGGTCGGGGTGGTTGCGGTAGCTGGTGGTGG
>CAXTFU010000449.1:0-2496 GCA_964243385.1 uncultured bacterium | reverse complement strand
CGCCGAAGCTGCCCAGGTCGGCGGGGACTGGTACGACGCGTTCCTGCAGCCCGACGGCTCCACCGTGCTGGTCATCGGCGACGTCATCGGCCACGACACCGTCGCCGCCGCCGCCATGGGCCAGCTGCGGAGCCTCGTGCGCGGCCTGGCCGCAGCCACCGGCGCCGGCCCCGCCGACGTGCTGCGCCAGGTCGACCAGGTCATGCAGACGCTGCTGATCGACACCACCGCCAGCGTCATCGTCGCCCGGCTCGAGCAGACCCCCGACGAGCGCGCCGCAGGCACCACCCGCGTGCGCTGGTCCAACGCCGGCCACCCCCCGCCGATGGTCGTCAACACCGACCGGACCGTCCTCGCCCTGTCCGGCGACGACACCGACCTGCTGCTCGGCATCGACCCGACCAGCCCCCGCAACGAAACCGTCGCCACCCTGCAGCGCGGCGCCACCGTCCTGCTCTACACCGACGGGCTCGTCGAACGCCGCGGCCAAGGCCTCGACGACGGGCTCGACCAGCTCCGCGCCACCCTGCTCGAGCTCGCCCGGCACGACCCCGACCTCGATGCGCTGTGCGACCAGACGCTGGCCCGGATGCTGCCGCCACGCGCCGAGGACGACGTCGCGCTCGTCGCGGTCCGCCTCCACCGCCAGGACCGGCCCCGACCCGCCGAAGCCGGTCCCCGTCGGCTGCCCGACAACATCGTCGACGTCGACAGCGCCGAGGCCGACAGCCCCGAGGGCTGACAGGACCAGATCGATCAGCTAGACCCGGTCAGGAAGTCCGACTGCTGACGCGCTCCCGCCGGCGGATCAAACGGTGTCCTGGCTGGCGCAAGGCGCGGTCCCGTCGCCCGCCAGGCCGAACGAGGCGAACATGACTTTGCCGTCGCCCGGCACCTGCTCGACTCCGACCTCGACGGCCAGCGCCCGCACGATGGCTAGCCCGCGACCCGACTCGTCGTCCTCCCCTGAGGGTGATGGCGTGCCCGGGTCGGTCGGGTCGTCGTCGTGGACGCTGACCCGCAACGCTGCCGGGCTGCGCCGCAGCTCCAGCCACACCGGCGGACGGCCATGCCGTACCGCGTTGGTCACCAGCTCACTGACCACCATCAGCACGCTGTCCACCAGCCCCGGCAGACGCCACCCGACCAGCACCTGCCGTGAGGCGCGACGCGCCTGTGCCGGCGCGCTGGCGTCCGGCGCGAACGTCACCCGCACCCTGGCGTCGTCATTGCGGCCAGGACGAGCAACGGAGGTCACCGTGACGGTGTGCCCGTCCGCTCGGCCCGCAACGCCCGTCGCACCCAGCCGCCCACGGCCGGCACCAGCGGTCCTGCGCACCGTGAGGCACACTCTGCGTGTGCAACCGGTTGCGTCCTCCCGTTCCCGGCGCGTGCTGAGCGCCTACCTGTGACGTTGCCTGCCAGCAGCGGGGACGCTGAAGCGACCCGGCCGTCGAGTCCCGCGGCGCGGTTGCTGCACGACAGTGAACCGCCTAGCGCCAGCGTGGACCGGGTCATCGCCCTGATCGCCCGGCTGCTCGACGCCTCGGCTCAGGTGTCGGTCCTGGCCGACCGGCAGGTCATCACCAACGCAGTCGGCCCAGACGCGCCCACACCCGGGCAGGAGTTCGAGCTCACAGACTCGCTGTGCGCGGTCGTGTCACAACGGGCCTCGCTCGCGGTCGACGACCTGCGCGCCGACCCCGACCTGCGCCATCTGTCCGCTGTCGCCCACGGCGGCCTGCGCTCCTATCTCGCCGTGCCGCTGCGTGACGAGCGCGACGACCTGGTCGGGACCCTCGCCGTCTACGCACGGACCCCGCGAGCCTGGACCTCGCAGGACCACCAGCTGCTCGAGGCGCTTGCACCGAGTGTGGTCACCGAACTCGAGCTGCGCGCCCGCACGCACGAGCTGCACGCCCGCACGGTCGAGCTGCAGGCCGCCTACGCCGCACGCAGCGCCGCCGCGCTCACCCTGCAGCACGAGCTGCTGCCGGCAGCCGTCGGCGCGCTGCCCGACGTGACGGCGGTCGCCCGCTACCGCGCGGCCGGCCGGTCCGAGGTCGGCGGTGACTGGTACGACGTCATCGACCTCGGCGCCGGGCGGAGTGCGTTCGTCGTCGGCGACGTCATGGGCCGCGGACTGCACGCTGCAGCACTGATGGGGCAGGTGCGCACCGCCGTGCGCGCCTACGCCCGGCTGGACCTATCCCCCGCCGACGTGCTGGCGCTCCTGGATGACCTCGTCACCGGTGGCCTGACCGCACCGACCGACGGCCAGGCGGTGCTGGTCACGTGCCTGTACGCCGTGTACGACCCAGCCGAGGCCGGCCTGCGCCTGGCCAGCGCCGGCCACCCACCGCCGCTGGTGGTCGACGCGGCCGGCTGGCGGCAGGTCGACGTACAGCCCGGAGCTCCGCTCGGCGTCGGTGGGCAGCGCTACCTCGAGCACGAGACCGCCCTGCCCACCGGCGCTTCCCTGGCCCTGTACACCGA
>CAXTFU010000448.1:0-2497 GCA_964243385.1 uncultured bacterium | reverse complement strand
GCCGTACGAGACCGAGCTCGCCTACCGCCGCGAGACGATGCTGGCCGACTTCGCCCGCACGCGGCGCCCGGTGCGGGCGCCGCGGACCGGCTCCGCGGGAGCGCTGCGCCGCCTGGCCCGCCTGCGCCTCGCGCTGCGGCACGCGCACGCCTGAGGTGCCCGCGCCGGCCCGGACTGTCGGACCCCTGCGTCAGGATGGGCAGGTGCCCGACTCGCCGCCGTCCGCCCGCACGCTGGTCGGGCGCGTCGACGAGCTGGCCGCGCTCGAGCAGCTGGTCGGACTCGACCCGCCGCCGGGCAGCGCCCCGGCCCGGGCCGTCCTGCTGGCCGGTGACGCCGGTGTCGGCAAGACCCGCCTGCTGGGCGAGCTGCGCGAGCGGGCGCTCCGCTCGGGCTGGCGGGTGCTCGTCGGGCACTGCCTCGACTTCGGCGGCGACTGGCTGCCGTACCTGCCGTTCCGCGACGCCTTCGGACGCCTGGTGGCCGAGGCGCCGCAGGTGGCGGACGAGCTGCTCGCAGCCAGCCCGGCGCTCGCCCGGCTGCTGCCCGAGCAGCGCGCCGGCGCGACCGCCCCGGCCGAGGGCAGGGACGAGCCGCGGGCACGCCTGCTCGACGCCGTGCACCACTCGCTCGAGCAGCTGGGCCGCTCCGCACCGGTCCTGCTCGTGCTCGAGGACGTGCACTGGGCCGACCCGTCGACGCGCGAGCTGCTCACCGTCCTGCTCACCCGCGAGTCCGGGGCGCGCTGCGTCCTCGTCGCGTCCTACCGGGCCGACGACCTGCACCGGCGCCACCCGCTGCGGGCCGACGTCGCGCACTGGTCGCGGCTGCCCGGGGTGACGCGCCTGCACCTGCAGCCCCTGCCCGACGCCGACGTGCGCACGCTGGTGCGCACGCTCGCCCCCGAGCCGCTGCCCGACAGCGCGGTCGACGGCATCGTCGCCCGCGCCGAGGGCAACGCCTTCTTCACCGAGGAGCTCGTCGCGGCAGCCCAGCGCGGCGAGCAGGTGCTGTCGCGCGACGTCAGCGACGTCCTGCTCCTGCACCTCGACGCCCTCGACGTCGCGGCGCGCACGGCGCTGCGCGCCATGTCGGTGGCCGGCCGCCGGGTGTCGCACGAGCTGCTGGTGCGCGTGCTCGCCGGTGAGGTGCCCGACGTCGACGCGGCGCTGCGCAGCGCCGTCGACCGCAACCTGCTCGTCGCCCGCCCGGACGGCTACGCCTTCCGGCACGCCCTGCTCGCCGAGGCCGTCTACGACGACCTGCTGCCGGGGGAGCGGGTGCGCTGGCACCGCTGCTACGCCGAGCTGCTGGCCGGTGCGCCGCCGGGCGGCCCCGTCGAGGGCACCGCCGCCGAGCTGGCGCGGCACGCGCTCGCCGCGCACGACCGGGTCACGGCCGTCCGGGCCGGGGTGCGCGCCGGCGACGAGGCCATGGCCGTCGGCGGGCCCGCCGAGGCGACGCGGCACTACGAGCAGGCGCTGCAGCTGCTCGCCGAGGGCGGCCTGCCCGGGCACGAGCCGCCGGTCGACGTCGTGGAGCTCGTCCTGCGGGCCGGTGAGAGCAACGTCGCCGCCGGGCTGCTGCAGCGCGCGCTCGCGCTGCTGCTCGAGCAGCTCGACCGGCTCCCGGCCGGCGCACCGGCCGAGGTCCGCGCCCGGCTGCTCGTCGCCGTCGCGTCCACCGCACTGCTCGACGACACCGCCCTGGACGTCCTCGGGCTGACGTCGCAGGCGCTGGCGCTGCCGTGCGAGCCGCCGCTGCGCGCCCGGGTCCTCGCCGTGCACGCCCGGGCGAGCGCGTGGGCTGGGCATCGGCAGGAGGCGGTCTCGTGGGCCACCCGGGCGGTCGAGCTGGCCCGTGAGGTCGGCCTGCCAGCGGTGCTGGCCGACGCCACGACCACCCTGACCCGTGCCACCCGCGGCACCGACCTCGCGGTCGCCGAGCGCGCGCTGCGCACCAGCATCGCTGAGGCCCGGGCGGCCGGGGACGCCGCCGCCGAGCTGCGCAGCACGCACAACCTGGGCAGCGTGCTGTTCGAGCTCGGGCACCTCGAGCAGGCCCAGGCGGCGTGGGAGCAGGCGGCGGCGCGGGCCGTGCAGATGCGCCGGCCGTGGGCGCCCTACGGGGTCGACGGCCGCGCGATGGCGGCGCTCGTCGCGGGTGTCCGCGGGCACTGGGACGAGGCGCGCCGGCTCACCGACACCTCCGCCGAGTCGCCGCCCGAGCTGGCCCGCCACCCTCGACGCCGTCGGCCTCGCGGTCGCCGCCGGCCGCGGCGAGGCGGCCGCCGCCGAGCGCCTGCCGTCGCTGCGCCCCTGGTGGGAGCGTGACGGAGTGCTCGCGGTCGCCGCGGCCGGCGCGGGGCTCGACCTGCTCGGCGACAGCGGCCGGCTCGACGACGCCGTGGCGCTGCACGACGACGTCGTCCGCCTGGTCGCCGGGCTGTGGGAGGACCCCGACTTCCAGGCCCGCATCCGGCTCGGGAGCCTGCTGC
>CAXTFU010000447.1:0-2498 GCA_964243385.1 uncultured bacterium | reverse complement strand
CCCAGACCAAGCATCACGCGCCAACCCCGAACACCACGCCCAGGGACTTGACCCGCTGAGGTGTCCGAAGGCGTCCTGCACCCAGGGATCGACGGTTGCGAGCTTCGCTTCCAGGTCAGGTCGGGACGGCATCCCTCCACCCTGTCACCGTGCGCCTCGCGGCAGTGGCGCGGTCAGGCCGTCTCCGCTCGCGAGGTCCGTGCTGGTGGAGCGCGACGACGGGATCTGCGGCGGTTGCTGGTGCAGCGTCCGCGGTCAGCAGCCTCCTGGACGGAATCAAGCGCCAGGGTCGGTCCTTGCACGGCGGTATGAGAGCCATCGGTGTGACGGAGTTCGGCGGTCCCGAGAAGCTGCAGGTCCTGGAGATGCCCGAGCCGCACGCTGGGCCGGGCGAGGTGCGCATCCGCGTGCACGGTGCGACCGTCAACCCGACGGACACCAACCTGCGTGAGGGCGTCTACGCCGCCCGGTCCGGCGACGCGGGTCCCGGCCCGCACATCCCCGGTGCGGATGCCGCCGGCATCGTGAGCGAGGTCGGGGAGGGCGCGCCCTTCGCGGTCGGCGACCGGGTCATGGCGGTGGTCGTGCCGATGGGTCCGCACGGCGGCGCGTACGCCGACGAGATCGTCGTCCCGAGCGCCTCGGTCGTCCCCGTGCCCGCGGACGCGGACCTGTTCGCGGCGTCGACGCTGCTCATGAACGGCCTCACCGCACGGCTCATCCTCGAGCAGCTGGCCATCCCGGCGGGCGGCACGATCGCCGTCACCGGGGCGGCCGGTTCCTTCGGCGGCTACGTCGTGCAGCTGGCCAAGGCAGACGGCCTGCGTGTCATCGCTGACGCCTCGCCCGCCGACGAGGAGCTCGTCCGCAGCCTCGGCGCCGACGACGTGGTGCCCCGTGGCGACGACGTGGCGGACCGCATCCGGGAGGTCGTGCCCGAGGGCGTCGACGGCCTGGCTGACGGGGCGGTGCTGGACGCTCGCGTCCTCGGCGCCATCCGTGACGGCGGTCGGCTCGGGACGATCCGGGGCTGGTCAGGTCCGGCCGACCGCGGCATCACCGTCCACCCGGTGCTGGTCTTCGACGACGCGGACCGCACGGACGCGCTGCACGAGCTGCGCGAGAAGGCCGAGCAGGGCGTCGTCACGCTGCGGGTCGCCCGTGTCCTGCCGGCGACCGAGGCCGCCGAGGCGCACCGGCTCCTCGCCGCCGGCGGCGTCCGGGGACGCCTGGTCCTCGACTTCACCGCCTGACGGCTCGGCGCCGGACGTCGGCGCCGAGGTGCGCCAGCCGTCACGCGGGCGGTGCACGGCGGCACCGGCCGCCGCCCCGTCAGCCCTGCGACCGACCTCGCCGCTCGAGCACCCCGCGCAGGAGCGCCGCCTGGCCGGCGTGCTCGAGCACGTCCTGCAGCACGCTGACGAGCCGCACGCCGAGGGTGACCGGCGGGTCCCATTCGGGGTCGACGACGCGGTCGAGGTCGTCTGCGGTGACGGTGCTGACGAGCTGCACGGTCTGCGCGTTCACCGCGTCGTAGTAGCCGGTCAGCACCTCGGCGCTCGCTCGCACGGCGCCGACCTGCTCGCTCGTGTGCCCGTAGCCGATGCCGGTGACCTCGTCCGGCAGCGCGAACCGCTCGCGCCAGCCGTCGGCCTCCCACAGCTCGTCCGTCCTGAAAGCTCCTGCCACGTGGTCGTCCTGCACGCGGGCGAGGTGCCAGACCAGCCAGGCGGCGGAGTTGGCGTCGGGGTCGAGGCGGAGGGCGAGGTCGTCGTCCGCCAGCCCGTCGACGGCGGCGTGCACGATGTCGGGCAGCCGGCCGAAGGCGTCGCGGAGCAGGTCTGCGGGGGTCATGCCGGAGGGTAGGCGCGCGCTGGCTCAGTCGAGGTAGTCGCGCAGCTTCGCCGCCCGGCTCGGGTGGCGCAGCTTCAGCAGCGTCTTGCTCTCGATCTGCCGGATGCGCTCGCGGGTGACGCCGAACTCCTGGCCGACCTCCTCCAGGGTGCGGGCCCGGCCGTCGGTGAGGCCGTAGCGCAGCTCGATCACCCGCTGCTCCCGCTCGCCGAGCTCGTGCAGGACCGCGGTGAGCTGCTCCTTGAGCAGCTGCAGCGACACGGCGTCGCCGGGCACGACCGCGTCGCTGTCCTCGATGAAGTCGCCGAGGTGCGAGTCGTCGGTCTCGCCGATCGGGGTGTCGAGCGACACCGGCTCCTGCGCGAGCTTGAGGATGTCGCGCACCTTCTGCGGCGACAGGTCGAGCTGCTCGGCCATCTCCTCCGGCGTCGGCTCGCGGCCGAGGTCCTGCAGCAGCTGGCGCTGCAGCCGCACGACCTTGTTGATCGTCTCGACCATGTGCACCGGGATGCGGATCGTGCGCGCCTGGTCGGCGATGGCCCGGGTGATGGCCTGACGGATCCACCACGTCGCGTACGTCGAGAACTTGAAGCCCTTGGTGTAGTCGAACTTCTCCACCGCACGGATCAGCCCGAGGTTGCCCT
>CAXTFU010000446.1:0-2573 GCA_964243385.1 uncultured bacterium | reverse complement strand
GCGGGGACGGGGGGACCGCCCGCCCGCGGGCGCCGGCGCGGGAGGACGCCGCCCGCCGCGGCCCGGTCCCGGACGCTGCTTCGGGCCCGCCGCGCAAACCGGCGGGCCCGGGGACGCCTGGCCGGCGGCTCCCTTTGCGACGGAGGCAGCCGAACGGTCCGACTGCCGGGCCGCGGACGGCTGCCTTGCGGGCGCCTTCACGGATCGGCGGCTGGCTTGCCTCGCCGGCGGAGCACCACGCGGTGGTCATGTCTGTCCCTCGTGTCGGGTCGAGGCCTGTCAGGTCGATCAGGCGACGCGGCCCGCGCGCCTGCTGCGCGGACGGCTTCGGCGCGAGCGCAGCCTCTTGGTGCGAGAGCCGTCAGCATTGTGCAGGCCGGGGCGCGGGCCTGCCGAGCAGCGGCGCCCCGTGCCCGGACCGGACAGCGTTGACGGACGCCCGGCGCTCCTGGCAGGCCCGGGACGACGGCCGGTCCGACGTGCGCCGGTTCGCGATGCCGGGGGGCGCTTGGAGCCGTCGGCTCGCGGCGGCCAGCGGCCGGTCCGGTGGCGCGACGGCATCGCGCTGGGACGCCGACGGCCGTGCGTCCGCACGTGTTTCTGGACGGAACCGACGGCCGTGTCGTCGGTCCGCCGCCCCCCGGGCGCGGGCCGCCGGAGTGTTCTCCGCTCTGCGCGGAATAGGGCGGCGGCGGACGCAATTGACGACGGTGTAGCGAGGCCGCCGGCCCCGCCCGAGGCCACGGAGGCCACCCATGGACGCCATGCTCCACACCGCCGTCTGCGTCACCTGCATCCTTCGCGGCAGCGGCCTGCCCGGCCGCGGAAGGCTCCCCCTCCCGGCCGCGCCGGGCTGCCCGGACGAGGGCTCCGGGCCCGCGCCCGCGGGCCGGGCCCGGATCGCCTAGCCGCGCCCGCGCCGCGCCCGGCCGTCGAGCGGCCGGGACAGCGCGCCGGGGCGCTCCGCGGTGCCGTACGGATAGACGCCAGCGAGCGCCTCGGTCACGAGGACGCCGTAGGCGCCGCAGATCCTCTCCAGCCGGTCGAGCGCCGGCAGGCGCCGGCCCCTCTCGATGTCGCTGAGATACGTCGGCGACACGTCCGCCGCGCCGGCGGCCTGGGCGAGCGTCGAGCCGGCCTCCTCCCTCAGCCGCCGCAGGCGCAGGCCAAGTCCCACGATGCCCGCCTCGTCCTTCTCCTCGCGCCCGGCCGCTTCCACGCGCTGAGCGTAGTCCCCGCACGAACAGCCCGTCCGACGGACGGGCCGACCCCGCACGCCCACGTCCTGGAGGACGCCTTGACCACCGCACGCACGCCCGCCGCCGTCCCGACCGCCCGCCCGTCGGTCCGCCTGTCCGGGGACGCCGTCCTGGTCGAGCGGCTCCGCGCCGCCGACCCCGACCTGCTCGACGGGGCCCGCCGCTGCGCCGAGCGCGGCGCCGCCCTCGACGCGTACGTCCTGTCCGTCCTGTCCGTCGGCGCCAAGGCCGTCGCGATGGCCGGCGGCGTCCGCGGCGTCGACGCCGTCGCCGCCCGCGTCGACGCCCTCGCCGCGCAGGTCACCGCCGCCGCCGACCAGTCGGCCGCCCGCGTCCAGGCCGCCGTCGACCGTGCCGCCGACGAGCGGACCGGCACCGTCGCCGTCGCGGTCCGCGACGCCCTCGCCCGCCTCGCCGGCGACGTCGGCGCGCTCGTCGCCGGGGAGGACGCGCCGCTGCGCGCCGCCGTCGCCCGGTCCCTCAAGCAGCAGAGCGAGGACGCGGCCGCCCGCGTCGAACGGGCGCTCGCGTCGTCGGCCGAGCAGGTCCGCGCGGCGCTGTCCCCCGCCGACCCGGCCGGCCCGTTCTCGCTGCTGCGCCACGACGTCCTCAGGGCGTCCGACGACACCCGCCGCGAGCTCGGCGAGCAGCTCGCCGAGCTCCGCACCCTCGTCGCCGTCGCCCGCGAGCACGCCGGCATGATGCAGAAGACGTCGATCAAGGGCGCGTCCTACGAGGCGCTCGTCGTCGCCGCCGTGACCGACCTCGCGCACGTCGCCGGCGACACCGTGGAGGCGACGGGCTCCGACGTCGGCCTCGTCGCGAACGCCAAGTCCGGCGACGCCGTCCTCGTCGTCGGACCGTCGACCTCCCGCGGCCTCGACATCCGCGTCGTCGTCGAGGCCAAGGACGCAACCCTGTCCAGCGAGCGCTGGCGCAAGGAGCTCGACGCCGGCCGCCGCAACCGCGGCGCCGCCGCGGGCCTCGGCGTCGTCCGCGGCCTGAGCCGGATGCCGGGCGGGCGGCGCGTGCACGTCATCGACCCGTGCAACCTCGTCGTCGCCTGGGACCCGGACGACCCCGCGGGCGACGACGCGCTGTGCGCGGCGCTGCTGCTCGTGCGCGCCGGCGCGGTCCAGTCCGTCCTCGCGGGCAGCGGCGACGACCGCGACCTCGCCGCGGTCGCCGCGACGGTGCAGGCCGCCTACGACGCGCTCGCGGGCTTCGACGCGGTCGAGAAGGCCGCCGGGACGGCCCGCCGCGGGCTCGACGACCTCGCCCGGGCCGCGGACGCCCTGCGCGCCGGGCTCCACG
>CAXTFU010000445.1:0-2579 GCA_964243385.1 uncultured bacterium | reverse complement strand
GTTCCGGGCCGAGGCGTTCCGGGCCGAGGCGTTCCGGGCCGAGGCGTTCCGGGCCGAGGCGTTCCGGCCCGAGGTGCTTGAAGCCGACGTGTTCTCGGGCCGGGGCCTTTGTGGCAGGGCGTTCCGGGCCGAGGGTGCTAGGCCGATGCGATCGCGGCTCATCGAGGCTCCCGCGTCCGATCCGGCGCCTGTCACACCACGATGCGCATGGGGAGTCCGGTGCCGTCGCGCTCGCCGCCGAGGACGTCCGCGGTGCCCTGCTGCCACCGCAGCGCGCTCCAGGCGGCCGCGACGGCGTCGAGGCAGTCGTCGGGCTTCGCACGTCCGGGCAGGCGAGTCGGCAGCGCGAGGTCCGGGAGCCAGCGGCGGAGGACCTGCAGGCGGGCGGACCGTCCGTCGACGGTGCGCTTCGGCGGCAGCGCCGCCGGCCCGCCGAGCCGTCGCAGCGAGACCTCGGGGTGCACCTCCACGACCCGGGCAGCCACGCCGGCGTCCGTCTGCAGGACGTCGTCGACCTCGGCGACCTTCGCCAGGATGTGGAACATCTGGATGCTCACGCCGGTCGAGCCTGCGGCGCGGGACAGGCGCGTGGCCTCCGGCTGCGTGGGCGCGTCGAGGACGACGCGCGGGGGTGCGAAGAACACCGACGAGCGCTGCGCTCCCAACGCCTCGCGAGCCTCGACGTCCGCGGCTCGACGCTGTCCGTCGCCGGGCAGTCCGACGGGGATGTCGACGCCGACGACCTGCGCGTCGAGCTCCAGCAGCGCGGCGAACGACCCGTGGTGCCAGCTGACGCTGCCGTCCTCCACCCGTGCGGCCACCCAGCCACCGGGACACCCGTCGACCCCCAGCACCGCCATGCGACAGACTCCAGCACATGCGCGTGCACCTGGGATCTGACCATGCCGGCTTCGAGCTGAAGCAGGCGATGCTCCGCCATGTCGCCGAGCTCGGTCACGAGGCCGTCGACCATGGACCGCCGGCCTACGACGCCGAGGACGACTACCCGCCGTACGTGCTGCGAGCAGCGCAGGGCGTGATCGACGACGCCGGCAGCCTTGGGGTCGTCCTGGGCGGTTCCGGCAACGGTGAGGCGATCGCCGCGAACAAGGTCGACGGCGTGCGGTGCGCCCTCGCCTGGTCGGTCGAGACGGCGCAGCTCGGCCGGCAGCACAACGACGCGAACGTGCTGAGCGTCGGCGCGCGGATGCACGACGAGGCGGTGGCGCTGCAGCTGCTCGAGGTCTTCCTGAGCACGGCGTTCAGCGGCGAGCAGCGGCACAGCCGGCGCATCGGGCTGCTCGCCGACTACGAGCGCACCGGCGAGCTGCCCCCGCTGCCCGCCGCCTGAGCGACCCTGCCCCCGCTGCCCGACGCCTGAGCGACCCTCCCGCCGCTGCCGGCGATCGAGGTCGCGGAGCGCCGCACGGCCGGACAGCCGGCAGGCCGGGCGGCGACGGACGGCGAGCCGGGCCGTCGTCCCGCAGACTGGTCAGGCCGCGCCGACCGAGGCAGCTCGCTCCCATGGTCGGACCTCCGCCCTGCGGGTCCCGCTCCCGGCGCACCGCGTCGTGCGGGACGCCAGCCCGACGACCGACCCACGAGCGACGACCGACCCGCGACCGACGACCGACCCGCGACCGACGACCGACCGAAGGAGCCCCCTTGCCCGAGGGGCACACGATCCACCGGCTCGCCCGCGACCACCGCCCGCTGCTGGTGGGCCACGCTGTCCAGGCGTCCAGCCCGCAGGGCCGCTTCGCGACCGGGGCGGAGATGCTCACCGACCGCAAGGTCGAGCGCATCGAGCCCTACGGCAAGCACCTGTTCTACGTCTTCGAGGGCGACCTGCTGCTGCACGTGCACCTCGGGCTGTACGGGTCGTTCACGGTCGGCCACGGGCCCGCACCGGAGCCTCGCGGGGCGCTGCGCCTGCGGATGATCGTGCCGGAGGACGACGGCACGTGGATCGACCTGCGCGGTCCGACGGCATGCGAGCTCTACACGCCGGAGGACCGCGACCGCGTGGTCGCACGGCTGGGACCGGACCCCCTGCGCACGGACGCCGACCCGGCGCGGGCGTGGGCGCGGATCTCCGGGAGCCGGGTGGCGATCGGTGCGCTGCTCATGGACCAGTCGGTGCTGGCCGGGGTCGGCAACGTCTACCGGGCCGAGGTCCTGTACCGGGCAGGGCTGTCGCCGTTCCGTCCGGGGCGCGAGGTGCCGGAGCGCATCTGGGACGACCTCTGGGAAGACCTGCGCGTCCTGCTGCGCGCCGGCGTGCGCGCCGGCCACATCGTGACGACCGTCAAGGAGGACCGCGACCGCCGCAGCGGACCGGCGCGCCGGGAGGACCGGTTCTACGTCTACCGCCGGCAGGGACTGCCGTGCCGCCGCTGCGGGACGGAGATCCGCACGCAGCTCATGGTGGCGCGCAACCTGTTCTGGTGCCCGGTCTGCCAGCCGGCCTGACGCCTGCGGGCGGGCGGCCGAGCACGCAGGGCTGACGTCCGACGGCCGTCTGGACCGGGGGGCGCCCGGCCGCCGTCGAGCGCAAGGCGGTCCCGGCGGGTCCTGAC
>CAXTFU010000444.1:0-2592 GCA_964243385.1 uncultured bacterium | reverse complement strand
ATCCAGCTCGGGGCGCCGGCGGACTCGTCCTCGCCGGCGTGCACGACCTGGAAGTGGTCGATGTAGCCGTCCGGCTCGGAGAAGTTGCCGTCGGCGTCGTAGTCGTAGCGGTCCCACTCGTCGAAGGTGGCGAGGTAGGCGTTGATCTCGGCCGCGGTCTTGCCCTTGGCCTGCTCGGCCGCGTACCAGGCGTTCGCGCTGTCCTGGATGAACCGGGTCATGTCGGCCTGGCTCTCGGTCTCGCCGTAGCTGGCCGAGTTGTAGGGCACCGTCACCCAGTCGCTGACGTCGCCGTCGACGGTGTAGCGGCCGCTGGAGAGCTCCTCGTAGACGTTCTTGAACGACTCGCCCTGCTCGCCGAAGAACATGTCCTCGTAGTGCGCCTCGCTGAAGTCGTCCGACCAGTAGGTGCTGTTGTCCCTGGTCCGGTCGGGCGCGGGGATCTGCCCGTGCCGCGGGCCGGCCGGAGCCGCCGGGAAGCGCGGGTCCTTCCTGTCGCCGAACTCGACGAGGAAGGTGAGCAGCTGGTCGCTGTCCTGCAGGCCGTACTCGGCCCACTGGCCGGGGGCGATGCGGACGGCCTTGCTGCCGCCGCGCTGCTCGACCTTCCGCTCGCCCTTGAGGACGAGCTCGACGGCCCGGGCGTTCAGCTCGCGGCGCTCGTCGCTGACGGCGTCGGGACGGTCGTCGGCGCGGGCGGACGCGGCGAGCGGCGGCTCACCGGCGGACGGCGCGGCCGAGGCGGCGGAGGCGAGGGGGGCGGCGAGCAGGGGCAGGGCGAGCGCGCCGCCGAGGACCGTGGGTGCGGGGTTCCGCAAGGGGGCTCCTGAGGTGGGGAGGGAGAGGACGCGGCGCGGCGCGGTGACGCCGCAGCGCGGTGCGTGACGTGCGGCGGACGGTGCGTGTCTGCCGCGGGCAGATGTCAACACAGCGTGTGCGAGTTGTCACACCTGTGTTGGGTTTGTCACAGTTCGTCCCGGTGACGTCCGGCTGGCCCGCCGACTGTCCGGCGGCGGCTCGCGGACCGGAGCCCGGACGCGCGGCGTCCGTACGATGGGGCGTGCCCACGACGGACCCGGCGATCATCCGGAACTTCTGCATCATCGCCCACATCGACCACGGCAAGTCGACGCTGGCCGACCGGATGCTCCAGCTCACCGGCGTCGTCGACGCCCGGCAGATGCGCGCCCAGTACCTCGACAAGATGGACATCGAGCGCGAGCGGGGCATCACCATCAAGGCGCAGAACGTGCGCCTGCCGTGGACGGCCGACGACGGCCGCGACTACGTCCTGCACATGATCGACACCCCGGGGCACGTCGACTTCACCTACGAGGTCTCGCGCTCGCTCGCGGCCTGCGAGGGGACGCTGCTGCTCGTCGACGCGGCGCAGGGCATCGAGGCGCAGACGCTGGCGAACCTCTACCTGGCGCTCGAGAACGACCTGCACATCATCCCGGTCCTGAACAAGATCGACCTGCCCGCGGCGCAGCCCGACAAGTACGCCGAGGAGATCAGCAGGATCATCGGCTGCGACCCCGACGACGTGCTGCGCATCAGCGCCAAGACCGGCGAGGGCGTCCCGGACGTCCTGCACGCCATCTGCCGCGACGTCCCGGCGCCGACCGGCTCGGTCGACAGCCCGGCCCGGGCGATGATCTTCGACTCGGTGTACGACACCTACCGCGGCGTCATCACCTACGTGCGCGTGTTCGACGGCCAGCTGTCGACCAAGGACCGCGGCCTCATGATGTCGACGCAGAACGCGCACGAGATCCTCGAGGTCGGCGTCGTCAGCCCCGACATGAAGCCGACGGAGTTCCTGTCGGCCGGCGAGGTCGGCTACGTCATCCCGGGCGTGAAGAACGTCCGGCAGGCGCGCGTCGGGGACACCCTCACGACCGTGCGCAACCCGGCGACGGAGTCGCTCGGCGGCTACCAGGACGCCAAGCCCATGGTGTTCTCCGGGCTCTACCCCCTCGACGGCAGCGAGTACCCGGCGCTGCGCGAGGCCCTCGACAAGCTGCGCCTCAACGACGCCGCGCTCGTCTACGAGCCGGAGACCTCGCTGGCGCTCGGGTTCGGCTTCCGCGTCGGCTTCCTCGGCCTGCTGCACCTCGAGATCGTCCGCGAGCGGCTCGAGCGCGAGGCCGGGCTCGCGCTCATCTCGACCGCCCCGAACGTCGTCTACACGGTGCGCCTCGAGACCGGCGAGGAGATCGTCGTGACGAACCCGAGCGACTGGCCGGGCGGCAAGATCGCCGAGATCCGCGAGCCCGTCGCCAAGGCCATGGTGCTGCTGCCGAGCGAGTACGTCGGCGCGGTCATGGAGCTGTGCCAGGCCCGCCGCGGCACCCTGCAGGGCATGGACTACCTGTCCGAGGACCGCGTCGAGCTGCGCTACACGCTGCCCATGGGCGAGATCATCTTCGACTTCTTCGACCAGCTGAAGTCGCGCACCAAGGGCTACGCCTCGCTGGACTACGAGCTCGCGGGCGAGCAGGCCGCCGACCTCGTCAAGGTCGACATCCTGCTGCAGGGCGAGCCGGTCGACGCGTTCAGCGCCATCGTCCACAAGGACAAGGCCTACGC
>CAXTFU010000443.1:0-2612 GCA_964243385.1 uncultured bacterium | reverse complement strand
GCGAGGTGCGCGAGTTCCTCGAGGACGACCTCGGCCCCGAGGGCCTGGCCCGCTCGGTCGTCGTCGTGGCGACCTCCGACGAGCCGGCCCTCGTCCGCCTGCGCGCGGCCCTGACGGCCACCCGCATCGCCGAGCACTTCCGCGACCTCGGGCACCACGTGGTGCTCATGATGGACAGCGTCACCCGCTTCGCCATGGCGCAGCGCGAGGTCGGCCTGTCCGCCGGCGAGGTCCCGGCGACGCGCGGCTACCCGCCGTCGGTCTTCGCGCTGCTGCCGCAGCTGCTCGAGCGGGCCGGCGCCGGTGAGACCGGCAGCATCACCGGGCTCTACACGGTGCTCGTCGAGGGCGACGACATGAACGAGCCGATCGGCGACACCGCGCGCTCGATCCTGGACGGCCACGTCGTGCTGACCCGCAGGCTCGCCACGGCCGGGCACTTCCCCAGCATAGACGTGCTCGAGTCGGTGTCACGCGTCTCGTCGGCCATCACGACGCCGGAGCAGCGCACCGAGGCGACGGCCCTGCGCCAGCTGCTCGCGGCGCACCGCGACGCCAAGGACCTCATCGAGATCGGCGCCTACGTCGGCGGCACCAACCCGCTCGTCGACTTCGCCGTCGCCCGGGACGCCGACATCCACGGCTTCCTGCGCCAGGACATGCACGACCCCGCGCCGATCGCGCAGAGCTGGGACGCGCTCCACCGGCTGGTGAGCTCGTGAGGCGCTACCGCTTCCGGCTGGCGTCCGTGCTGCGGGTCCGGCGCAGCGAGCAGGACCTCGCCCAGGCGGCCCTGCTCGCCGCGCACGCCGTCGTCCGGACCGAGCAGCAGGCGCTCACCCGCCGGGACGAGGCCTACGCCGCCGCCGTCAGCGCTCAAGCACCGAGCCGGGCTGCCGACTTCGTGTACGAGCAGGCGCACCGCGCCGCCCTCGGGACCGCCGTCCTCGCCCAGCGCTCGCGACTGGCCGAGGCCGAGCAGTCCCTGCAGGCGGCACGCAGCGCCTTCTCCGCCGCCGCGTCCCGCGTCGGGGCGCTCGAACGGCTCGACGAGCGCCAGCGCGCCGAGCACCACGCACACGCCCTGAGGGAGGACGACCTGATCGTCGACGACCTGGTCGTCTCCCGCGTCGCGAGGAGTGACCGATGACCACAGGCATGGCCGCCGTCCAGGCGCGCATCGCACAGATCCAGGGCTCGTTCGGCGTGATCGGCGGCGTCCGCCCACCCGTCGCCTCGACCGCGACCGCCACGACGGCGTCGGCTGCCTCGGCCGCCTCGGCGGCCCCCACCTCGTTCACCTCCCAGCTGCAGGCGCAGCAGGCCTCGCTCGACCTGTCCGCGACCGCGGGCACGTCCGCCGCGCCGCTCGCCGCGGCCGGCACCGGCGCCGCGGCCGGCGCGACCGGCGAGCAGGTCGTGGCCCTCGCGACGAAGCACCTCGGCACCCCGTACGTCTGGGGCGGCGAGTCGCCCGGCGGCTTCGACTGCTCCGGCCTGGTGCAGTGGAGCTACCGCCAGGTCGGCATCGACCTGCCGCGCGTGTCGACCGACCAGGCCCGGGCCGGACGCGCCGTCAGCGCCGCCGAGGCCCGTCCCGGCGACCTCGTCTTCTTCGAGCGCGGGAAGGTCGACCACATCGGCCTGTACGCCGGCGGCGGCCAGTGGGTCGTCGCCCCCAAGACCGGTGACGTCGTCAAGCTGCAGGACGTCGACCTGGCGAAGGCGACGACGATCCGCCGGATCGTGCCCGACACCGCCTCCTCCGCTCCCGTCGGTGGGACCGCCGCCGCTGCCGGCTCGTCGCCGTACGCGTCGCTGTTCGCCTCGGCCGGCGCCAAGCACGGCGTCTCCCCCGCACTGCTCACCGCCGTCGCCCGCGCCGAGTCGGGCTTCGACCCGAACGCCCGCAGCTCGGCCGGCGCGCGGGGGCTCATGCAGCTCATGCCCGCCACCGCCGCCGGGCTCGGCGTCGACCCGCTGAAGCCGGTCGAGGCCGTCGACGGCGCCGCCCGCCTGCTCAAGCAGCACCTGAAGCGCTTCGGCACCACCGAGCTCGCGCTGGCCGCCTACAACGCCGGACCGGGCGCGGTCGCCAAGCACGGCGGCGTGCCGCCCTACGCCGAGACCAAGGCGTACGTCGCGAAGATCATGGCTGAGCTGCGGGGGCGGTCGGTGTGAGCACCGTCCACGCGCTGACCTCCCCGACCCCTCGTCCGCGGGCCGGCTCCGCCCCTGCCACGGGCGCCGGCGGGCACGGCTTCGCCTCGCTGCTGGCCGGCATGGGCGGCTCGCCGGACGGCCCCGCCGGGGCCTACGACCCCGCCGCGAGGCGCGCACCTGGTGCCGCGTCGCCCGGCGCGGACGGGACGGGGCTGGACGGGCCGCGGCTGCACGGGAGTGCGGTGGACGGGACCCGGCTCGACGGGACACGGCTGGACGGGACTGGGCCGGACGGGACCGGGCCGGGGCTCCACGGGCCGGGGCTCCACGGGCCTGGGCTCGACGGGACTGGGCTCCACGGGCCTGGGCTCGACGGGGCAGGGCTCGTCGGGACTGGGCTCGACGGGACTGGGCTCGACCGGACTGCTCTGGACGGGCCGGTGCTCGAC
>CAXTFU010000442.1:0-2625 GCA_964243385.1 uncultured bacterium | reverse complement strand
CGCGCCCTCCGGCCAGGCCGGCCCGCCCCTGCACGGCGTACGTGCCGACGAGGGCCACGGCCGACAGCGCGAGGACGCCGTGCAGCACCCAGGCGCGCACGTCGCGGCGCCGCGGCCCGAACGCCGGGAGCGTCGCGGGAGCGTGCCACGGGCCGGCCGAGGAGCTGCGCTCCAGGACCCGCACGGCGTGGGCGGCGACGAGGCGGGCGTCGCGGCTGGCGCGCACGGCGGCCGACAGCTCGCGAACGGGCGCCCGGGCGACGAAGAACGTCTCCAGCGGCGCGGACCAGTCGGCCTCGTCGCTGTCGCCGCTGTCGCTCACACGGCTGGATCGGCGCGGCGTCCGGCCCGACTTGAGCCCCCGCTCAGGTCGTCGCCGACGGGACGGGCCGCGCCGGGGGATGCTCGCAGTCCCCGGACGGAGGACGATGACGCTCGTGCTGACCCGTGACCTGCCCCGCACCGCGGCGAGCGCCCCGCGCCGGCACGCCCAGACCCGGGTGCGCTGGACGCTGCAGCACGGACTCGTGCGCGTCCTGCTGCGCCGCGCCGCCCGCGAGGGCGACCCCCAGGCGCTGCTCATCATGGACCCGGCCGTGCGCGAGGACCCGTACGCGGTGCAGGAGCGGGTGCGGGCGCTCGGGCCGCTGGTGCGGGGCCGGCTCACCTTCGTCACGGCGACGCACGCCGTGTGCAAGGAGGTCCTGCGCAGCCCCGACTTCGCGGTCGGCGGCGCGTCGTCCGCCCTGCCGCGCGGCGCCCGGCGGCTCGCGGCGTGGGCGTTCGACCCGCGCGTGCTCGGGCCGATCGACCCGCCGTCGCTGCTGGCCGTCGAGCCGCCCGACCACACCCGCTACCGGCGGCTGGTGGCGAAGGTGTTCACCGCCCGCGCCGTCGAGCGGATGCGCCCGGACGTGCAGGCCGTGGCGGACGAGCTGCTCGACGGGCTCGCCCGGCTGCCCGCGGACCAGCCGGTCGACCTCGTCGAGCGGTACGCCACGCAGCTGCCGGTGCGCGTGATCGCCCGGCTGCTCGGCGTCCCTGCGGCCGAGCACGGCCGGCTCCTGGCGCTCGGCAACCAGGTCGCCCCGAGCCTCGACCTCGGGCTGAGCTGGCGGGACTTCCGCGACGTGCAGCGCGGGCTGCGTGACTTCAACGCCTGGGTCGACGAGCACCTGGACCGGCTGCGGGCGCATCCCGGCGACGACCTGCTCAGCCAGCTGCTCGTCGTCGAGGACGCCGGCGAGCGCCTGGACGGGGTCGAGCTGCGGTCGACGGTCGGGCTGCTGCTGGCGGCCGGCTTCGAGACGACGGTCAACCTGCTCGGCAACGGGACCCGGCTGCTCGTCGAGGCGCCGGACCAGCTGGCGCTGCTCCGGGCCGAGCCCGCGCGCTGGCCCGACGCCGTCGAGGAGGTCCTGCGCCTGGACTCCCCCGTGCAGGTCACCGGGCGCATGGCGGTCCGCGACACCGTGGTCGCCGGGGTCCCGGTGCAGCGGGGGCAGCACGTGACGACGCTGCTCGCCGCCGCCAACCGCGATCCCGAGCTGTTCCCGGACCCGGAGCGCTTCGACGTCACCCGCGACAACGCCCGCGAGCACCTGTCGTTCTCGGGCGGACGCCACTTCTGCCTCGGCGCGGCGCTGGCCCGCATCGAGGGAGAGGTCGGCCTCGCCTCGCTGTTCGACCGCTTCCCCGACCTGGCCCTGACGCCCGGTGCGGTGCGCCGCCGGACGCGCGTCCTGCGGGGCTGGGAGCACCTCCCGGTCACGCCCGGGACGAGCGCCGTGCGGGTCGGCTGAGGCCCGTGCGGACGTCCCTGGCGCTGTCGCTGGCCGGCAACGCCGCCACCGCGGTCGCGGCCGCAGCCCTGGTGCGGCGGCGCGGCGGCCTGCGCGCGGTCGCCGCGCGCTGGCGCGACCGGACGCCGACGGCGGCCTTCCCGCGGGCCGAGCCCGGCACGACCGTGCTCGCCGGCGACTCGCACGCGGCCGACGCGCCGCTGCTCGAGCTGCTGACGACGTGGCGCCGGTGCGGGATCGCAGGCCAGCGGGTCGAGCAGGTGGCGCAGTGGCTGCCGCAGACCGTCGGACCGGACGTCGCACGGGTCGTGCTGTCCGCCGGGTCCAACGACCTGCTGCAGGGGGTCCCCGTCCCGACCGTCCTCGCCCGGTACGCGGCGCTGCTCGACCGGCTGCCGGACGTGCCGGTCACGGTGCTGGGCGTCCCCCGGCTCGCGGGGCACGAGCGCGCGTCGGACGAGCTGGACCGGGCCCTCTCGCGGCTCGCCGCGGCGCGGGGGCTGCAGCACCAGCCCCTCGTCCGCACGCCCGGCGGCGACGGGATCCACCTCAGCCGCGACGACTACGCGCGCCTGCTCGCAGCGCTCGGGCCGAGCGCGCCCCGGCCCGACCGGGCCGCCGGGCCCTGCTAGGACGCCGGGCCCGACCCGACCGCCGGCGCTGCTGGGACGCCGGGCGCTGCTGAGCCGCCGGACTCAGTCAGGACGCCGCCAGCACGCCGCCGTCCGCCGTGCTCCGCCGACGGTGCTGCACACGTCGTGATCGTGCCGGGGCCGACGCCCCGCGTGGCCCTGACCGTCGAGACGCGTCCGCGATCAGGACG
>CAXTFU010000441.1:0-2637 GCA_964243385.1 uncultured bacterium | reverse complement strand
CAGGAAGCGGGCGACCGTGCCGGCGTTGCCGACGTCGAGCGCGTCGACGCGCGGCGTCAGCGGACCGCCGACCCCGTCGACGACCCAGTCGTCGCCCGAGACGTCCACGTCGACCCCGAGCCCCTGCAGCGCGGCGGCCATGAGCTCGGTGTCGCGCGAGCGAAGCGGACGTCGCACGACCGAGCGGCCCGGCGCCAGCGCGGCGAGCACCAGCGCCCGGTTGGTGACGCTCTTGCTGCCCGGCAGCGGCACCACCGCGTCGAGCGGGCCGTCGGCGCGGGGCGCGGGCCACGGGTCGGGCGCGGGCCGGGGTCGAGGAGCGGAGGTGGCGGAGATGGGTGCGGAGCTCCTCGTTCGGGGCGTGGACGCGAGCCGTCGAGCCGGTCGGGGTGCGCCCCGATCCTGCCACGGACGACCGAGCCGCCGGACCCGGTGCGAGGATGGACCGCGTGTGCGGCCGCTACGCCTCCAGCCGGGACGCCCGGGACCTCGTCGACGCCTTCGAGGTCGAGCAGGAGCCCGAGCAGGTCCTGCCGCCGTCGTGGAACGTCGCGCCGACCGACCCGGTCTACGCCGTCCTCGCCCGCGGCGGGACGCGGTCGCTGCGCGTCCTGCGCTGGGGCCTCGTGCCGTCCTGGGCCAAGGACGCCAAGGGCGCGGCGCGCCTCATCAACGCCCGGTCCGAGACGCTCACGAGCAAGCCGGCGTTCCGGTCGGCCTACGCCCGGCGGCGCTGCCTCGTGCCCGCCGACGGCTACTACGAGTGGCAGCGCGACGGCGCCCGCAAGCAGCCGTGGTTCCTCACCTCCCGCGACGGCGCGCCGCTGCCGATGGCCGGCCTGTACGAGGTGTGGTCGGGCGGCGACGGCGAGCGGCTGTGGACCTGCACCGTCATCACGACCGACGCGGCCGACGAGCTCGGGCACGTCCACGACCGCACGCCGCTGCTCGTGCCGCGCGAGGACTGGCAGCGCTGGCTCGACCCCGAGCTCGAGGACCCGGGGCAGGACCTGCTCGTCCCCGCGACGCCGGGCGTGCTCGACGCCTGGCCGGTCTCGCCGGCGGTCGGGAACGTGCGGACGAACGGCCCGGAGCTCGTGCAGCCGCTGCACCCCGCGTCGGAGGAGACGGCTCCCGGCAGTGACGCCGCTCGCACGCTGTTCTGAGGCTGTTGCGCCTCCGGGCGACGGGGTATGGCCGGGACCTCCCGGGCGCGACGACGCGCCCGCTGCACCCGGACGACCGAGCACAGGAGCCCCACCGTGGACACGCAGGACGCCCGCCAGCAGCTCGAGCAGATGCTCCGCGAGATCGATGCCTCGAGCGCGATCCTCGAGGACGAGGGAGCCGGCACCGGCACCGAGCTCAGCCACGCCGACCAGCACCCGGGCGACGTCGCCGGGGAGTACACCGACGCCGACAACCAGAACGCGCTGCTCGAGAACTCCGCCGGCCAGCGCGAGCAGGTCGTCGAGGCGCTCGCGCGCATCGACGCCGGCACCTACGGGACCTGCGTCGACTGCGGCCAGCCGATCCCGGAGGCCCGCCTCGAGGTGCGCCCCGAGGCGGCCCGCTGCATCGCCGACCAGGAGACGTTCGAGGCCGCGGGCGGCTGATCCGCGTTCGCGGGACGTCGGGCCGTCAGGGACGGCGGGCCGTCAGGGACGCCGGGCGCTGGCCACCAGGTGCAGCCCCGACGTCTCGCCCTCGCGCTCGGCGGCCAGGGCGATCTCGGTCGAGACGAGCGTGCGCAGCGCGGCCCGGCCGCCCTGCTCCATCGCCCGCTCGACCGTCGCCGGGGTGAGCACCGACCTCGGCCGCACCCAGTCGACCTCGAGCCCGGCGTCGCCGAGCAGGGCCGTGAGCTCCTCGGGCCAGAAGCAGCGCGAGATCGTCCCGTCGTCGTCGGGCACGAGCACGACGTCGGCGGACGGCACGTCGGCGAGCTCGGCCCAGCGGCCCTGGTCGGCCAGGCGGGCCAGCCCGAGCACCAGCGAGTCGACGACCAGCAGCAGCCGCCCGCCCGGGCGCAGCACGCGGCGCAGGTGCTCGACCGTCACCTCGGCCGCCAGGCACATCGACAGCACCCGCGACTCGCCGAGCACCAGGTCGACGCTGTCGGCGGCGAGCCAGCCGAGCGAGCGGGCGTCGGCCTGGACGTGCAGCACCCGCCCGGGCCCTGGGAGGGGCGGGCCGGACGTGCCGTCGGCCAGCACGCGGACGACCTCGTGGCCGGCCGCGACGAGGTCGCCCGCGAAGCCGTCCGGGCCGGACAGGTCGAGGACGCGGGCGGGACCGTCGGGCAGCCACTGGTCCAGCTGGGCCGCGGCGACCTCGCGGTAGAACAGCCAGTACGGCGAGTCCGGCGGCGGCACCGGCGTGGGGCCGCTCCCGCCTGCGGGGAGCAGGTTCGTGACCGCGGCCGGGTTCGAGGGACGCATCTGGTGTGCCTACCCTGCCGGGCGTGAGGCAGCCACTCGGGCAGGCAGTCCCGACCCCGGTGGGGGACGCCCGGGTGCTCGTCGAGGGGGCGCCGGGCCGCGGCCGGCTGGTCCTCGGGCACGGTGCCGGCGGCGGGGTGGAGGCGCCCGACCTGCTCGCCGCGCGCGACGCCGGCCGAGCCGCCGGGCTGCAGGT
>CAXTFU010000440.1:0-2703 GCA_964243385.1 uncultured bacterium | reverse complement strand
GCCCGTGGCGGCCGAGCCGCCGCGCGAGGCCGCGTCGCTCGCGGTGCTGAGGGAGGAGGCGAGCTGCTTGCGGCCGCGGTCGCTCGCAGCGGCAGCGACGAGCAGCGCCTTGCGCTCCTGCACGGCGGCGCGCCGGGCTGCCGCCTGCGCGGCCGCCGTGAGCGACGACGCCGACGGGACGTGCGACAGCGAGCGCCCGGCAGCGGACGACCCGGTCGTGAGCTGCTTGCGCAGCCGGTCGGCGCGGGCGACGGGAGCGCTGCGCTTGGCCTGCCGGCGCTCGCGGGCCCGCAGGACCACGAGCACGGCACCGGTGAGGGCGGCGATGCCGGCCAGTGGCGCGGCGACGCTCCCGCCGGAGGACGACGACGGCGCGGGAGACGGCGGCGTGGAGGAGGGGGCCGAGGTGAGCGTCGGCGCGGGCTCCACCCGGCGCAGCCGCGGCGCAGGCGCCTCCGGCGCGGCCGGCTCGGTCGGCTCGTCGGTCGCGAAGCCCTCCGGCTGGTCGACGTAGGTGGCCTCACCCTCCGGGACGGGGACCGAGGCCACGGCCGGGTCGATGACCGGGAGGTCGAGGCCGGTCGCGTCGTCCGTCACCGGCTGGGCGGTCGCCTCGACCGGGACCCGGTCGTCGTCCGACCTGCCGACGGCACCGCCGGCGACGGCGGCACCCGCGGCGCCGACTGCGGCACCGCCCACCGCGGTGCTCGTCGTCGCGCTCGTGCCGCCCGCGTCGTGCGTGCCGGCGGCCTCGTGCGTGCCGGTGACGTCGACGTCGGCGGGCAGCACGCTGTCGGACTCGTCCGACACCTCGACGCCGTAGTGGCGGTAGAGCTCCAGCTCGTCCTTCTTGCTGAGCTGGTCCTGGTCACCGACGGACGGTGCGTCCAGGACGGCGGAGCGGGCGTAGCGCACGCGCACGGCGCCATCGCTGTCACCGGCGTCGAGGGCCGGCACGAAGCTGCGTCCGTGCCCCTCCACGTCGATGAGCAGCCACTCGGTGACGCCCGTGTCGGTGTCGGCGAAGACCCCGACGCAGGTGCCCAGCGGCTGACCGTCGGCGTCGACGACGTCGCGGCCCTCCCACGCCTTGGCCTGGGTGCGGTCCGGCAGATCCATGAGCACTCCCCCTGTCCCGCCGGCGCACGTCACGCCCCGCGGCTGATCGAGCCCCCTACCCCCGGAGCGCTCGGCGACAACCCCGAGCAGCGGGCCTGCGCTGCGGCCCGTCGGGTGGCGGGCCCCACAGCGGGTACCCGGGTGCCATGCCGCTCGTCCGCACGTCGCTGTCCCTGGCGCTCTGGCCCCTCGAGGTGGCGCTGTCCGCACCGGGCACCGCCCTGTCCGCCGCGGGTGCGCTCGTGCGCGTCACCCGACGGGGGCCCGAGGAGCTGCGCCGCTTCGCCACCCTGCTCGAGCGCTCGGCGGTGCTCCTGACGGCGGTCGAGCCGCCGGTGCTGCGCGCCGCCGCCCAGCTCGACGAGCAGCTGGTCGACGACCTGGTGCTGTCGCTGCGGTCGGCGCCGGCCCTCGTGGCGTCGGCGTCGCTGTCGGTGCGCGAGTTCGAGTCGTTCGTCGCGTACGCCCAGCGGGCGCGCATCGCTGCCGACCAGCTGCTCGGGGACGTGACGGCCCTCGTCGGGCACGCGGGCGCGACGCTGACCGGCGCCGAGGGCATCGTCGGCCAGGCGGCGGCGGTCGTGGGCTCGGCCGACCTCGCGGTGCAGCGCGCCGATGCGGTCGCGGTCGACGCGGACGCCCTGCTCGGCCACGTCCGCGAGGTCACCGGACGCGCCGCCGGCACGGTCGACCGGGCCGAGGGCGTCGTCGGGCGCGTCGACGGACTGGTCGAGCGCGTCGCGCTGGTCGTGCAGCTCGCCGAGGCGCTGGTGGCGACCACCCGCGGCGCGGTCGAGGACGCCGCAGCACTCGTCGGCCAGGCCCGTCCCGCTGTGCAGGAGGCGGTCTCGCTCGTCGAGCGGGCCCAGCCCGGGGTCGACGACGCGTTGTCGCTCGTCGACCGGGTGCGACCGGCCGTCGACGACGCACTGGCCATCGTGGACCGCGTCCGTCCGGTCGTCGACGACGCCCTCGCGCTCGTCGACCGGGTGCGCCCGGCCGTCGACGAGGCCGTCGAGCTCGCCGCACGGGCCCGTCCCGCGGTCGACGACGTGGTCGCGCTCGGCGAGCAGCTCGTCGAGCCGGCTCGCGTGCTCGTCCCGGTCGTGGCCGACCTCGCCCCGGCGGTGGCCGCGCTGGCGCCGGACCTCGTCACGGTCCTGCGCGACCTGCTCGCGGAGCTCCCGGTGCTCATGCGGCGCCTCGACGAAGACGTCCTGCCGATGCTCCTGCAGCTGCGCAGCACCCCCGGCGACGTCCGGGCGCTGCGCAACACGGTGTCGGACATCGAACCGCTCGTGAGCGAGGTCGAGGCCGAGCTCGCCGGCCTGCCCGGGTCGACGCTGCTGCGCCGCCGCGGGCGCAAGCCGGACGCCCCGGCCGAGGACGCTCCGGCCGCGGACACTGGCGCCGGGGAGGCTCCGCGCACGCCGGACGCGCCGCCGCTCCCGCCGCTCCCGCCGCCCCCGGCGTCCGCGGGCGTCGTCGCAGCCGCCGAGGGCCCGGCCGTGCCGCAGTAGGCTCGGCGCACGTCCAGCCTCCGTAGCTCAGTGGACAGAGCGCCTCCGTCCTAAGGAGGGCGTC
>CAXTFU010000439.1:2003-2730 GCA_964243385.1 uncultured bacterium | reverse complement strand
AGCGCGTCGAGCCACTCCTCGTCGGGAATGGCGGCGATACCCCCCAGGTGGGAGCGGGCTGCGCCTGCGTTGTTGACCACCACTTCGACGCCGCCCAGTGCGTCCAGCGCGGCGGCGGCGAACGTCCGCACGCCCAGGAGCGTGCCGATGTCGCCGGTGATGAACGTGGCGGCCCTGGGCGTGTCGTCGGTGGCGGTGCGCGCCGTGGTGACGACGCTCGCGCCGCCGTCGATCAGCCGCTGCACGACGGCGGCGCCGATCCCGCGGCTCCCTCCCGTCACGATGGCGCGCTTGCCGGCGAACTCGGTGGGGTCTGCTGGGTGGAGGGTCCTGAACATGTGGGTCACCGTACAGGGATCTGGACCGGACGTTCAGAAGTTCGCGACCGAGAGTCCAGAACGGGGTAGCATCAGGTGATGGCGCGACCGCGGTTGTTCGACGAGGACGACGTGCTGGTCGCCGCACGCCGGCGGTTCAGCGAGACCGGCTACCACGGCACCTCCGTCGGCGACCTCTCCCGGGTGACGGGGCTCAGCAAGGGCAGCCTGTACGGCGCGTTCGGCGACAAGGAAGCCTTGTTCCGACGAGTGTTCGAGGACTACTGCTCCGCAGCGACGGACGGCAGCGCCGTCGCCCTGCTGGCCGGCCCCGAGGACCAGTCGCTCGACCGCCTTCGCGGCTGGCTCCTGACGCCGACAGCTGACGTCGACCGGCACGGCTGCCTGCT
>CAXTFU010000439.1:1467-1993 GCA_964243385.1 uncultured bacterium | reverse complement strand
GGCCACCGCCGAGCTGGCGTGGGAGAACGACGCCATCGCCAGCCGCTCGCTGGCGGCGTACACGACGCTGCTCGACACCTGTCGCCGCCTCGTCGAGCAGGCGCAGCGCGCCGGGCTCGTGGACCCGGCCGCCGACGCCGAGGCCCTCGGCGGACTGATCCTCACCACGCACCGCGGGCTCGAGGCGCTTGCCAATTCAGGGATGGACGCGACGACGATCGGTCGCATCGCGGGCGCCGCTGTTGACAGCATCACGCTCACCGCCACGCGCGTGCAGGCAACCACGCCCCCACACGACGACCTGGACCGCGCGCTGGAAGCCCAGGACCGGTAGAGGATCCCTCTGCGGGCAGCGTTCCTCGTGCCTCCGGGTACCAGCCGAAGCAGCCCCGGACTCGGCGCGGACGTGCCGTTGTCCCGCGGCCCCGACAGGAAGCCGGCGTTCCGTCGAGGACGCCGGCGGTGAAGGGAGTCCGCGCTGCCGTGCCGCCATGTGGCTTCGGGGCGAACGAGGCAGCCGTGTGCC
>CAXTFU010000439.1:0-1457 GCA_964243385.1 uncultured bacterium | reverse complement strand
GCCCGACGGTCGCTCGAAGGGCTAGGTGCCGCTACCCGGCGTCCGACTGCGGCAGGGCGTGCGTGCGGACGGCGTCCTCGTCCTCGGACGGCCGCGCCAGTGCTGAAGGACGCCTGGTCGTCACAGCCCCACCCGAACGCCTGGCTCACCTCGGTGTCCTGGTCGCCGAACCAGTCCACCGGGCAGCCCTGGGCCAGGTCCTCGCGGCGCATCGGCTGGTCCATCCGCCCGAGGGCAGGTGCCGCTGAACGACCCTCGCCGAGCCGGCACTGGCCGCTGCAGCAGTCGGTCCGACCGTCCCATGGTCCTCCGTCGGAGGTTGTGGGGTGAGTTCTGCGGCATGGCTCTGGACGTGCCACGAACGGTCGGGTGTGGCACACATCCGTGCGGCGCTCTGGCGGGACCACCACGGACGGGACAAGCGCGACTGTCGAGTTGCGCAACTTGGGGGTAGCGTTACGCCCATGAGGTCGATGAGCAGCTCTGCGGCCGCGTCGGCGGTGCACGCGGACCCAGCCCCAGCGGTGACGCCTGCGGGCCGGCCCGGTCGGAAGCCGGACCGGTCGAAGGACGCGGCGATGCTGGAGGCCGCGGTCGACGTCGTCGCTGAGGTCGGCTACGACGGCATGACGATGGACCTGGTCGCCGCACGCGCGGGGACGACGAAGTCGGCGATGTACCGGCGTTGGTCGTCGAAGGGGGAGCTGACCCTCGACGCGGTCGTCCAGCTCCAGGAGCCTGAGACCGACCTGCGCGACCTGCCGGACTCGGGGTCGTTGCGTGGTGATCTCGTCGCCCTGACGCAGCCGTACGCGCTCGAGGAGGGGCAGCGCAAGCTGCGCCTGCTGGCAGGGCTCTCCTCCCTGCTGGCGCGTGAGCCGGAGCTCGTGGCCGCGGCCAACGCTGCCGTCATCGAGCCCTGGGTCGACGTGTGTCGGCTGCTCATCGGGCGTGCCGTCGAGCGCGGTGAAGCCGCCGCCGTCGACCTCGAGAGCGTGGCTCGGGTCATCCCGTCGATGACCGCCTCGCGCATCCTGGTCCAGCGCGAGCCGGTGGACCGCGACTACTTCCTCGGCCTCATCGACGCGGTCCTGCTGCCTGCTGTGCGCCGGGACCAGCCGCCCGGCTGAGTCCAACAGCTCACGCCCCACCCGCCTGACCTCGGCAGCGCGGACACCCACCCACTCACTGCTCGTGCAGGAGGCACTGACTCATGCCCGAGACACCCATGACCCTGGTGACCGGCGCCACCGGAGACATCGGAGGCCCGCTGACCCGATCGCTGCGCGAGGCCGGGGTCGCGTTCCGGGTCCTGTGCCGGCGTCGCGAGCAGGCCGAGCAGTTCGCTGCCCGCGGCGTCGAGGCCGTGCGTGGCGACCTCGACGACCCGGGCAGCGTCCAGGCGGCACTGGCAGGGTGCCAGCAGCTGTTCCTGCTCCCCCCTGCCACCCCTGCCA
>CAXTFU010000438.1:0-2731 GCA_964243385.1 uncultured bacterium | reverse complement strand
CCCGGCCCGGTGGCACCCACCGCCGACAGCTACGCCAACGCCGGAGCGCCCGGCCGGAGCTTCGGCGCCGAGTGGTCGCTGGCCTCGGTCGGCGGCAGCGTCCCGTCGACCACCTACCTGCGCTTCACCACCCCGCCGGTCCCCGCGGGCCAGCAGGTCACGGGCGCAACGCTCACCGCGCGCACCAACAGCCTGTCGTTCTCCGGCACCGCCAGTCCGCACCAGCTGCGCGAGGCCTCCGACGCCTGGACCGAGGGCGGCCTGTCGTGGAACAGCCGGCCGCCGGTCACCGGCGGCGTCCTCGGCACCCTCAGCTCGGCCGGCGCCGTCAACGCCGCCGTGACGATCCCCATCTCGGCGGCCGGCGCCGCGTCGCTGGCTGGGCGCCAGGTGACGCTCGCGCTGTCGTCGACCGGCTCGGACGACCTGTGGCTGTGGTCCCGCGAGCACGGTGACCCCGCTCTGCGACCGCAGCTGACGTTCACCTACGCCACCGCCCCCACGACGCCGACCGCGACCCCGACCACGCAGGTCCGCAGCCTCGCCTTCGGCGACAGCATCGTGGAGGGCTGCTGCGCGGCCGCACCCGGCGCGACGGTCGCGGAGGTGTGGTCGGCAGCCCTCGGCTGGGCACGCCCGGTCGTCGCCGGCTCCGGCGGGACCGGCTACTCCACCGGCGGGAGCGTCGCCGGACGCGTGCCGTACGTCGACCGCATCGGGCCGGTCCTGGACGCCAACCCCGGCCTCGACGTGCTGGTGATCGAGGGCGGCGGGAACGACCCGGAGAACGACCTGACCGCCTTCCGCGCCGCGGTGGCACGGACGTTCGCGATCGCCCGGTCCAAGACGACGGCCCGGATCTACGTGCTCGGGCCGTACTCGCCGAACGGCTACGGCTACGACGGCAAGCGGCAGGTCCTGGCCGAGGAGGCCGCTCGCGCCGGCCTGCCGTTCATCGACCAGATCGCGCAGCAGTGGATGCGCGGCCGGGCCGACCTGCTGTGGACCGACGGCTTCCACCCGAACGGCGCTGGTCACGCCTACCTCGGCCGGCGGTTCGCGGCAGAGCTCGCGCTGCTCGGCTGCCGCGGCTGCACGCCCTGACAGGTCGCCCCGACGGCCACCTGACGCCGCCGCGCCGCCCCGTCGTGCGGCGGCGTCAGGTCAGGTCGCCGGCGCCCCGGCGCAGGTCCTGCAGGACGCGCACGAGCGTCCGGACGCGCCGCGCCGGCAGCGGCAGCGCCGAGAAGACGCGCTGGTTCAGGGCCTGCGTCGCCTCGAGCGCGAGGCTGCGGCCGGGCTCGGTGAGCTCCACGAGGGTGCCGCGGCCGTCGGTCGGGTGCGGCCGGCGGACGACGAGGCCGGCAGCGGCGAGCCGGTCGACGGCGTTCGTGATGCTCGTCGGGTGCACCATGAGGCGCTCGCTGGCCCGCGTGACCGGCATCGACCCGCGGCTGCTGAAGTGCAGCAGGACGAGCAGCTCGTAGCGCGCGAAGGTCAGCCCGAACGGGCGCAGGACCTCGTCGACCCGTGCCTGCAGCAGCTGCTGCGCGCGCATCACCGAGGTCACGGCGGCCATGCCCTGCGCCGCGTCCGACCAGCCGTGGGCCGCCCACTGGCGCTCGGCCTCGGCGAGGTGGTCGGGCATCAGACGTTGCGGCGGTACTGGCCGCCCACCTCGAAGAAGGCGTCGGTGATCTGCCCGAGCGAGCACACGCGGACCGCCCGGACGAGCTCGGCGAAGACGTTGCCGCCGCTCGTGGCGGCGGTCCGCAGCGCGGCGAGCGCGGCGGGCGCCTCGTCGCGGTGGCGGGCGTGGAAGGCCGCGAGCCGGTCGAGCTGCGAGCGCTTCTCCTGCTCGGTGGCGCGGGCGAGCTCGACGGTCGGCGGCGGCCCGTCGGCGGCGGGCGCGACGAAGGTGTTCACGCCGACGATCGGCAGCGTCCCGTCGTGCTTGCGGTGCTCGTAGCGCATCGACTCGTCCTGGATGCGCCCCCGCTGGTAGCCCGTCTCCATCGCGCCGAGCACGCCGCCGCGCTCGGCGATCCGGTCGAACTCCTCGAGCACGGCCTGCTCGACCAGCTCGGTGAGCTCCTCGACGACGAACGAGCCCTGCAGCGGGTTCTCGTTCGCCGACAGGCCCCACTCCCGGTCGATGACCAGCTGGATGGCGAGCGCCCGCCGCACCGACTCCTCGCTCGGCGTCGTGACCGCCTCGTCGTAGGCGTTGGTGTGCAGGCTGTTGGCGTTGTCGTACAGCGCGCACAGCGCCTGCAGCGTCGTGCGGATGTCGTTGAACGCCATCTCCTGCGCGTGCAGCGACCGGCCCGAGGTCTGCACGTGGTACTTCAGCTTCTGCGAGCGCTCGGACGCGCCGTAGCGGTCGCGCATCGCGACGGCCCAGATCCGCCGGGCGACGCGGCCGAGCACCGTGTACTCGGCGTCCATGCCGTTGCTGAAGAAGAACGACAGGTTCGGCGCGAAGTCGTCGATCGCCATGCCGCGCGCGAGGTAGGCCTCGACGTAGGTGAAGCCGTTGGCGAGGGTGAACGCCAGCTGGCTGAGCGGGTTCGCGCCGGCCTCGGCGATGTGGTAGCCGGAGATGCTGACCGAGTAGAAGTTGCGCACCTCGTGCTCGATGAACCACTCCTGGACGTCGGCCATCGCCCGCAGCGCGAACTCGGTCGAGAAGATGCAGGTGTTCTGGCCCTGGTCCTCCTTGAGGATGTCG
>CAXTFU010000437.1:0-2743 GCA_964243385.1 uncultured bacterium | reverse complement strand
CCACCACGCCCTGCTCACCGACGCCGCCCTGCTCACCACCACGCCCTGCTCCCGACGCCGCCCTGCTCACCACCACGCCCTGCTCCCGACGCCGCCCTGCTCACCGACGCCGCCCTGCTCACCACGCCACACCGCTCACCACGCCACACCGCTCAGCTCACGCCCGCCACGCCACCGCCGTCCCCACCCCCCGGCGTGTCCGCCCGGCACCCTGTCCGACCCCTCGCCTAGGGTCGTCTGCGCCCCGGCCGCTCCCCACGGTCTGCACGCGAACGCCCCGACCGTACGGAAGAGATCTGCCGTGACCGCCCCGCTCGTGACCTCCTCGGCGTCCCGGCCGCTGCGTGCCTGGCAGGCCGAGGCGCTGCAGGCCTACCGCGAGGCGCCGGGCAACGACTTCCTCGTCACGGCGACGCCGGGCGCGGGCAAGACGTCGTTCGCGCTGGCGCTGGCCGCCGAGCTGCTCGAGCGGCGCGAGGTGAACCGGGTCGTGGTCGTCGCGCCGACCGACCACCTGCGCACGCAGTGGGCCGAGGCGGCGCAGGCGAGCGGCATCCTGCTCGACCCCACGCTCAAGAACGACGACCGGCTGCGGCCGGACGTCCTCGGCTACGTCACCACGTACGCGCAGGTCGCGATGCGACCGGCGGTGCACCGCAGCCGCACCGAGCACAGCCGGCGCACGCTGGTGGTCCTGGACGAGATCCACCACGCGGGCGACGGCCTGTCGTGGGGCGAGGCGGTGGCCGAGGCCTTCGAGCCGGCCCGGCGCCGGGTCGCCCTGACCGGCACGCCGTTCCGCACGCGCGCCGACGAGCGCATCCCGTTCGTCCGCTACGAGCCCGACGGCGACGGCGCGCTCGCCAGCGTCGCCGACTTCACCTACGGCTACCGCCAGGCGCTCGCCGACGGCGTCGTCCGTCCCGTCGTGTTCGCGGCCTACACGGGTGTCTCGCGCTGGCGCAACAGCGCCGGCGAGGTGGTCAGCGCGTCGTTGACCGGCGAGTCGACGAGGTCCGTCGAGGCGACGGCCTGGCGCACGGCGCTCGACCCGGGAGGCGAGTGGGTGCCGCACGTCATCGCCGCGATGGACGAGCGCCTGACCCACCTTCGCGAGGCCGGCATGCCGGACGCCGCCGGCCTGGTGCTCGCGAGCGACCAGGAGGACGCGCGGGCCTACGCCGCGATCGTCAAGCGGGTCACCGGCACGAAGCCGGCGCTGATCCTGTCCGACGACCCCAGGGCGTCGAAGAAGATCAGCGCGTTCGCCACCGGCACCGAGCGCTTCGCCGTCTGCGTCCGGATGATCTCCGAGGGCGTCGACGTCCCGCGCGCCGCCTGCCTGGCCTGGATGACGTCCTACCGGACGCCGCTGTTCTTCGCCCAGGCCGTCGGCCGCGTGGTGCGCGCCCGGCGACCGGGGGAGTCGGCGACCGTCTTCCTGCCGGCCGTCCGACCGCTGCTCGCGCTGGCGGCCGAGCTCGAGAGCGAGCGCAACCACGTGCTGCCCGCTCCCGCGCCGAGCGAGGAGCTGTACGACCCGATGCCCCCCGCCGAGCGCGACGACGAGCAGCCGGCCGACCAGTGGCAGGCGCTGGGCGCCGAGGCCGAGTTCGCGCACGTCCTGCACGGCGGACGGGCCGTCGTGGCCGACCTGTCGCTCACCGGCGAGGACGCCGACTTCGTCGGGCTGCCCGGGCTGCTGTCGGCCGAGCAGACGGCGGCGCTGCTGTCGCGGCGCGACGCCGACCACCGGCGGCGCGCCTCGAGCACGCGCGTCGACGAGGTCGCGACCGAGGCCGAGCTCGTCCAGGCCGACGCCGACGCCCAGTCCTGGCGACAGGCCGGCGACCTCCGGCGGGAGATCAACAGCCTGGTCGGGCAGCTCGCCGCCCGCACCGGGGCGCCGCACGGCGTGGTCCACAGCCGCGTCCGCAAGGCCGTGCCGGGGCCGCCGTCGGCGGCTGCGCCGGTCGACGTGCTGAGCGCCCGGCGCGACTGGCTGCTCGAGCAGACGCACCGGTAGGCAGTTGTGATGGTGTTGGGCGAAGTGGGGCGCACCTGCGGCGACGAGACGCCATGATCCTGCGGTGAGACGCGCAGCCGCAGGACGCACGGGCGGTCAGCTGCTGGTGGCCGCCGGCGTCTTCACGCTGGTCAACAACTACCTGCCGGGCAGCGGCCACCTCGACCTCGCGGTCCTCAACACGCTCGGCGGGCTCGCCGTGGTGCTCGGCGCCGCCTGCCTGCGCGTCCCCTGGGAGCGCCTGTCGGCGCGTGCCCCGCTCTCGGTGCTGGTCGTCGCGCTGGTCCTGCTCGCCGTGTCCGGCACGTTCGGCGAGGTCAGCCCGTACAGCTACGCCGTCTACTACGTCGTCGTCTTCGTCTGGGTCGGCCTCGCGCAGCCGCCCCGGACGTCGCTGTGGGTGGCGCCGATCGCCGCGGCGTCCTACGTCCTGCCGTTCCTCGTCCTCGACGACGAGCTGCCGACGGCGATCGCGTCCGTCACCGTCGCCATCCCGGTGTGCGTCCTCGTGGGGGAGGTGCTGGCCCGCAACGTCCACGGCCTCGAGCAGAGCCGCGCGGCGCTGCGCAGCCGGGTCGAGCGCGTCGAGCGGCTGGCCGGCTCGGCCGGCGAGCTCGGCCGCGACCTCGACGTCGCCTCGGTGTCGCAGCGGCTCGTCACCGCCGCCCGCGAGCTGTTCGGCGCCCGCGGCGCGGCGCGGAGCGCCGCAGGGGCCGT
>CAXTFU010000436.1:0-2779 GCA_964243385.1 uncultured bacterium | reverse complement strand
GGCCAGGAGGTCGTCCTCGCCTGACGGTCCGGTGGCCCACCGCCACATGAGCCCGACGTCCCCCGAGCTCAGCACGGCGTTGCGCAGCCAGCCGTCGAGCTCGTCGCGGTCGCGGCGTATGCCGGGCGCCTCGGACGTGGGGAGCAACGGGCCGGGGTAGGCGTCGAGCGCGCCGTCGAGGTCCCCCACCGCGAGAAGCGCCTGCACGCGCCCCACGTCCGAGTCGACCGGCCAGATCAGCCGGTACTGCTCGCTCTCGACGCACGGGCCGAGGCTCTTGCGCAGCCGGGAGACCTCGACCCTGACACTGCCGGGACTGCCGCTCTCGCCGTACAGCTCGGTGCTCAGCGCGTCCGCGCCGATCCCGCGTGGATGGGAGGCCAGCAGGGTGAGCAGCTCCGCCTGCCGCGGCCGCAGCGGCACGACGCGTCCACCGACCGCGACCTCGGGCGGCCCGCTGCCCAGCACGCGGAGCTCGAGCCGGGCCGTGGCGGGGCGGCGGCCGGGCTCGAGCTGGGTGACCAGGAAGCCCGCGCCGTCCGGCAGCGGCTCGGCGACGGCCGGCTGCCCGGTCGGCAGGAGGAACTCGCCGCCCCCCGGGCCGACCGCCACGCGACCGGGGAGCACCAGCCCGGCGCTGGTCATCATCACCCGGCCCGAATGGGAGATCAGCGCGCGTGCGGCCATGCTGCCGTGGAGCAGGCCGCCGTGGCGGCGCCGCAGCAGGTCGTCGTGCTCGTGCATCGCCAGCAGCAGGAACGTCTCGACCGCGCGTGCGGTGGCCATGACGAGCGCCAGGCCGTTGGCGTTCACGGTGCTGAGGTCGCCGGTGATGTCGATGACCCCGAGCAGCTCGTCGTCCTCGGGGTCGCGCACGGGGGCCGCCGCGCAGGTCCAGCGCTGCACCTGCTCGCTGAAGTGCTCGGCTGCGAAGACCTGCACGGCGTGCCCGGCCGCCAGCGCGGTGCCGATGGCGTTCGTGCCCGCGGCGGTCTCGCTCCACAGCACGCCCTCCGCGAAGTTCATGTCGTCGGCTGCGCGACCGACGGTCCGGTGGCGGCCGACGACGGAGAGCAGCACGCCGTCGGCGTCGGAGACGACCGTCAGCTGGTCGGACGCCTCGCCGGCCTCGGCGAGGCAGTGGCGCACGATCGGCATCGCCGCCTTGAGCGGGTGCTCCGACCAGCGCCTGCCGACCGCGTCGGCGTCCGCGACCGCCGGAGCCAGCCAGCGGCCCGTGGGGTCGACGCCGGCGTCCTGCGAGCGCCGCCACGACGCGGCGATGGGCCCGCGGACCAGCGGGGTGCCGGCCCCCTCGCCCTCGTCCGGCCTCCCACCGATGAAGTCCTCCCAAGCGTCGCGAAGCTCGCGGGCCAGCTTCGTCGGCACCGTCCCCGAGTCGACCGCCAGCCAGGGGTTGGACGTCGACGCCGCTGCCACCCCCTCAGCGCACACCGGCCGCGCAGGACCGTCTCATGGAGGCAAGGGCGGACATGACGCAGTGTCGAGCCTACCGCGCACGCGCCGGGATGCGCGCTGGTCCGGGAGCCGGATGAGCGATCTGTGACAGTCCGTCGTAACGCGACCTCGGATCAGATGGCGCGGCGCCCGGAGAACGCCTTGCCGAGCGTCACCTCGTCGGCGTACTCGAGGTCCCCGCCGACCGGCAGGCCCGACGCCAGGCGCGTCACCACGACCGCCGACGCACTCTCGCGCAGGTGGGCGGCGATGTGCAGCGCGGTCGCCTCGCCGGTCGTCGTGGGGTTCGTGGCGATGACGACCTCCGTGATGCCCCCGGCCTCCACCCGCGCGTAGAGCTCGCCGAGCTTCAAGTCCTCGGGGTCGATCCCGTCGATCGGCGACAGGGCGCCCCCGAGGACGTGGTAGCGGCCGCGGTACTCGTGCGTGCGCTCCATCGGGACGATGTCCCCGGGCTCCTCCACGACGCAGATGAGCGCGACGTCGCGCCGCTCGTCGCGGCAGATCGGGCAGCGCGCCTCGTCGGCGAGGTTGAAGCAGATCTCGCAGAGGCCCATCCTCGCCTTGACCTCGCGGATCGCGTCGGCCAGGCCGAGCGCGTCCTCGGCCTCCGCGCGCAGGAGGTGGAAGGCGAGGCGCTGCGCGGTCCGCTGCCCGATCCCGGGCAGCTTGCCGAGCTCGGTGATCAGCCGCTGGACGGGCGGGGCGTACAACTACATCCCCGGCAGGCCGAGCCCGCCGAGGTCCATCCCGCCCGTCAGGCCGCCCATCTTCGTCGCGGCCATCTCCTGGGAGGACCGCAGGCCCTCGTTGACCGCGGCGAGCACGAGGTCCTGCAGGAGCTCCGGATCGTCCGGGTCGATGGCCTCCGGCTTGATCTCGATCGCGGTGACCTGCTGGTCGCCGGTCACGGTCACCGTGACCATCCCGCCGCCGGCGGTGGCGGTGACGGAGGCGTCCTTGAGCTCCTCTTGGGCCTTGGCCATGTCGGCCTGCATCTTCTGGACCTGCTTCATCATCTGCTGCATGTTCGGCTGGGGCATCAGGGGCTGCTCTCCTCGGGGTCGGGCACGATTTCCTGGGCGTCGAACTCCTGCTTGAAGCGCTCGACCCACTCCGCCTCGGAGACGATCACGGCCGCAGCGCGGGGCGGGAGGTCGTCGGCGTCGGCGAGGACGAAGCTCAGGCGGGGCTGGAAGCCGACGAGGGCGCGGATGACCTCCGCCAGCGCGGCACGATGCGCAGCCGTCTCGGCCTTGCGGCGGAAGAACGCCTGGCCGGGGTCGTAGGCGAGTACGAG
>CAXTFU010000435.1:0-2806 GCA_964243385.1 uncultured bacterium | reverse complement strand
AGCTACGCCCACGACGACCCGCGCGGCGTCGTGCAGCAGCAGTACGCCCCGGACGTGGTGCTGGACCGGACCTACTACCGCCCGACCGGGCGCGGCGCCGAGGCTGACTACCGGAGCCGCTGGTCGCGGCTTCGGGAGATCATCCGCGGACGCTGAGCCAGCGGGCGGTCGGCACCGAAGTTCTCCCGGGTCGCCAGACCCTGTTGCGCTGGAGGCGTCGGATCGGCGGGCCCCGGTCTAGACCGGCTGGCGGCCCCAGCGCAAACCTCGCGGTAGACGTCCAGCTGCCGGCGAGCTGCCTCGTCCCACGTGAGGTGCTTCACCCGCGACGGCCCCCGGGAACCGAGGCGAGTCGCGAGCTCGGCGTCGGTGCCCAGCTCGCGGAGGGCGGCGCCCAGGCCGGGGACGTCGAAGGCGGGGACGCGGCGGCCCACGCGCTGGTCGACGAGCTCCCGCAGGCAGGGAATGTCGAAGCAGACCACGGGGGTTGCACGGGCCAGTGCCTCAGCGGCCACCATGCCGAACGTCTCGTAGCGGCTGGGCATCACGACGGCGCGGGCCGAGCCCAGCAGCGCGAGTCGGTCGTCCCACGCCACCCGTCCGGCCCAGTGCACGCGCCCGCCAATGCTCAGCCGCGCGGCCTGCTCGCGCAGGCGCTGCTCGTCGGGTCCGTCCCCAGCCAGGACCAAGTCGCCGGCCATCTCGTCGGCGACTGCAGCGAACGCGTCTAGCAACAAGTCCAGGCCCTTTTGGGCGATGTCGAGCCGCCCGAGGTAGACGAAGTCCGCGCGGTCTCGCTCCGGCGGGTCCGCCCCCGGGTCGGCGGCTGCGAACGCGGCGGGCTCGAGGCCGTTGCGGACGGTTGTCACCTGTAGGTTCGGCGACCGCGACCGCAGTGTGTCGGCGAGATCCTCGCTGACCGCGATCAGTCGGTGGTGGGCCCGCAGGCCGAGGGCCTCCACGAGGTGGAAGGGGAGGTGGTATTGCCGCGCCTTGTCCCGGGCAAACAGCCACTGCACGACGCCCACGGTGGGGCGTCGAGTGAGCCACGGAACGCCGACGGTGGAGAACGGTGCCGCGAAGTCCTCCACCACGAGGTCCGGCTCGATCCGGCGGACCAGGCCCGGCAACTGGGTCACTACCGCGGCGGCGTAGCCCAGGGAACTGCTGAACTGTCCCGTGCCCAGCCGGCCGAGGTGCCAACCGAACGGGACGTACCGAACCCCGTCGCGGACATGCTCAACGAACCCTGGGTGCCGGGCGCAGGCGACGGTGACCTCGGCCCCCACGGCAACCAGGCGCCGGTCCACCTCGTGCGTGCGCACTGAGCCGCCGCCCGCGCCGGGGCGGTCGGGATCCTCAAAGCCAAGGTGGAGCACGCGCAGAGCGATGTCGCCTCGATCGCGCGGGGTCGGCGCCCGGTGGGCGGTCCTGCGAAACGCGAGCAGGCACACTCCGGCCATCGCGCTAGAGATCACCAGCCAAAGCACGAGGTGGGGCGCGAGCAGGTGCAGGACCGCGGCGGCGCCGGCACCGCCGAGACCGGCCGGGACCAGCTGGGCGAGCAGCCTCGGTGAACGGTGCTCCCGGGCCAACACCGCTAGGGTGGCCAGGGCGAGGGCTCCCGCGACAGCGGCACTTGCCCACGCGAGCTGCACGGGGTCCCCGGTCGCGGCCACGCCGAGTACGGCGACCGACACCAGCGATCCCACCGCGAGCAACCGCAAGACCGGCCGGAACCGGCTGGTCGCCTGAAAGTAGGTCGTGACGAGGTTGACAAGGCCGATGGCGGCGCCGGCGAGCGCCAGCGGGGGCAGCAGGTCCCGCCCCATGGCGCCGTAGTCGTCCGGCAGGAGCATCCCCAGCAAACTGTTGGGGGTGGTCGCTACCACCGCGGCCACGGTGACGGCGATCACCGCGTAGAGACGCAGGGACTCACGCACGGCCCCGAGCAGCTGCCCGCGACCGGACGCCCCGACGAGTTTGGGGTAGACGACGACCGAGAGTGCCGTAGCGATGAACAGCGGGACCCGAGCGAAGACCAGAAGAGCCTGATATCCGGCAAGGCCGGTCGAGTCGCCGTTGCGGACGACGAACGCCAGCACGTCCAGCGACGACAGCAGGGCCACCCCGCCCTGGACGGCCCCGATGCCGAGGGCTTGCGACCAGAAGGCACCGCGGGCCCGACGCGACCAGCTGATCTGGCGCAGGTCGCGCCGCATGGCGACGGCCACCAGCACGCAGAGGACCGCTGAACCGGCAGCGACGCCGCTCAATGCGGCGGCCCCCGTCCCCCACACCAGGGCGGCGCTCACGCCGACGGCGAAGCGGACGAGCACCTCGGCGATGCGGACCCCCGCGAGGGCGCCGAACCGTTGCTCCCCCTGCAGGTACCCGACACCGATCGAGCCGAGGAAGACGAACAGCACGTGCGCGCAGGCAAGGGTGACCATCGCGGGGCTGGCGAACCGAGCGGCCACCAGCGCGACAAGTGCGGCAGTCAGCACAGAGGTGGCGGTGGACACCGAAAAGCTGAACGAGAGTACTTCCCCGCGCCCAGTACTGCCCCGTTCGGTCTGCATGACTTCGCGCGCCATCACCCACGGCACGGCCGCTGATGCCGCGGTTCCAACGACCAGCAGCAGTGAGGTCACCGACGCCACGGCCGAGAACGTCGACGCCGTCAGGGTCCAGACGAGCACGAGGCTGAACGCGTAGTTGCCCACCCCGGCCAGCACGTCGGCCACGACCAGCAGCAGCGCGTCGCGCCGGATCCCTCGGTCGGTGGCGCCGCCCGTTCGTGCCC
>CAXTFU010000434.1:0-2832 GCA_964243385.1 uncultured bacterium | reverse complement strand
CGCCACCCCCGCCGAGGACGTGCGGGCGCGGGTGCTGGCGCTGCGCGCGCTCGGGGAGGCGCTCGACGCGGCGGGCGAGGCCGGGCACGCCCGCGCGCGCCTGCAGGAGGCGCTGGACGTCGCCCGTGCCACCGGCCCCCGCTCGGAGGTCGCGGCCTGCGAGCAGGCCCTCGCGCGGTCCGGGTCGCGGGCGCGCGACCCGGAGGTCAGCGGGCCCGGCGGGCCAGCCGGTCGGCGTCCAGGATCGTGACCGCGCGCGAGTCGACGCGCATCCAGCCGCGCGACGCGAAGTCCGCGAGCGCCTTGTTCACCGTCTCGCGCGAGGCCCCGACGAGCTGCGCGAGCTCCTCCTGGGTGAGGTCGTGATGCACCCGGACACCGTCGCCCTCGGGCGTGCCGAAGCGGTCGGCGAGCCCGAGCAGCGCCTTGGCGACCCGGCCCGGGACGTCGGTGAAGATCAGGTCGGCGAGCGCGTCGTTCGTGCGGCTCAGCCGGCGGGCGAGCACGCGCAGCAGCTGCTCGGCGATCTCCGGGCGGTCGCTGATCCACGGCCGCAGCGACGCGTGCGCGAGCGAGGCGAGCCGGGCGTCGGTGAGCACCGTCGCGGTCGCCGTGCGGGGGCCGGGGTCGAACAGCGACAGCTCGCCGAACATGTCGGACGGGCCCATGACCGAGAGCATGTTCTCGCGGCCGTCGGCAGCGCGGCGGCCGACCTTCACCTTGCCGCTCAGGACGATGTAGAGCGAGTCGCCCTGCTCGCCCTCGGTGAACACGGCCTCGCCACGGGTGTAGTCGGAGTGCTCGAGCGCCGACGTGAGCGCCTCGCGCGCCTCGGGCGCGACGCCCTGGAAGAGCCCGGCCCGTCCGAGCACGTCGTCGGCTGCGGTGTCCACGACCGTGGGTCCTCCTGCTGTCCGGCCCCGTCCGGACGCCCCGTCGAGGCGTTCCTGCGGGACGCGCTGCGGCCTCCGGAGAGGCCCGTCCGGGCCCCAGTGTTCCACGTCACCGGTCGACGTCACTCAGCGCGGACGTCCCGGGAGCAGGCGCGACAGGCGCTGGCGGCGCCAGTAGCGCTCGAGCGCAGGGGCGAAGCCCTGGCTCACGTAGGTCTCGACCTCCTCGGGCCGGGCCTGCTCGAGGAACGCGCCGAGCTGCTCGCTGACCGAGTCGACGCGCAGCGGCCGCTCGACGCGCTCCATGCCGAGCATCAGGCCGAGCAGCCCCAGCGGGAGCAGCAGGGCGACGAGGAGGAGGGACACGTGAGCATCGTCCCCCCGTGCCTGCCGGCCACGCGCTCCGGTCGGGTGACGTCAGCCGGCGGACGGTCCGCGGACCGGCAGGGCGGACAGGCACAGGTCGGGCTCGGCGCGGTAGCGCGCGATGAGCTCACCGGTCGCCTCGGCGATGCGCAGGTGCAGGGCGGCGCGGTACTCCGACAGCGAGATCTCCGCGTCGCGCAGGTCGGCGAGGAACGCCTCGCGGCCGGCCTCGTCGTCGGCGGCGACCTGCCGGTCCCAGAGCTCGGCCAGCAGCGGCAGGGCCGGGATGTCGTCCACCGGTCCGACGGCGGCGAGCGCGCGGCGGCCCGCGCCGACCCGCTCGCTGCTCAGCAGCCTGCCGAGCTTGTCGTGCGGCACCGACGCGCCGCGCCGACCGCCGGCGACGACGTCGAGGCGGCCCTGGAGCAGGCGGCGCCAGTACGAGACCTTGTGCTCCTCGTCCTCGAGGGTCGACCGGTAGGCCCGCAGGGCGTCGATCGACAGGTGCGCGTACGCGGGGTCCAGGGGCGCGACGGGCCGGACGCCGCCGCGGCGCTGGGCCGGGACGGGTCGCTGCGCCGGGACGGGGCGCGGGGCGCGTCCGGCTGCGGCGTGCGGCTGCTCGCCGACCGCGGTGGGTGCTGACTGCTTCATGTCCGACTCCGTCTGCCGATGGGCCACTGCCAGGTCCACTCGCAGGCGGCTGCCCGGTGGCGTCTGCAACAGAGGTTCGACCCGGCAGCGGTGAACTGGAGGAGCTCCACCCTCCCGGCGCAGCGCGGCGCGGCGTTCGGCCCAGCGTCGTAGGGTCGAGGCATGCCTGAGCGCGGGACGGCCCCCTCCGGGCCCGCGGCTCCCCGGGCCGGCGCGTCCCGCGCGGCCCGCGCGGAGAGCCCGCTGGCGCTCACCCGGCGCGCGCGCCGCACCGCCCGCGAGCTCGCGGTCCTGCACCCGGACGCGCACTGCGAGCTCGACTTGACCACCCCGCTCGAGCTGGCCGTCGCGACGATCCTGTCGGCGCAGTGCACCGACCGGCGGGTCAACGAGGTCACGCCGGCGCTGTTCCGGCGCTTCCCGACCGCCGCCGACTACGCGGCCGCCGACCGCGACGAGCTCGAGGCGCTGATCCGGCCGACCGGCTTCTTCCGCAACAAGGCGTCGAGCCTGATCGGCCTCGGCGCCGCGCTCGTCGAGCGGCACGGCGGTCAGGTCCCGGGCCGCCTCGAGGACCTCGTGCAGCTGCCCGGCATCGGGCGCAAGACCGCGAACGTCGTGCTGGGCAACGCCTTCGGCGTGCCGGGCCTCACCGTCGACACGCACTTCGGCCGGCTCGTGCGACGGTTCGGCTGGACCGGGCTCGAGGACCCGGTCAAGGTCGAGGCGGCCGTCGCGGCGCTGCTGCCGGCCGCCGAGTGGACGATGTTCAGCCACCGGGTGATCTTCCACGGCCGGCGGGTCTGCCACGCCCGCAGGCCGGCCTGCGGCGCCTGCGGCATCGCGTCGCTGTGCCCGTCCTACGGGCTGGGGCCGACCGACCCGGACGTCGCCGCGGCACTGGTCAAGGGGCCGGGAG
>CAXTFU010000433.1:0-2850 GCA_964243385.1 uncultured bacterium | reverse complement strand
CAGCGGGGCCGGGCGCCGGCCGCTGCGCCGGGTCGACGAGACGAGCGCCGGCGGGCTGGTCCTGGACCGCCTCGGCAGCGGTGCGCGCGGGGCCCTCATCGGCCGGCTCGACCGCCGCGGGCGCCTGCTGTGGTCGCTGCCCAAGGGGCACGTCGAGCCGGGCGAGACCGAGGCGCAGACCGCCGTGCGCGAGGTCGCCGAGGAGACCGGCATCTCCGGACGGGTGATCGGCAAGCTCGGCACGATCGACTTCTGGTTCGTCGCCGAGGGCCGCCGGGTGCACAAGACCGTCCACCACTACCTGCTGCTCGTCACCGACCCGGTGCACGGGCTCGAGCTGTCCGACGCCGACGTCGAGGTCAGCGAGGTGGCCTGGGTGCCGCTCGACGAGCTGCCCGGCCGCCTGGCCTACGCCGACGAGCGGCGGCTGCTCGACCGGGTGCCGGACCTGCTGGCCGACACCGCCTGACGGCCCGCCGTCCGCCCGACCGCCGGACCGGCCGCCGCCGGGCTGTGGCGGGCGCCGCGCCTCGCCTCACGTCCGTCCGACCTGCCCAGTGGGAGCCTGAGCCCGTGCCGTCCGTCCCCGCCCGCCGCGCCGCGCTGCCCGCGCTGGCGCTCCTGGCCGCGGCCCTGACCGGCACGACCCCGTCCGCCGCCCAGGAGCCCTCGCCCGCAGTCCCCGCGGCCGAGGAGCAGCTGTGCGCGTCCGCGTCGGCCGAGTCGCCGGTGGTCGTCGACGTGCGGACGCTGGCCCCCCGGGCGCCGTCGTCGCCCGACGAGCCGTTCCAGGTCACCGGCCGGCTCGTGAACTGCGGCGAGGACCGCCTGCGCGGCGTGCAGGTGCGCCTGGCGGTCGGCAGCCGCGTCGCGACCCGCTCGGCGCTGCGCCTCGCGACGGCCGAGCCGGTGGTCGGCGACCGGCGGCTGCGCAGCCAGGACGCCGCCTCGCCCGAGCTCGCGCCGGGCGCCAGCACCTCGTTCGACGTGCGCGTGCAGGTGGCCGACCTGCGCCTCGGCAGCGGCAACGGCGTCTACCCGCTCGCGGTGCAGGCCCGGGCACGGACGGTCGAGGGCGGCAGCCGCGCTCCGGTGGGGCTCGCCTCGACCTTCGTCCCGTGGTTCCCGGAGGGACCGGTGTCGCCGACGAGGATGGCGTGGGTCCTGCCGCTGGTCGACGCGCCGCACGCCGGGCCGGGCGAGGTGCTGCGCGACGACCGCCTCGCCGCGCTGCTCGAGGGGTCCGGACGGCTGGCGCAGGTGCTCTCGGCCGGCCGCACGGGCGCCCGCGGGTCCTGCGGCGAGCAGGCCGCAGCCGCCAAGGGGACGGCAGCTGCACCGGCGCCGTGCCGGGGCGAGCCGGTGCCCGTCACCTGGGCGGTCGACCCCGACCTGCTGCGCACCGTGGACGAGATGACCCGGCCCTACCGGGTGCTCGTCGGCGGCGAGCGCACGTCGCTGCCGGCCTCCCCTGCGGCCAAGGCGTGGCTGGCCGGGGTGCGCGAGGCCGCAGCGGCCGGCTCGGTGCTGGCGCTGCCCTACGGCGACCCCGACGTCGTCGCGCTGAGCCGCACCGACTCGACCGTCAAGGACGACGTCGGGCTGCTCGGCCGGCTCGGGCAGTCCGAGGCCCGGCGGCTGCTCGAGGGCGCCGACCTCGTCGACGTCGCGTGGCCGCCGCCCGGCCCGGTGGCCGACGTGGTCGACCCGCTCGGCGCCGGGACGCAGACGGCCCTGCTGCTCGACCCGTCGAGCGTCGTCACCGATCCCGCACAGGACCGCACGCCGGACGCCCGCACGACGCTGCCGTCGACGCTCGAGCCGGTCACCGCGCTCGTCGCGGACGACGTGCTGTCGCGGCTGGCCGAGGCCGGCCCGTCGAGCGAGGACTGGCAGGGAGCGCGGCTGGCCGAGCAGCGCTGGATCGCCGAGACCGCGATCATCGCCGCCGAGCGGCCGGGACAGGCCCGCACGCTGGTCGTCGCGCCGTCCCGCCGCGCGGCGCTCACCCCGGCGGTCGCCTCCGGCGCGATCAGCGACACCGGACGGCTGCCGTGGCTGTGCGGCGTGCCGCTGGCCCACGTCGCGACCGGCACCGAGCGGTGCGCCGACCTGCCCGACCCGCAGGGTCCCGCGCCCCTCGACGAGGACACCGTGCTGCGGGCGAGCGTCCCCGACCGGCCGGCCCTGCCGGCGTCGTTCGTGCGCGAGATCGCCGAGGTGCGGCGGTCGGCCGACCAGTTCACCGAGCAGGTGCTCGTCGACAGCGACGACGCCAAGGAGACCAGCGCCCGGCTCCTGCGCGCCCGCGGACGGGCCGCCAGCACGGCCTGGCGCAGCGACCCCGCCGGCGGCCGGCGCATGCTCGAGCTGCTGCAGGACGACGTCGCCGGGCTGCGCGGGCGCATCGCGCTCCTCGGCGGCCCGACGATCCTGACCGGCCGGGTCGGCGTGGTGAAGATCGACGTGCAGAACGACCTCGACCAGCCGGTCAACGTCGGCGTCCGCCTCGACCCGACGAGCGCGGCGCGGCTGAGCTCGGAGGACACCGCCCTGCAGGTCGTGCCGGGGCGCGAGGTGCAGCAGCTGTCCGTCCGCGTCGAGGCGCGCACCAGCGGCCGCTTCACCGCCCGCGCCGGGCTGGTCGACGCCAGCGGCCGCCCGTTCGGCGACACCGTCGAGCTGGAGGTGCGCTCGACCGAGTACGGCCGCGTCGCGCTCGCCGTCACCGGCGTGGCCGCCGCCGTGCTCATGGTCGCCGCCGGCGTGCGCCTCACCCGCCGCGCGCTCGGCCGCGGCGGTCGGCCCGGCCCGGCACCCGACGGCCCGGCACCCGACGGCCCGGCACCC
>CAXTFU010000432.1:0-2850 GCA_964243385.1 uncultured bacterium | reverse complement strand
GCGCTGGGCCGGGCCGGTGACGGCCTGCCGACGGCGCGGGCGCTCGAGCTGCGGGCCGCGCACGCGGTGGCCCGCGACGCCGTGCACGCCCCGCTCGACCCGGCGGTCGTCCGGGCGGCCCTGCCCGGGCGCGAGCTGCTCGAGGTGCGCTCGGCGGCCCCGGACCGGGCCACCTACCTGCAGCGGCCCGACCTCGGGCGTCGGCTGGCGCCCGGCACGGTGCTGCCGGCCGGCGACTGGGACCTCGTGCTGGTGCTCGCCGACGGGCTGTCGCCGCGGGCGGTGCACGAGCACGCCGCGGGCACCGTCGAGGCGCTGCTCGAGCGGCTCCCCGGCTGGTCGGTCGGCCCGCTGGTGCTCGCCGCGCAGGCGCGGGTGGCGCTCGGCGACGAGGTCGGCCACGCCCTCGGGGCGCGCGCCGTCGTGGTCCTCGTCGGCGAGCGGCCCGGGCTCTCGTCGGCCGACAGCCTCGGGCTCTACCTCACCTGGGCGCCCCGGCCGGGGCGCAGCGACGCCGAGCGCAACTGCGTCTCGAACGTGCGCCCGCCGCACGGGCTCGGCTACGCGCAGGCCGCCGGCACGGTGGCGGCGCTGCTCACGGCGGCGCGCGAGCTGGGCGCCTCCGGCGTGGCGCTCAAGGACGAGGGCCCGGCGCTGCCCCCGGGCTGACCGGGGCGTCAGCCGCGCTCGACAGCCCGTGCCAGACGAGGTCGACCAGGTGCGCGGCCACCGCGTCGCGGTCGTGCTCGGGGTGGTCGAGCCACCACTGCCCGACGAGCGACGCCTGGCCGACGAGGGCCTGCGACGACAGGCCGGCCATCGCGTCGCCGCCCGTCGAGCCGGCACCGAGCAGGTCCTCGACCCGGGCGGTCACGGCGGCGACGAGGGCCGCGAGGCCGGCCGTCCCGGTGGCCGGTCGCGGCGCCTCGCGCGCCAGCACCCGGAAGCCGTCGGCCTCGTCCTCGACGTAGTGCAGCAGCGCGCACGCCGTCTGCTCGAGCAGGCGGTGGGCCGACCGGTCGGTGAGCGCGCCGGTGAGCCGCTCCGCCAGGCGCTGCACCTCGCGGTCGACGACGACGGCGTGCAGCCCGTCCTTGCCGCCGAAGTGGTCGTAGACGACCGGCTTGGACACCCCGGCCCGCAGCGCCACGAGCTCGACCGAGGCGGCGTCGACGCCGCGCTCGGCGAACACGGCCCGGCCGACGTCCAGCAGCTGCGTGCGGCGCTGCACCGCGGTCATGCGGCCCCGGGCGCCGCCGACGGCAGGTGCGGGGACCGTCAGGACGTCTCGACGCGGCGCGCCTCGATGCGCTGGCGCGACGGCCAGCGCACGTCGTGCGCCCACCCGAGCTTCTCGAAGCCGCGGATGAGCTCGGCGCTCGTGTCGAACTGCCAGCGGTCGACGCCGTGCCGGGCCGCCGTCGGGTCGGCGTGGTGCAGGTTGTGCCACGACTCGCCCATCGAGATGAGCGCCAGCGGCCAGACGTTGCGCGACTGGTCGCGGGTCGTGAACGGGCGCTCGCCGAAGGCGTGGCAGATCGAGTTGATCGACCAGGTCACGTGGTGCAGCACCGCGACCCGCACGAGGCTCGCCCAGAAGAACGCGGTCGCCGCGCCGTACCAGAACCCGTCGCCCACGGCCGCGGCCCAGGCGCCGCCGACGAGCGCCGGCAGGGCCAGGCTGACGACGACCCACACCGGGAACAGCCGGTTCACGCGGTGCACCGCCCGGTCGGCCAGCAGGTCGGGGGCGAAGCGCTGCTGGTCGGTCTGCTCGACGTCGAACAGCCACCCGATGTGGGCGTGCCACAGCCCCTTGCACAGCGCGCGGAAGCTCGTGCCGTAGCGCCACGGGCTGTGCGGGTCGCCCTCCTTGTCGGAGTAGGCGTGGTGGCGCCGGTGGTCGGCGACCCAGCGGGTGACCGGGCCCTCGATGGCCATCGACCCGGCGATCGCCAGCGCGACGCGCAGCCGGGTGCCGGCCTTGAACGAGCCGTGCGTGAAGTAGCGGTGGAAGCCGACGGTGATGCCGTGGCCGGTGACCGCGTACGCGACCGTGCTGAGAACGACGTCGCGCCCGGACAGCCCGTCGCCCCAGAGCACGAAGCCGCTGGCGAGCACGGCGAGCAGCGGGACGGCGATGAAGGCGCCGAGCGCTCCCTGCTCCATCCGGGCCCAGAGCCGCGTCCGGGGCAGCTCCTGCAGCGGACGGGCCTCGTCGGCGGCGTACTCGACGGTGGTGACCGGCGGGTCCGGCAGGGTGGCGGTCATGGGTCCTCGCGAGGGCGGAGGGCGGCGGGCCGCGCCGGGAGCGCGCAGCCGCGTGACCGTAACCTACGGAGCCGTAGCCGCCCAGCGCTCGCTGAGACCCGCCCAGCGGGAGGTGGCCGCCCGCTCCTGGATCAGCGGGAGGAGCGGACCCACTCGCGGCGGACGAGGACGAGCAGCGCCAGCACGCCGACGCCGAGGGCGGCGAGCAGGCCGGTCCGGGGCGACGGGGCGATCTCCTCCACGTAGGCCACGGCCTGCGAGGTCCGCTCGCGCGCTGCGACGGGCCAGCTGTCGTCGGCGCGGGTCGCCCGCGTCGCTGCTGCGGGCGGAAGCGCCGTCGTGCCGGTCGAGCTGCGGACGACCGCCGTGCGCCGCCGCTCGGCCGCCCGGACGTCGGCCGAGGCCTCGGCGACGTCCTCGGTCGCCGCGGACAGGCTCGCCCGCGCCCGGTCCCGCTCGGCCGGGGTGTCCGCCGCCTGCACGGCGCGCTTCGCCGCGGTCACCCGCGTCCGGGCCGCGGTGACGGCGCCGCGTGCCTCGGCGACCTCGGCGGCGCTCTCGCGCAGCGCGACCTGGCGC
>CAXTFU010000431.1:0-2879 GCA_964243385.1 uncultured bacterium | reverse complement strand
TGCCCGCGGCGATCGCCAAGGGCGTCGAGGAGGCCAAGAAGCACTTCTTCCGCGTGCCGCGCATCGCCTCGACGATCCCGCACCCGATCCAGGGCGAGGCCGCTGCCGGCGTCGTGCTGCTGAAGCCTGCCAGCCCGGGTACCGGCGTCATCGCCGGTGGTCCGGTGCGTGCCGTGCTCGAGTGCGCCGGCATCCACGACGTCCTGAGCAAGTCGCTCGGCTCGTCCAACCCGATCAACATCGTCCACGCGACGGTGGCGGCCCTGCAGGGCCTCGTCCGTCCCGAGGAGATCGCCGCCCGTCGCGGCCTGACCCTCGAGCAGGTGGCCCCGGCCGCCATGCTGCGGGCCCGTGCGCAGGCCGCTGCGGCGCCCGTGGGCTCCGGGGCGGGGAGCGCCTGATGGCCCGCCTGAAGGTCACCCAGGTCAAGTCGGGGATCGGGGGCAAGCAGAACCAGCGCGACACGCTGCGTTCGCTCGGCCTCAAGCGCATCTCCGACACCGTCGTCAAGGAGGACCGTCCCGAGATCCGCGGGATGGTCAACACCGTCACGCACCTCGTGACGGTCGAGGAGGTCGAGTAAGCCATGACTGCTCCCAATCCGGGCAGCCCGCTCAAGCTGCACCACCTGCGTCCCGCGCCCGGCGCCAAGAAGGCCAAGCAGCGCCTGGGCCGTGGTGAGGCCAGCAAGGGCAAGACCGCAGGTCGCGGCACCAAGGGCACGAGCGCCCGCTACCAGGTGCCGGCCGCCTTCGAGGGCGGGCAGATGCCGCTGCACATGCGGCTGCCCAAGCTCAAGGGCTTCACGAACCGCTTCCGCACCGAGTACCAGGTCGTCAACCTGGAGCGCATCGCCACCCTGTTCCCCGAGGGCGGGACGATCGGCGTGGACGAGCTCGTCGCCGCCGGCGCCGTCCGCGACCACAGCCTGGTGAAGGTCCTGGGCGAGGGCGAGATCTCCGTCCCCGTGCAGGTCACCGCGCACAAGTTCTCGGGCTCGGCCGCGGCGAAGATCGCCGCCGCGGGCGGCAGCACCACCACGCTCTAGCCGCACGCGCAGACCTCCCGGGTCGCCGGCCCTCACGGGCCGGCGACCCGGCTGCGTCACAGGCGGCTGTTACAGTCGCTGGACGGCCCCGGCCGTCTGCTCACGCTCGTCAGCGACACCCACAGCGACACCAACCGCAGCGTTCGCAGTCCCCACCGCCTCCTCCGCACCGGAACGCCGGCCCGCGGAGCAGAGCCCCCGACCCGGCCGTGCACCGCACGGACGGACGCCAGGAGGAGCCGTGCTCACCGCCTTCGGTCGGGCCTTTCAGACGCCCGACCTGCGCCGGAAGATCTTCTTCACGCTCTTCATCATCGGCGTCTACCGCCTCGGTGCCTACGTGCCCGGTCCCGGGGTGTCCTACGTCGCGATCCAGGACGCGATCGCGTCCACGGAGGACAGCAGCCTCTACGGGCTCGTCAACCTGTTCAGCGGCGGGGCGCTGCTGCAGCTGTCGGTCTTCGCGCTCGGGATCATGCCGTACATCACGGCGTCGATCATCCTGCAGCTGCTCGTCGTGGTCATCCCGCGGCTCGAGGCGCTCAAGGCCGAGGGCCAGTCCGGCCAGGCGAAGATCACGCAGTACACGCGCTACCTGACGATCGCGCTGGCGATCCTGCAGTCGACCGGCATCATCGCGCTGGCGCGGTCCGGGCGGCTGTTCCCCGACCCGTCCATCCGCGTCATCCCGGACGACTCGCTGTTCCGCATCCTGGTCCTCGTCATCACGATGACCGCCGGCACGGCCGTCATCATGTGGCTCGGCGAGCTCATCACCGACCGCGGCGTCGGCAACGGGATGTCGGTGCTCATCTTCACGTCGATCATCTCCTCGATCCCGGCGCAGGCCGTCCGGCTCTACCAGGGCGACAACGGGCTGCTGGCGGTCATCTCGATCGCGCTGCTCGCCCTGGTCGTCATCACGCTGGTCGTCTACGTCGAGCAGGCCCAGCGCCGCATCCCCGTGCAGTACGCCAAGCGGATGATCGGCCGCCGCATGTACGGCGGGACCTCGACCTACATCCCGCTGAAGGTGAACCAGGCGGGCATCATCCCGGTGATCTTCGCGTCGTCGCTGCTGTACCTGCCGCAGCTGCTCGGCAACGTGTGGACGAGCAACGCGACCTTCACCCGCTTCATCACGACGTACCTGACGGACCCGAGCAACCCGGTGTACCTCGCGGTCTACTTCGTGCTGATCGTCTTCTTCACGTACTTCTACGTCGCCATCACCTTCAACCCGGTCGAGGTGAGCGACAACATGAAGAAGTACGGCGGGTTCGTCCCCGGCATCCGCCCGGGCCGCGCCACGGCCGAGTACCTCGACTTCATCCTGTCGCGCATCACCGCCTTCGGCGCCCTGTACCTCGGGCTCGTCGCGGTCCTGCCGTACCTGCTGTTCGGCCTGACCGGCAACGGCCAGACGATCCCGTTCGGCGGCACGGCCATCCTGATCATCGTCGGCGTCGGGCTCGAGACGGTGAAGCAGGTCGAGAGCCAGCTCATGCTGCGCAACTACGAAGGCTTCCTGCGCTAGTGGCCCGCCAGAGAATGAGGTGCCACCGGTGCGTCTCGTCCTGGTAGGACCTCCCGGGGCGGGCAAGGGGACGCAGGCCGACTTCATCGCCGCGCACCTGTCCGTGCCGAAGATCAGCACCGGCGACATCTTCCGGGCGAACGTCAGCTCGGGGACGCCCCTCGGCCTGCAGGCCAAGGCCTTCATGGACCGGGGCGACCTCGTGCCCGACGACGTCACCATCGACATGGTCCGCGACCGTCTGCAGGCGCCCGACGCGGTCAAGGGGTTCCTGCTCGACGGGTTCCCGCGCAC
>CAXTFU010000430.1:0-2880 GCA_964243385.1 uncultured bacterium | reverse complement strand
GCCCACCCCTGGCCGAGACCGAGAGCCGTGATCTCGACGGCCAGTCGGCCGGGCAGGTCCTCGACGGTGATCTCGCGCCGGGCCACCTGTTCGGCGAGTGCGTGCACGAGGGTCCCGACCCGCTGGGAACGCGAGGGCGACGACTGGCCTCCAGCCTGGGTGAGGAACCAGCGCAGCTCGCAGGTGGCGATCTGCTCGAGTCGGCTGGGTGAGAGCACCGCTTCCTCGTCCGGGTCCAGGCGGGTCCGGGTGTCGGACACCGGGGTACGCCCCCACCACTGCGCCGGGTCCGCGCCCGGCACCTCGGCGGCCGCCAACCGGGCGAGCTGGCGCGCGGCGGCGCGGCCGTGCGCTGTCCGCGCAGCGCGGTCGGCGCACACGATCCGCCTGAGCCGCCCGACGAGCGTGGCGGCGTCCAACGAGGCCGGTCCCTCACCGCCGGCCAGCGAGGGCTCGGCGGCGACCAGCTCGGTGAGGAACCGGGACGGCCGGTCGTCTGGGTCCTCGACCGCACTGAGCACGAGCTGGGCCGAGGCCCGCGTGCAGGCCACGTAGAACAGGCGGCGTTCCTCGGCCAGGGCCTCGGCGCGGTCGGTCGCCGTCCGCACTCCTGCGGGCCCGCCGGTCGCCGATCCGGTGGATCCGGACGGCGCCGACCAACGGAGCAGCTCCCGCTGGCCCAGCAGGTCCTGGCGGGTGCGCAGGTTCGGCCAGACGCCCTCCTGCACGCCGACGACGGCGACGACCGGCCACTCCAGGCCCTTCGCGGCGTGGGCGGTGAGGACCGCCACCGCACCGCGACCCTCCGCCGAGACAGCCGCGGGCCGTTCGGCTGCGTCCGGCAGCGCCCGGCCGGTGACCTCGGCCAGGAACGTCGCCGCGCCTGCCCCGGGGAACTCCTCGGTGAACCGCTCCACCGCCTCGAAGAGCCCGACCACCGCGTCGAGCCAACGGTTGGCGACCGAACCGGCGGGTCCGCCGCGGAGCGCGTCACCGGTCCACGTCGACGCACGCCCCGACGCGTTCCACAGGACCCACAGCAGGCCCGCGGGGTCAGCCGAGCGGTCCGTGGCGATCCCCGCGGCGAGGACCCCGAGCAGCTCCCCGACGCGGGCATCGGCCGCCCGTACCCGGGCCGCGGTCGGCCCGGTCGGGTCGGCGAAGGCCTCGACCAGCGCGGCGCCGGAGCCCCCGGGCTCGTCGGACAGGGCCCCACGGAGCCGGCGGACGGCGACGGGGTCGAGCCGGCCGAACGGCCCACCGAGCAGGTCAAGGACCGCATCCGCGTCGTCGGTTCCGGGCCCGGCCGCGGGTCCGGCAGCCGCGGGATCGGCGTCCTGGGCCCGCGTCGGAGCCAGGGCGGCGAGGACCAGGCCCGCGAGCTGCAACAGGTCTCGGGCGGCCGGGCGGGCCGCGACGGGTACCGGGTCCGAGGCAGCCGTCACCGGGATGTCGGCGGCGCGCAGCGCCCGGCGGAGCGGCGCGAGCTGTGCGCCGGTCCGGACCACCACCGCCATCCGGGACCAGGCGATCCCGTCCCGGAGGGCGGCCGCCCGCAGGCGGCCCGCCAGCCACTCCCGTTCGGCGGCCGGCGAGCCGTGGACCGCCACCTCGACGGTGCCGTCGAGCAGGCCCGGTGCGGGGACGAGCTGGCGGTGCCCGACCGGTCCCGGCAGCCGGCCGGCGACCTGCCGGCTGACCTCGAGCAGGCGCGCGCCGGCGCGGCGGGAGGTCGACAACGCCAGCACCGGCGCCGGCCCGCGCGCGGTGGCGAATCGGGTGGGGAACTGGTCGACGACGCCGCGGTCGGAACCGCGGAACGCGTAGATGGCCTGGTCGGGATCGCCGACGGCGACGAGGTCGGCGCCACCGCCGGCCACCAGCTCGAGCAGGTCGACCTGCGCCGGGTCGCAGTCCTGGAACTCGTCGACCACGACGAGGCGGCGGGCGGCCCGCTCCTCGGCGAGCGCCGCACCGTCCGCGCCGAGCAGGTCGACCGCGTCCCGCACCAGCGTCGCCGCCTCCGTCCACACGACGCCGGTCAGTCCGGCCGCCGCCTCGTACTCCGCCGCCAGGTCCGCCGCGGCCGCCCAGTCCGGCCGATCGGCCCGGGTCGCCAACGCCGCGAGGTCGCCGGGGGCGAGCCCTCGCTCGGCCGCCCGGGCGAGCAGGTCGTGTACCTCGGCTGCGAAACCCGGGGTTGCGCTCGCCCGAAGCAGGCCCGCGGGCCAGGGGACGGGTGGCCGCAGCCGGGCGGTTCCCCGCCCTGCGGCGTCGGCGCGGCGACCCGACAGCAGCTCCCGCAGCGCCAGCTCCGCGTCGGCAGCGGGACGCAGCCGGGGCTCCGGGGCGCCTCGGCGGACGGCGTCGCGGCGCACCAGCCCGAAGGCATAGGAGTGGAAGGTCCGGGCCAGCGGCTCCGTCGTCGTGCGGCCGAGGCGCGCGGACAACTTGTCCCGCAGTTCCGCGGCCGCACGCCGGGAGAAGGTCAGGACCAGCACCGACTCCGGGTCGAGACCCTGCGCGACGCGGTCGGCGACCAGTTCGACGACGGTGGCGGTCTTCCCGGTCCCCGGGCCGGCGAGGACCAGCAGCGGACCTCCGCGATGGTCGACGACCCGGCGCTGGGCGGCGTCAACCACCAGTGGTCCCGCGTCAGGGCGGGCCGCCGGACGCACCAGCCGCACCACCGGTCGTCCACCGGCAGCGGTGCTCCGCGGGCCGTCTGGCCGCCGGGTGCGGGTAGGTGCGCTCACGGTCGCCATGAGACACCAGACCGCCGACAGGACCCGCGCTGACCGCCGCCGGTCCGCGACTCACCCGTTGGTGTGCGCCAGCCACGCGGTGATGCCGCCGCGGAGGTGGACCACGTCGTCGCGG
>CAXTFU010000429.1:0-2887 GCA_964243385.1 uncultured bacterium | reverse complement strand
CCAACGGCACCGTCGCACCAGCCTGGGCGGTGCGGCGGATCGCCGCAGGTCGGCGGGACAGGGGACGCACGGCAGCTCCTGCAGGCTCGGGGGGCGGTTGCGGTGGCGGTGCGGGGGGAGGTGGAGGCCGCCGACGTGGGCCGGCCCGGCGGGCGCCGCTGCGACGAGGGGCGCGAGATCCCGGGCAGACTACGCGACGCCGGGTGACGCCCCGCGGGGGCCCTCCCGCGCCGGGCGAGCGCCTCAGCGCAGCCGGGCCTCGGTGAACTGCGGCTTGCAGAGGTCGGCGTCGGCGAGGTGGTCGTCCCAGTCGTCGTCGTTGCGGCTCACCGAGACGAGCAGCGCACCGCCGCGCAGGGCCAGGTCGGGGTGGGCCAGGGCGGTGTAGGTCGTCTCCCCCGGCCGCCGCCCGGACGGCGAGGAGCCCACGACCTGCTCGGTCCACGGCCCGGCCGGCGACGGAGCCCGCAGCAGGACGACGTCGCGGCCGAGGAACTCGTCCTTCTTGGTCACCGCCCGCCACTGCCCGGTGCTCGACCGCCACACCGACAGCGACGTCGACACGCCGCCGACGGCGTCGCGGACCGTCGCTGCACGACCGGCACCGGCGACCCAGGCGCGGCCGTCCCAGTAGCGCCAGGCCCGCAGGTCGGTCAGCCGCCCGGCCGGGACGCGCGCGACGTGCAGCGCCTTGCCGAAGACGCCCGGGACGGGGACGCGCCGGGTGCCGTACACGTAGGTCCAGCCCTCGGACGACGCCACGGCGGTGCCCCACTGCACCGCGGTGTCGGCCGTGCCGCTGGACGGCGTGCGGTGCAGCCCGCGGAACGACGGCGTGCCGCCCGGGGCGTACGACAGCTCGGCGAGCCACGTGCCGGTGGTGCGGAAGCCAGCCGCGCCGGACGCGGACGGCGTGCGGGCGACCCGCAGCACGGACAGGAACAGCCGGCCGCGGTCCAGGACGGCGTGCTGGGGCCAGAACCACTGGCCGTCGGCGGTGCCCGGGACGACCTCCGCACCGCCGCGGCCGGTCACGCCGCGCAGGCAGCCGCGGTCGGACAGGACGAGGCTGTTGCGGACGAACGAGGAGCCGGGGGCGCGCGAGCCGTCGGTCCGCTGCGCGCCCCGGAAGGAGTCGGCGAACACCCACAGCACCCGCCCGTCCGGCAGGCGCAGGCTGGCGCCCTGGTCGCCGCCGGACCAGGTCGAGTCGTTGAGCCCGTCGAACGCCGCCTGCCAGCCCCGTGCGCTGGTCGGCTCCGGCACGGCGCAGGGGGCGGGCCTCAGGGCGGCTGCCGCCGTCGGGCCCAGCAGCACGGGGAGCGCGAGCACCAGGACGGACAGCGCGAGGCGGGCGAGCCGGCGCGCGCGCAGCGTCGGCGAGGCCATGCCCTCGTCTCGACGCGCCGCCGTCGCCGGTGGACACCCGTCCGGGTGACCGGGTCGCGACGGTGCGTGGTGAGACCGGGACCGCCGGTGAAGGACTGGTGAACTGCTGGGCCTCGGGACGCAGGACGTCGGACCCGCAGGTGACTATGGAGGCACATCTTCCAGAAGGAGCGACCTTGAGCACACTCCGCCGCCGAGCCCTGACCGGGCTGGCCGCGCTCACCGTCGGAGCGAGCCTCGCCACTGCGGCTCCCACCGTCGCCAACGCCGACCCGAGCCCCAAGGGCGCGTCCAAGGCCAAGGCCGTCGACGTGCAGCTGTTGGCGATCAACGACTTCCACGGCAACCTGGAGCCGCCGAGCGGCTCCAGCGGCACCATCGACGGGCAGCTCGCGGGTGGAGCGGCCTTCCTCGCCGGCCACCTCGCCGAGCTGCGCAAGGGGCAGGCCAACAGCCTCACGGTCGCCTCCGGCGACCTCATCGGCGCCTCGCCGCTCATCTCCGCGCTCTTCCACGACGAGCCGACCATCGAGGCGCTGAACGCGCTCCAGCTCGACGTCGCGGCCGTGGGCAACCACGAGTTCGACGAGGGCGCCGCCGAGCTCCTGCGCATCCAGAACGGCGGCTGCCACCCGACCGACGGCTGCCAGACCGGGCACACCTACGCCGGCGCCGACTTCCCGTACCTGTCGGCCAACGTCGTCGTCGAGGACACCGGCGAGACGCTGCTGCCGCCGTACGTCGTCAAGAAGGTGAAGGGCGTCAAGGTCGGCTTCATCGGCATGACGCTCGAGGGCACCCCCGACATCGTCAGCGCCCAGGGCATCGCCGGGCTGCGCTTCCTGGACGAGGCCGCGACCGCCAACCGCTACGCCGCCGAGCTGCGCAGGCAGCACGTCGAGTCGATCGTCGTGCTGCTGCACGAGGGTGGCCAGCAGAGCCCGGCGACCTCCCCGTCGAACGGCTGCGTCGGCATCAACGGCCCGATCGTCGACATCGTGAACAGGATGGACGCGTCCATCGACGCGGTCCTCACGGCCCACACCCACTCGGCGTACAACTGCGAGATCAACGACAAGCTCGTCACGAGCGGCTCGTCGTTCGGCCGGCTCGTCACCGACGTGCGCCTGAAGATCTCCTCGTCCAGCAAGGACGTCGTCTCGGCCACGGCGAACAACGTCGTCGTGACCCGCGGTGAGCAGTACCGCGACGCGCAGGTGCAGTCGCTCGTCGACTACTACGCCGGCCTCAGCAACACGGTCGCCGGCCGCCAGGTCGGCACCATCTCGGCGCCCATCCTGCGCGCGGCGGGCACCAACGGCGAGAGCCCGCTCGGCGACGTCATCGCCGACTCGCAGCTCGCCGCCACCGCAGGGCAGGGCGCGGTCGCCGCGTTCATGAACCCCGGCGGCATCCGGGCCGACCTGTCCTACGCGCCGGCGGTGCCGGCCAAGCCCGGTGACGGGCCCGGCATCGTCACCTACGGCGACGCGTTCAC
>CAXTFU010000428.1:0-2888 GCA_964243385.1 uncultured bacterium | reverse complement strand
ATCGCCGTCACCTACCGCGGGACCGTCACGTTCTCGCAGCGCGACGAGGTCGCCCGCCGCATCGTCATGTCGGCAGCGGCCAAGGAGACGCGCGGCAGCGGCACCGCGAACGCGATGATCACGACGCACCTGCGCGACGAGGGCGACCACACGGTCGTCGCCGTCGAGACCGACCTGGACGTGACCGGCAAGCCGGCCCAGTTCGGCCGCGGCGTCATGGCCGACGTCAGCAAGAACATCATCACGCAGTTCGCCGACTGCCTGTCCGCCGAGATCCGGAGCGGCACGCTCGCCCCGGCGGTCGCCTCCCCGCCGGACGCGCCCGCCGCACGCGCCGACGACCACCCCGCGGTCGCCGGTGCGGTCCCTGCGCAGCCGGCGGTCCCGTCGCCGCGTCCTTCGGCGGAGGCGCTCGACGTGCTCGGCAGTGCAGGCGGACCACTCGCCAAGCGCGCCGCTCCGCTCGCTGCCGGCCTCGCGCTGCTCTCGCTCGCGGTCTGGCTGGTACGGCGACGCGGCTGAGCCAGGCGCAGCGGGCACGACCCGACCGTCCTGCGCCCGCGGGGCTCCGGCGCACGGGTGCACCGGCTGCTGCCGGGCACCGCAGACGCGAGCAGGAAGGACCGGCATGGTCAGCACGAGGAGCCCGGGACGCCCACGGAGCGAGGTCGACGCGGTCGTCGCGAGGGTGGCGGACGCCGACCTGACCGTGGGACGGGACACCTCGCCGTGACCGGCAGCGTCCCCCCCGACGACGACCCCGGTCGGGCGGTGCTGCCGGACGGGGTGGCTCGGCTGCTCGACGGCGACGGGCTCGCGGGCAAGGTCGGGCGCACCGCCCAGCTGATCGTGAACGGCTCGGACGGCGTGCCGCGCCTGGCGCTGCTGAGCATCGGCGAGGTCGTCGCGGTCGCCCCGGACCGCCTGGCGATCGCGCTGTACGCGAGCAGCCGGACCTCGCGAGCCCTGCGCGAGCAGGGTCAGGCGCTGCTGTTCGTCGTGGTCCCGGGGATCGCGTGCAAGGTGCGCCTGCGGGTCCGGTCGGTCGTGGAGCCGACCGAGGGCGGCCGGCTCGTGCGGTTCCTCACCGAGGTCGTCGGCGTGCGTGACGACGCGGTCAGCTACGCCGACGTGACGGACGGCGTCCGCTACGTCCTGGACGATCCGGAGGTGACCGTCGCGCGGTGGACGGCGACGGTGGCCGACCTGCGCCGGCTGGCGGCCGAGGCCACGCCCCGCTGAGGGCGCTGCCCTCGGCTCAGACGGCCCGGCCGAAGCGCGCCACCACCGACGAGCGCTCCCGCCCGCTCGTCGCCGCGTCGTAGGCAGCGGCGGCGGCGACGGCAGCGCTCATGGCGGTCAGCGCGCGGAGCGCTGCCTGCCGCCACGTCGACCGCGCTGCGGGGCGCGGGGCCTCCGGCGTCGTGCGGGGCAGCGGCGTGGTCGTGAGTGTCGTCATGGCTCTCCTCGTCGTCGACGCCCGAGGCGCTGGGCGTCATCTGTGACAAGGCGCCCTGCAGGTGTTGACTTCCGCTCGCGGCTGTGAGTGGCATCACGACGAGGACGCGCAGCCCTCGTCCCCCGACGACCACTGGCTGCGGGTCAGCGTGAGCGGACGGCCAGGACCAGGTACACGACGCCGATCGCCGAGATCACCCACCTCGTGGCCGAGGCGAAGCCGGCGTCGGACATGCGGTCGAGCACGCGTCCCCCGACGACCGTGCCCAGCATGGACAGCGGCACCGCGAGCAGCAGCACGGCGTACGGCGGGGCCTCGCCGCGTCCGGCGAGCAGGGGTCCGCCGTACAGCAGGACCTTCGCGGTGTGCGACAGGACCTGGGTGGCCGCCTTGGTGGCGACCACGGCGTGCCGGCCCAGCGCCGTGCTGACGAAGAACAGGTCGAACAGGGGGCCGGCCACCCCGGCGACGAGGTTCACCGACGTCACCAGCGCGCCGGCCGCGACGGCGTGCGTCGGACGGGCGGCGTCGAGCCGGAGCACGCTGCGCGGCAGCCACACGAGGACCGGGAGCAGGCCCAGCAGCAGGTAGGTGACCGGCTTGGAGGGGACGTACGCGACGGCTGCGACCGCGGCCGTCGCGAGCACCGCTCCGAGGGCGTACCAGGACAGGATGCGCACGCGGACGTGCCGCCGGTGCAGCCACGTGCGCCAGCTGTTCGACACGAGCTGGAGCAGGCCGTGGGCGACGAAGGCGGTGGTCGCCGGCAGCACGAGCAGCAGCGCGCCCATGAGCAGCAGGCCGCCGGCCATGCCGAGGACCCCGGACACCGTCGCGGTCACGAACGCCGCGAGCAGCAGGAACGCGCCGGCCAGCAGGCTCACGGGTGCGTCCTGCGGGAGCGGTGGTCGTCCGGCCGCTGCTGCCCGTGCGGTGCCGCCGGGTCGTCCCCCTGCCCGCTCGACGCCTCGATGCTGTGCCCGCTCGACGCCTCGACGCCCTGCCCGCTCGACGCCTCGACGCCCTGCCCGGCCCGCGGGCACCGGGCTCGCCGTCGGCGCGCCGCCCTCGGCGAGGGCCCCCGACGTCCGGGCACGGCCGGCACGGGCGCGCGGACGGGGACCTGCACCTGCGCCTCCACGTCACTCGATCGGCTGAGCCGGCCCCACTCTCGCAGTCCGCGCGCGGTGCCGACCGGACGCCCCTGTCCCGTGGCGGTCGCGGACGGCTCAGCGCTGCAGCGGCCGGTCGATGCGGCCCCGCGCCTGCACCCGACCCGCTGACCCGGTTCGTGCAACGGACATCGTCCGGGCCGCGCATCACCCCATGCGATCAAGCGCATCCAGGAACCGCTCCACCTGCGGCAATCGATCGAAATGGATGTTGCCGTCGAAATCGGCCGACGGGTCGCCATCGCGCAACATCAGCG
>CAXTFU010000427.1:0-2890 GCA_964243385.1 uncultured bacterium | reverse complement strand
AGCTCGCGCTCGTTGCTCGGGTGTCCTCGAAGACCGAGCCGACGAGGGACGCAGCGGAGGCGCCGTGCCAGGACTCGCGGACATGGATCGCGACCGCTCGGGTAGGTCGCCGGGATGGACTACCGCCCCCTCGGCCGCAGCGGCCTCCGCGTCTCCTCGCTCACCCTCGGCACCATGGGGTTCGGGGGCAAGGGGGACTTCGCCGACGTCGGCCGCCTCGGCGTCGACGACTGCCGCGCACAGCTCGACCTCTGCCTCGAGGCCGGCGTCAACCTCGTCGACACCGCGAACATGTACTCCGATGGCGCGTCGGAGGAGATCCTCGGCGAGGCGATCAAGGGCCGGCGCGAGCAGTTGCTCATCGCCACCAAGCTGCGCTTCGCCATGGGGGAGGGCCCGAACGAGGCCGGCCTCTCGCGCCACCACATCCTCGCGTCGGTCGAGGCGAGCCTGCGCCGGCTCGACGTCGACCACATCGACCTCCTGCAGGTGCACGAATGGGACGGCGAGACGCCTCTGGAGGAGACGCTGTCGGCGCTGGACACGCTCGTCAAGGACGGCAAGGTGCGCTACATCGGCTCCTCGAACTACACGGCGTGGCAGCAGATGAAGGCACTCGGGATCAGCGAGGCCCGAGGACTGGAGCGCTTCGTCTCCCAGCAGATCCACTACACGCCACAGGCGCGCGAGGCGGAGTTCGAGATCCTGCCCGCTGCCCTCGACCAGGGGGTGGGGACGCTGGTCTGGTCCCCGATCGCCGGCGGGCTGCTGTCGGGCAAGTACCGTCGTGATCAGCCGGCGCCCGAGGGCGCACGCCACGCGTCCGAGTGGGACGAGCCGCCGGTCTACGACGAGGGCAAGCTCTGGGACCTCGTCGACGCGCTCGTCGAGGTCGGCGAGGCGCACGGGGTCTCGGCAGCGCAGGTCACGCTCGCATGGCTGCTCACGCGGCCCGGGATCACCTCGCTGGTGGTGGGCGCCCGCACCGTGGACCAGCTCCGGGACAACCTCGCGGCGGCCTCGCTGGAGCTCGCAGCCGACGAGCTCGAGCGCATCGAGCAGGCCAGCCGGCCGCCGCTGCCCTACCCGCTGTGGCATCAGCTCAACGCGAGCGACCGCCTGTCACCGGCCGACACCGCCTACCTCGCCCCGTACCTGGGCTGAGGCGGCGTGGCGCGCCCGCTCAACGAGCTCGTCGAGGCCGGTTGGGCGGAGGCCCTGGCGCCCGTGGCGGGCGACATCGCCGCGATGGGGGAGTTCCTGCGCGGCGAGGTCGCGGCCGGACGGCCGCACCTTCCCGCCGGCGAGCACATCCTGCGCGCGTTCTCGTTGCCCTTTGCGCAGACCCGCGTGCTCATCGTCGGCCAGGACCCCTATCCGACGACCGGGCACGCGGTCGGGTTGTCCTTCTCGGTCTCGGCGCAGACCCGGCCGCTGCCGGCGAGCCTGCGCAACATCTTCACGGAGTACCAGGACGACCTCGGCCTGCCGCCGCCGTCCAGCGGCGACCTCTCGCCGTGGGCGGAGCGCGGCGTGTGCCTGCTCAACCGGTCGCTGACGGTCGTGCCGGGCGAGCCGAACGCCCACCAGGGCAAGGGGTGGGAGCCGGTGACCGAGCAGGCGATCCGGGCCCTTGCCGGACGCGGCGTTCCGCTCGTCGCGATCCTCTGGGGACGCAACGCCCGCACGCTGCGACCGCTGCTGGGCGACGTGCCCGCGGTCGAGTCCGCGCATCCCTCGCCGCTCTCTGCGCGCAACGGGTTCTTCGGCTCCCGGCCGTTCAGCCGGGTCAACGAGCTCTTGGTGGAGCAGGGCGCCGAGCCGGTCGACTGGCGGCTGCCCTAGCTCCCTCGACGACGGGCTCGAGGCCTGCGAGCATCGCGCCATGCGCCGGATCCTCCTCGCCTGCATCGTGCTGAGCGTGGCGCTCACCGCGACGAGCGCCGGCCAGTCCTCCGCCCCAGGCCCCAAGACCCTGGTCGCGGACCTCGGGGCGCTCGAGGCGAGCCTGCGCGGGACCTTGTCGGCGTCCGAGCGCGCGTCCGTGCACGAGGCGACCGCGCGGCTGGCCACGGAGCACTTCGACGTCCCCGTCCGGGGGACGGACCACGCGACGGTCCTGGTCGACCTGACCTGCGTGAGCACGAACGTGCAGCGTGCCCGTGCGTCCTCGCGCAGCGGGGCGCGGACGTCCGCCGCGAGGGCCAAGCGCTGCCTGGCGGACCTCGCCGGGAAGCTCACCGCGCCGAGCACGGCGCCGGCTGCACTGCGGTCGGACGTCGGCGGGCTCTCCCGGGCGTTGGCGGTCATCGCGACCGCGATCGCCGACGACAAGGCGTTCGGCGCGAAGGCCACCGCGCTGCGGAAGCGGTCCGCGCGCTTCGTCGCGCGGCACTTCACCGGCCGGCCGGTGGCCGGCGTCCCCTTCCGGGAGGTCCACGCGGCGCTCGAGTGCGTCGACGTGAAGGTGGAGTCCGGGGCGGTCAGCGGTGCAGCCGCGTGTGCCCGCCGGCTCCGTCGACTGCTGCGCGCCAACCTCCCGCCGAGCCAGGGCGGGACCAGCGACGTGCCGTCGGCTCCGCCGGTGACCTTCGGCTCCGACCTGAGCGGCGAGCCGGTCGCGATCCCCGGGACGTTCCCGGAGGACACGGAGTTCTGGTCGACGGGGTTGACCGTCCCGCGGGACGGCACGGTCACGGCGTTCAGGGTGCGGACCGGAGCCAACCCCGTGGACCTCCCGATCCGCTTCTCGATCGTGCGTCCCCGGCCCGACGGCCGCGTCGAGGTCCTGACGACGACCGACCCGCCGTACCAGCTGCCGGGCGGGTCGCCGGGCACGCACGGCTTCCCGACAAGCGGCCTCGGCTTCACGTGCTGCAAGGTCCGGAAG
>CAXTFU010000426.1:0-2899 GCA_964243385.1 uncultured bacterium | reverse complement strand
GGCAGGGGCTGCTCGCCTTCTCGGACGCGGCGTCCGCCGCCGCCGCGCTCGCGGAGGTCGCGGCGGCGCCGGACCGGCACGCGCGCGCCGCACGTGAGCTCGCCGAGGCGCACCTGTCGGCGCCGGTCGTGCTCGGCCCGCTGCTCGACCGGCTCGGCGCCGCCCCGGTCCGGTCGGCCGCGTGAGCACCGTCGTCGTGGCCGGTGCGCTGGCCAACAAGCCGGACAACGGCGGTGAGGCCTGGGTGCGCCTGACCTGGCTGCGCGGCCTGGCCGACCTCGGCCTGGACGTGCGCTTCGTGGAGTCGGCCGACGTCGCGGCGGACGGCCCCGAGGCCGCCTGGTTCGACGAGGTCACCGCCTGGGCTGGGCTGGCCGGACACGCCACCCTGCTCGACGCCCGGGGGGAGCGGCTGCGCGGGCCCGACCTGCTCGACGTGGCCGAGGACGGCGCCCCGCTGCTCGACCTGTCCGGCAGCCTGACCGACCGGAGCCTGCTGGCCGCCTTCCGCTCGCGCACCTGGGTCGACCTCGACCCGGGCTGGACCCAGCTGTGGGACGCCGCAGGGCTGCTCGGCGACGCGCTGGACCGCTACGACGTGCACCTCACCGTCGGCGACGCCGTCCCGACCTGCGGGCTCCCGCTGTCGGGCCGGCACTGGCAGCCGGTGCGGCCGCTGGTGCTGCTCGACGACTGGTCGGGGAGCGAGCCCGCGCCCAGCGCTCCGCTCACGACCGTCGGCAGCTGGCGCAGCCCGTCGGGCACCCTGCCGGTCTCGGGGCGCGAGGTCGGCGGCAAGGCCCGCTCGTGGCGCCCGCTGTCGGACCTGCCCGCGCGCGTGCCGCAGGACTGCGCGGCCGTCGTGGCGGCGCACCCGGCCGACGACGCCGACCTCGACCGGCTGCGGGCCGGCGGCTGGTCGCTGCTGCCGCCGTCGGCCGTGGCGACCCCCGCCACCTACCGCGACTTCGTGCTGCGCTCGGGCGGCGAGCTGTCCGTCGCGCAGGAGCTGTACGTCGCGACCCGCTGCGGCTGGACGAGCGACCGGACCGCGGCCTACCTCGCGAGCGGCCGCCCGGCCGTCGTGCAGGACACCGGCTTCGGCGCCGTGCTGCGGACGAGCCCGGCGCTCGTCGCGTTCACCGGCCCGGACGACGCGGTCGCGGCCTGCCGCGCGCTCGCCGCGGCCTGCCCGCAGGAGCTGTCCGCCGCCGCGCGGGCGCTGGCGGCCGAGGTCTTCTCCACCCGCGCCGTGCTGCCGCAGGTCCTCGACCGGGCCGGGGTGCGCTGATGCGCGTCCTGCTGTCCGGGATGCTCGTCCGGCACCCGCACCAGGGCGGCGCCACGTGGGCGGCGGCGCAGTGGGTGCTCGGGCTGCGGGCGCTCGGCCACGAGGTCGTCGTCGTCGAGCAGCTCGACGCCCCGCCGACCGCCGAGCAGGCGGCGTACGCACGGACGGTCGAGCAGCAGACCGGCGTCGCCGTCGTGCTGTTCTCCGGCGCGTCCGGCGAGCTCGCGCGCCGCACCGGTCCGGTCGAGCTGCTCGTCAACCTCTCCGGGGTGCTGCGCGACGAGGCGCTGCGCTCGACGGCGGCCCGCCGGCTCTACGTCGACCTCGACCCCGGCTTCACGCAGGTCTGGCACGACCAGGGGGCGGACGTCGGGCTGGACGGCCACGACGTGCACGTCACGGTCGGCCTGGCGGTCGGCACGCCGTCGTGCCCGGTGCCGACCGGCGGGCTGGCGTGGCGCGCCGTCCTGCCCCCGGTGGTGCTCGACCGGTGGACGCCGGCCGGTCCGGCGGCGGCCGGCACCGCGACGAGCGTCGGGCACTGGCGCAGCTACGGCCCGGTCGAGCACGACGGGCTGCGCTACGGCCAGCGGGCCCACTCGGCCCGCCGGCTGCTCGCGCTGCCGGCGCGCAGCCCGCTGCCGCTGCAGCTCGCGCTCGGCATCTCCCCCTCCGAGACCGCCGACCGGGCCGCGCTCGACCGGCACGGCTGGTGCCTGCTCGACCCGCGGGAGGTCGCCGGCACCCCGGAGGACTACCGCCGCTTCGTGCGCGGGTCGACCGCCGAGCTCGGCATCGCCAAGAGCGGCTACGTCGACGCTCGGACGGGCTGGTTCAGCGACCGCAGCGCCTGCTACCTGGCAGCCGGGCGCCCGGTCGTCGCCCAGGAGACCGGCTGGTCGTCCTGGCTGCCCGCCGGCGCCGGGCTGCACGCCTACGACGACGTCGACGGCGCCGCAGCGGCCCTCGAGCTCGTCGCCGCCGACCCCGTCGGCCAGGGCCGGGCGGCGCAGGAGCTGGCCCGCGAGCACCTCGACGCGCGCCGAGTGCTCGGCGAGCTGCTCGAGGCGGTGGCATGAGCGTCCCGCCCTGCACGGTGCCGAACGCCCGTGTGCCGGACGCCCGTGTGCCGGGCGCCGGACGGGACCTGCGCGGGGTCCTGGGCGCCGACGGCTGCGCGCCGGGGGAGGTCGGGGCATGAGCGTGCCCGACGCCGAGCTGCGGACCGCGCTCGAGGCGCGCACCGGTCCGGTGGCGGCGCTCGTCCGCCGGCCGTCCCCGTCGGCGAGCACGGCGGGTCTCGAGCAGGTCGACGTGCGCTGGCAGGACGGCACGCAGCGGACGCTCGTGCTGAAGTCGGCCGGCCGCGCCACCGGCCGTGAGCTCGCCGTGTACGAGCGGGTGCTCGCCGGCGCCGGGCTCGGCACGGCCGCCCTGGTCGCCGGCTCGGCGGAGGGCGCCGGCTGGCTGCTGCTCGAGGCGGTGCCCGGCCGGCCGCTCTGGGAGCGCGCCGAGCTCGCCGCCTGGTGCGCGACGGCCCGGTGGCTGGCGCACGCGCACGCCCGGCTCGCCGGCGCGGCGCACCAGCTCGACCCGGCGGTCGCCGAC
>CAXTFU010000425.1:0-2921 GCA_964243385.1 uncultured bacterium | reverse complement strand
GCACGGCCCCCAGGTTGGCACTGTTCCCCCGGCCCGTGATGCGGCCGATCTCGGTGTCGCCGGCCGGCGTGGTGAGCAGGACCACCTCGCGGATGTGCTCCTCCAGCCCGGGGAACGGCGGCTCCCTCTCGAGGTCCGGAGCATCCAACTCGTACAGCTTGACCACGCCGTCCACGTCGACCGCGAGCCGGAAGCGTGGGTCGAAGCCCTTGACCTGACGTACCGGCGTGCCGGCCGGCACGAACGCGGCGTACCCGCTGCGGCCCTGCGGATCGCGGTTGCCCGACGCCAGCTCGCACGTCACCGACAGCACTGCGACCCCCAGCCGTGTCTCGCCTGGTGCCTCACCCGCGCTGACGTACCTGCGTTCACCGACCTGCAGGAAGTCCACGTAGTCGACCAGAGCTGTGTCGTTGTCCGGGCAGTCCCCCGGCTCTGCGGTCGCAGCGAGCAGCCGCTCCGCGGGCCCGCACTGGGTCGGCTGTGCCTGCTCGGTCAATGACCGGCACACCGATCGGGACCACGCCTGGGGACCGAAGCCGTCGGCGGTGGCATCGCTGTACTGCTCCACATCGCCGTCGGGGAGCGTCCGCAGGTAGCTGACGACCGGGTCACCCTCGATCGTGGACCGACTGATGACGAGCTCCGCACCGCGCCGCTCACGGTGCGCGCTCGTCAGGCACGCCCGCGCGTCCGCCGGCGGCTGGTATCCCGATTCGACGGACAGCACGAAGGTGCCGCACGAGTCCAGGCGTGCGCGCTGACGGAAGACCTCCGGCGCCGTCGCCGGCTCGTACGGGGCGGTGTCGGGTCCGACCGCGGGAGCGCCGTCGTCGTCGCGGACGACCGGCGCGCCGCTCACGGTCTGCGGCGGGACGTCCTGAGTCGCAACCTGAGCGACGCCGACGATGCTGGCGATCGCCACCAGCGCCGTCACGACGGCCGCTGCTCTGCCCGTCCGCCGTCGGCGCGCGGCGGCCCGCTCGACCGCGGGCAGGTCCAGTGCGGTGGGCGCGCCATCGCCGGCCGAGCGCAGGCGCAGGTCCAGGTCATCGCTCATGAAGTGATCTCCTGCGGGCTGAGCAGTCGGCGGAGCGTTGCTGTGCCACGACTCGTCAAGCTCTTCACCGTCCCGACTGAGCAGCCCAGGACCTGCGCCGTCTCAGCTTCGCTGAGGTCCTCGACGCGCCGCAGGACGACGGCGGCGCGCTGTCGAGCGGGCAGCTCCTGCAACGCCCGGTGAACGAGGTCGCGGTCGTCGAGCTGCCGGTACACGTCCGATCCCACGACCTCAGGGAGGTCAGCGGTAGCGACCTCACCGGTCCACCGGCGCCGACGACCACCGAGGTAGAGGTGCAGCATGATCTGCCTGGCGTAGGCGACTGGATCGTCCGCCCGCACGACCTTGCGCCAGCCGGTCAGGATCCGCACCGCCGTCTCCTGCGCCAAGTCCTGGGCCGCGACGTGACTACCGGTCAGCAGGAACGCCGAGCGGAGCCAGTCCCGTTGGTGAACCGCCGCGAACTCGGCGAAGGTCGGAGGCGGCGCCACACCCACTCCGATGCCCCAGACCCCGCCAAAGGTTGCCGCCCACGCACAACGTGACCGCACCGTCCTTGTCGCCGCGGCCGGGATCAAGCACTCAGCGGATCGTCGGCGTACGACACACGCACGGGACTTCTCCCGAACGCACGTCAGTGGCACACCTGGGTGAGGCGCTCTTGGCCCGGCTGACCCTCGTCACTACGGCGCCGCCTGCACGGCGGTGCATGACCGCCCTCGGGAGCCGTGATGGATGGCCTTGCCGCGCCTGACGGCTGAGACGATGTCAACCTCGAGCACCGGTCGGATGCTGCAGCGGTGACGCCCGGAGGCAGGAACCCCGCGGTCCCACTGTGCGTCAGACCGGCATGCTGCTGCTCCGCCTCCTGGCGCTGCTCAGCGTGGTGCTGCTGACCGGCTGCCTACCGTCCGCGCTCTCCAGTGGCAGCTGCCCATCGGGGGTCGACCCGCTCGAAGACATGGTGTCGTTCCTGCAGCACGACGGCGTGCAGTACGACCAGAACTGGCCCCTTACCCCTGTGCCGGAGGACCAGCTCGGTCGCGTTGTCGGTACGGGGAGGTAGGCGGCGTCACCGTCTCGGGCGGGCTGCTCGCCCCCTCGTGAGGAGGTGCTGAGCTGGCAGGTGACCGGCCGGCACCACACTGCGCGCCCTCACCGACGTCGACCCGGCGCTGCGCCTCGCGGTCCGCACCGAGGACGGCTGGGAGGTGTACGACGCGTCCGACGTCGTCACCGCCACCACGGGTGCGGAGCTCCTCGACCTCCGGGACGTCATCCGGGTGTCGCTCGTCGAGTCCCAGTCTGGCAAGGACGTGGTGCGCAGCGTGACGGATGCACCGGACGTCGCGAAGCTCGTCGGGGAAGTCCGGTCCGCGCCGGTGGTCTCGCAGGAGCAAGCACACGAGGCTGTACGCGGGCCGCTGTGGTTCGTCCGCTTCGAGCTTGCACACGGCCCGCCCGTGCAGCGAGCGTGGTTCCCCGACGGCGGCGTGCTGTTCCCCCGCATCACCGCACCGCCGCTGATGCGCGACCTGCTGCAGGTGTGACCTAGAAGCCGATCAGCGATCGAAGCCGCGGCACGTCCGGTAACGGTCGTTCGCGGACGTTCGTGCGACCCCAGGCGAGTCATGCCGACCGCGGTGCTCGTGGCCCGTCGTCGCTCATCCGGCCGCGGCCAAGCGCCCCTCGCGCAGGGCGACGGCGCTCGTGCGCAGCGAGGTCTCGAGCACCCGGGTCCGTCGGCGCGCGTCCATGAGGTTCGCGCCGATCGCGGCCAGGTCCTCCGGGCCGGGGCCGAGCACCGTCACGCGCGTGCCGGTGGCCGCCACCTTCCTGATCTCACCGACCAGGCGCGCCG
>CAXTFU010000424.1:0-2921 GCA_964243385.1 uncultured bacterium | reverse complement strand
CGGAACGTCCCGGCGGGGGCTCGATGGGCACGCGGGCTCAACCCGAGGGGGGACAGGACCGGGAGCAGCGCCGTCAGGTTCAACCGGTAACCCGCGCTGTTCGACGCCTCGGTGCCGGCGTCGTTGAAGACCGCTGCCACGCGGGAGAACGAGGCCAGCGTGATGAGCGCGAAGGTGACCAGCGTCCCGACGCGCAGGCGTCGGGGGATGTTGGGGAGAAAGAACACCGAGAGGACGACGCCGAGCAGTGCGGTGATGATGCCGATGCGGCTGAAGGTGACGACCGTGGCAGCGAGCATGACCGTGGCCATCGCCGCGCGGACCGAGGGTCGAAAGCTGGAGGCAACCGTCAGGGGAAGGGCCATGGCGAGGCAGGCGCCGGCGGCGATGGAGTGCCCGAAGGCGCCTTCGGCGCGGACGACGCCGCCTCGCTCCTGCAGCGTCCCCCATCCCTGGTAGAGCTCGCCGGCGCGACTGAGCTCGACGAAGGGGTTCATCTGCAGGGCGAACTCGGCCAGCAGCCCGACGGCCACAAGGGTAAAGACGATGGCGACCATCCGGTGCACCCGGTCCAGTCCCACACGGGACGGCGCCAACCGTCCGACGCCGTAGCCCAAGGCCCAGTGGAGCAGCACGACGAAGACGGTGGCGCGGGTGCCGGCGCCCAGGGCGAACGGCACGACGCAGATCCCCATCAGGGCCAGGACGCCGGCGTCAGCCAGGGTGAGCGGGGCCGGGAACGATCCCTGCCAGGCGACAAGGACGAACGCTCCGACGGCACAGGCCGGGGGGACGTACACAGCCAGCGCCGTGGGCCCGAGCCAGTAGGGCACGAAGGCGACGGTGACGAGAAAGAACCCCAGCCCGAGCCTGGGGACCTTGTTGACGACGAGGCATGAGGCCAGCGCGACCGCCGCGAGCAGCGCCAGCGTGGCGTAGTGGTCGGCTGCCGCACCCGTCACCGCTGTCTCCTTGTCTCACCGCGCCGGCCATCGAGGACGGCACTCGTCGGACGGCGTGGCCGACGTCCGGGCTGATGAACGACAAGGGTCGCATGACGGAGGCCTAGCCAAGGCGCTCCTGCGTACACAGGGTGAAGGCTTGTGACGATCGGTGCGTCTCCCAGGGCAACGACGTCGTCGTCGGTTGCCACGAGCGGGACCCAGGTGGTCACCGGTTCGGACGCCGGACCGCCGACCCGAGTCACAGTCGGTGACGGCGGTTACGCCGCGCCGTCACCTCGCGGCGCCGCTCCTCAATACCTAGTCCTGGCATGGCGAAACATGACCATGACCACATCACCCCTTCGGCGTGCCCCCGGACGTCGCGCGGCCGCCGTAGCTGTCCTCGCCCTCACCACGAGCTTGCTCACCGTCTGCCCCGCGTCGGCCGAGGGCTCCACCGCCCCGGCAGGTGCGGCGACCCCCGGACAGGTGGCGGTCGACGGTTTCGCGCGCACGGCAGTCGGCACGCTCGGCGCCTCGGACAGCGGCTCCACCTGGACCAGCACTGCGCCCTCGGCGGTGTCGGTCTCCGCCAGCCGTGGGCACCTGGCGCTGCGGACGCCCGGTCAGGGCATCGCCGCCTACCTCGCGGCCACCTCCTCGACCGACACCGACGTCCTGCTGTCCGTGTCGCTCGACGCCGCAGCGAGCGGCGGCGGCACCTGGGTCTCCGTCGTCGGGCGTCGCGTGGGCGACGCCGAGTACCGCGCGCGCCTCAAGGTGGCCGCTGACGGCGCCGTGACCACCTCATTGGTGCGCACCGCCGCGGGCGTCGAGACCGTCTTGTCCACCGCGCCGGTCGCTGCCCCCCGCTACGTGGCCGGCGCCCAGCTGCAGGTGCGCATGCGGCTTCGCGGCATCGCACCGACGACGGTGCTGAGCAAGGTCTGGACCAAGGGCACCGCCGAACCGACGGCCTGGTCGCTGCGCACGACCGATGCCACGCGAACCTTGCAGTCCGCTGGCACGACCGGCGTCTTCGCCTACCTGTCGGGCAGTGCCGCCCGCACGGGCAACGCCGTCTCGCTCGACGACCTCGACGTTCGCACCCCGGCGGTGACGGTCAGCACGACCGCGCCGACGACGCGCTCGGCGAGCACGGCGGCCATGCCGATCACGTTCGTGTCCAACATCCCCGGCAGCACGTTTAGCTGCAGCCTGGACGCCACGAGCTGGGCGCCGTGCAGCAGCCCCTTCACGCCGCCGAGGGTCGCCGACGGCAGCCACCGGCTCTTGGTGCGCGCCATCGACGGGGACGGCTTCGGGTCCCCGGTAGCGACGGCGACCTGGCTGCTCGACACCACGGCCCCCGCGACGAGTGTGCTGACCGGTCCGCAGCAGGGGTCCTTCGTGGCCACCGGCGCAGCAACGGTTGCTGTCAGCACCACGGAGCCGGCCACTTTCGAGTGCAGCCTGGACGCCGGCACCTGGGCTTCTTGCAGCAGCAATGTCATTCTTGCGGGGCTGGCTGACGGTCAGCACACCCTCGCTGCGCGGGCCACCGACGTGGCCGGGAACGTCGGCGCCTCGGTCTCACGCAGCTGGACCGTGGACACGACCGCCCCAGACACCGCCTTCGGCTCGGGTGCCTCCGGCGGCTCGACGATCAGCACCACGGCAACCTTCGGCCTGACCGCGAGCGAGAACGTGACCTACACCTGCCGCCTGGACGCCGCGGCGTGGACCCCCTGCACCAGCCCGGTCACCTACAGCGGTCTGGCCGTCGGCACGCACACCGTCCAGGTCGTCGCCACGGACAAGGTGGGCAACGCCGATGCGACTCCCGCCAGCACCACGTGGAGCGTCGTTGCGCCGGTCTCGCTCGCCGCCGTGGTGCGCCCGGCGCAGCCGGGTGCGTCAACCACTGGTGTGCCTGCTGGGACGGTGCTGAAGCGGTATGACGGTGACCTGACGATC
>CAXTFU010000423.1:0-2928 GCA_964243385.1 uncultured bacterium | reverse complement strand
GTCCTCGAGGGTCGGCTGCTGCTCGACGAGCTCGACGGTCGCCGGTGGGAGCAGCCGCCGCAGGTCGGCGAGCGTGCCGTCGGCGATGACGCGTCCGTCGTGCAGGATCGCGATCTGGTCGGCGAGCTGCTCGGCCTCGTCGAGGTGCTGCGTGGTGAGCAGCACCGTGGTGCCCCGGCCGGCGAGCTCCCGGACCGTGCTCCAGACCTCGAGGCGCGACTGCGGGTCCAGCCCGGTCGTGGGCTCGTCGAGGAACAGCACGGGCGAGTCGCCGACCAGGCTCATGGCGAGGTCCAGCCGGCGGCGCATGCCGCCGGACCACGTGGCGGCTCGCCGGCCACCCGCGTCGGTCAGGCCGAACTGCGCGAGCAGGCGGTCGGCGGTCCCGCCCGGATCCGCGACACGTCGGAGCTCGGCCACGAGCACGAGGTTCTCCCGGCCGGTGAGCACGTCGTCGACGGCGGCGAACTGCCCGGTGAGGCTGACCGACTCGCGGACCCTCGCGGGCCGGGCGGCGACGTCGTGACCGTCCACGGCTGCGGTCCCGCCGTCGGCCTGCAGCAGCGTGCACAGGATCCTGACCAGGGTGGTCTTGCCGGCGCCGTTGGAGCCCAGCAGGGCGACGACCGTGCCTCTGGGCACGAGCAGATCCACGCCCCGGAGCACCGCATGGTCGCCGTAGGACTTCGTGAGCCCGCGCAGCTCGATGGCTGGTGTCGTCGTCATGCAGGCAGCGTCGTGCCCTGACCCTGCGTCAAGGTCAAGCGCGACCGCGGGCGGACCGGGCGGCCTCGCGGGCGCGGCCGAGGGCTCGGTGGCCTCGGGACGTGGCCGTCGAGATCGCGCACGCGCTGGGCGCCGAGGTCACCGCTGTCGCGGGAGAGCTCGCGGTGCTGGCGAGCTGGGCGGCCCGCTGAGAGGGCTACGTGGTGCCGCCGGTGTCGGCGACGTCGCCCACCCGGTGGGCCAGGGCGTCGAGCGGCACGGCGTTGGTGATGGTCGCCAGCACGCGGTTTCGTGCCGAGGCGAACGCCTCGTCCGGCAGGCTGATCAGTGCGGCGTCCTGGCGCAGCATCGCCAGGCCGTGGCACGTCGACCAGAGCACGAGCGGGTCCCACGGGTGCACCGAAGTGCCGCCGGAGGCGGTCACCACCTCCTGCAGCGTGTCGACGAGCAGGTTGTAGCCGCCGACACCGGCGCTCCCACGGGACCGCTCCGGCGGATCGGTCAGCTCCTCGACCTGCCCGCCGCGGAAGAACACCGCCCGGTACAGCCCCGGGTTCTGCACCGCGAAGTCCAGGTAGCCCTCGCAGACCGCCAGCAGCCGGGACCTCGCTGCCGACACCTCGTCCGCGCCTGGGCGCACGGCGGCCAGCGCGGCCGCGACGTAATCGGCGAGCAGGCCGGCGGACTCCTGAGCCACCGCGAGCAGCAGCGCATCGCGATCCCGGAAGTGCCGGTAGGCAGCCGCGGGGGAGACGCCCGCGCGGCGCTGCACCTCACGCAGCGACAGCGAGTCCGGCCCGTCGGTGCGCACGAGCGCGACCGCCTCCTGCACCAACCGGTCCGCCAACGGCTTCCGGATCTCCACCGCATCCTCTGTTGACACTGCTAACTCCTCCTGCCAAGGTGGGCTGCGTAAGCACTGATAACGCAGCCTACTCGCGGCCAGGAGGCACGCCATGCGCATGACCACGCTCACCCTCGACACCGTCACCGACACGACCACCGGCGCCGTCGAGCTGGTCTTCACCCCGCGGCGACCGCTCCGCGTCAGGGCAGGGCAGGGCGGGCTGCTCCGGATCCCGGGCGGCGGCGTCAAGCCGTTCACGTTCTCGGGCGACGACCGGTCCGGTCGCCTCTCGATCGCGACGACGCTGTCCTCGGGCAGCCGGTTCAAGCGGGCACTCGCGGGGCTGCGTCCCGGTGACCGCGTCCTGGCAGCGGGTGCGGTCGGGACGCTGCCGGCCGTCGACCCGACCGCCTCGCAGGTCCTGGTCGCCCAGGGCATCGGCATCACGCCGTTCCTGTCGATGGCCCGGTCGCAGGACCGCCTCGACGCCACCCTGCTGCAGGTCGGCAGCGCCCACTTCTTCGACGAGACCGCCGCCGCCACCGCGAGCGCCGAGCACCACGACCACCGCGACGGCCTTCAGCAGGCCGTGCAGCGCGCGATCGCCGACCGGCCGACCGCCCGGTGGTCGCTGTCCGGCCGACCCGCCTTCGTCGCCGCCGTCGCCGCACAGCTCTCCGGCGCCGGCGTGCCTGCGCGCAGGATCCACAAGGACGCGTTCTGGGGCATGCGCACGCCCACTCCAGCCCTGTCCCCGACTCGGCTGGCAGCCGCCTGATCGACGCCTCGTCCGACCTGCAGCCGACCGTCCCGACGCACCACCCGACGCACCCCGACCTGAGCCAGGAGACACCGTGTACCGCTTCATCCTCCGCAGCAAGATCCGCCGAGCGTTCGCGGCACTGTCCCGCGGCGACGCCCCCACCCTGCTGTCGGCCATGAGCCCGACCGTGCACCACACCTTCCCCGGCGACCACGCCCTCGGCGGTGAGCGCAACGACCTGCACGACGTCGCAGCCTGGTTCGACCGGCTGTTCCGGCTCCTGCCCGGGCTGACGTTCTCCGTGCAGGCGCTCGCCGTCGACGGGTGGCCCTGGAACACCACCATCGGCGTCGAGTGGACCAACACCGGCATCCTGCTCGACGGCAGCAGCTACACGAACACCGGCGCCCACATCCTGCGCGTCCGCTGGCTCGAGATCGTCGCCTTCCACGCCTACCTCCACGACGGCACCGCGTTCACCGACGCCCTCGACCGGCTGTCGGCGCACGGCCTCGACGAGGCGCACGCCGCGCCCATCACCACCGGCAGCCACAGCGCCGCACCCACACCTGCGAGGTCACCGGGCAAGCGC
>CAXTFU010000422.1:547-2959 GCA_964243385.1 uncultured bacterium | reverse complement strand
GCAGGTCCGCGGCCGCGGGGGGCGAGTGCGTGTCCTCCTGGTGACAACCGCGTCCGCGGCCAGCCAGCGGGGACCGCGACCGTTCCACGTACACGCCGCCGGCGATCCGGAGCACGCGCCGCAGGCGCCCCTGCGCAGCAGCCGGTCCCGATGCACCTTCGAGGCGCCGGAGCCGGACGCCCTCGAGCTGCTCGAGCGGGAGCTCACCTACTTGCGCGGCGGCGACGTGATGATCGAGTGCCGACTCCGGGAGACCGACCTCCGGTTCGCCGGGTGCCACGGGCCGGAGCCCGGAAGCTCGCGCCCCCCAGCGTCGAGGTGTCGTTCAGCCGCGGCCGCGGCGGGGACCGCCTCGTGGACGCGACCGGTGTCCGCGAGGTCTGGCGGCACAACGTCTGGTCCATCGCGGCTCCGGCTGGCGGCGGTGCGCGCGGCCGACCGTTACGGATCATCCGGCGCGGCGAGCAGCAAGCCGGGTTCCGCACGATCGAGCCCGGCCCGCCCGCCGACGAGCTCCATGAGGCCCCGGCTCATCGCCGAGCACGGGTCCGATCGCAGCGGCGCTCCGCGCGGCCCGTTCCGACGTCGGTGGGGACCAAGAGGTGGTGGTGCTCGTGACGAATCGTGACCGCACCGGCTCACGCGGCGGGGCGCCGTCGCTCTCCTGTTGCGGGTCGCACCGGTTGGTGCTGATCTTCTGGCGGCGCAGTGACGCGTCCAGAGATTCCTGTCGTGAGCGCCCACGAGGGAGTTCCATGCGTACACGCACGCCCTGCAGATGGTCGAGCGTCGTCGTCGACGTCGGCCCGCAGCACGTCGCGCAGTGCCTGACCCCGGACCGGCGGGCGTGGTCGGTGACGATCCGCGACCGGGTCCTGACCGCCCAGGCGAGTCCGCGGGGGTCCGCGCCGGTGGTCGTACCGCTGGACGTCGTCCGCCCCGAGATCGTCGACCTGCCCACCGGGCGATGGGCAGCCGAGCTGCAGCACCGCGGTGGCAAGGTCACCGGGTTGCCGGTCCCGGCCGCGATCGCCGCCGCCTGGATCACCGAGCGGACCCGGCTGCTGCGATGACTCTGACCCGCGTGTCCGGGACAGTGGCCACCGCGGCGCCGGCCAGTCGGCCGTGGACGAGCGCAGCCGCGGCCATCGGTGCGCCCGCGTTGCTGGCGCTGGCCTTGTCCCTGGCCTGGTCCTGGCGACCCAGTTACTGGCAGGACGAGGCGTTCACCTTGTCCGCGACCAGCCGGCCTCTGTCGTCGCTGCCGCACCTGCTCCGCGACGTGGACGCGGTGCACGGCCTCTACTACGCGTCGATGAACGGGTGGGTCCACGTCAGCTCGGCGCCGGGTTGGGTACGTGCGCCCAGTGCTCTCGCCACCGCGGCGACGGCCGCGTTGGTCGTGGTCCTCGGGTGGCAGCTCGTCGACCGCCGGGTGGGTGTGGTCGCGGGGCTGGTCTTCGCGGTCCTGCCGGTCAGCAGCTACTACGGCGCCGAGGCGCGCGGCTACGCCCTGGCGGGGATGCTCGGGGTTGCCTCGAACGTGGCGGTGGTCGCCGCGGCCCGCCGCAGCGACCGACGGTGGTGGGTCCTGTCTGCGGCCCTGACCGCCCTCGCCGGGTACGCGTTCCTGTTCACTGTCCTGCTGGTGGCTGCGCAAGGCCTGTGGCTGCTGGTCGAGCACCGTGACCGGCGGACGCTGGCCCGGTGGGTCCTGGCCGCCGCAGCCGCGGCGGTCGCGTTGCTGCCCCTGGTGGCTGTCGGTTCCAGGCAGGCCGCGTTCCAGATCAACTGGATCGACCGCCCCGACGCGGACTCGGTCGGCCGGTCGTGGCGGGTGTGGTTCACCGGCTCACTGTCCCTCGCGGTTCTCGTGTGGGCGCTGGTGGCGGTCGCGGTCCTGGCGGCCGTCCGCGCTGGCGGCAGGGGCGCCGGCCGCAGCCTGGTGGTGATGGCCGGCGGGATCGCCGTCCTCCCCCTCGCGCTGCTGATCTCGTTGTCGGCGGTCCGGCCGGTGTACGCGCCCCGGTACGTCGAGGCCTCCGTCGTCGGCTTCGCGCTGCTCGCCGGGTACGTGGTCACCAGCCTCCCGGGACGACGGGCTGCCCTGACGGGCGCCGTCGCCGGCGTCGTCGCGGTCGCCGCCCTCGGGTTGCCCGCGCAGCTCACCCAACGACGCTCGTCGGGCCACGGCGACACGCAGACCGAGCTGGCCGCGCGGCTGCTCTCGGAGCAGCGGCCCGGTGACGCCGTCTTCTACGCGCCCGCCTACTGGCGGGTCAGCGCGGCCGCGTACCCGGCCAGTTTCCGGGAGCTCGAGGACCCGACCCTGGTCGTGGACCCCGTCGACAACGGCGACTTCATCGGTGGGATCGCCACCCCGGAGCAGCTGCGGGCAAGGCTCACCGGGGT
>CAXTFU010000422.1:0-537 GCA_964243385.1 uncultured bacterium | reverse complement strand
CGGATCTGGTGGTGGCATCGGGAAGGCGAGCCGGGGCCGAACACCGACGCGGGCCGCCAGCTCGCGGTCGTCCGAGCAGCCGGGTACCGAGTCGTGAAGCACTACGACGGGGTCGAGACCGACCTGGACCTCATGCAGGTGGGTCCGCGGCGGTGACGACGTGGGCCTACGGCGTCATTCAAGACCTCCATGTGCTCAGGCCTGAGTCGTCACTTTCATCGACGAGGACTTGCAGTGTGTATGGCGGGCGCGATCCCAGGGCCATCAGTTGACAGCTGTTTCGGTGGTGACCACCTCGTCGCCGTGGCGTGCGTGCCAGTCGACGTGGAGGACCTGGGCGGCAGTCACCCTCGGAACGGAGGCGCCGCAGGTCAGGCAGTAGGGCAACCTGGTTCTGGCTGTAGTACCTGTCGCCGGGGTTGCCCGAGGTGGCGTCCATCGGCTCAACGTAGACACCGTGACAAGGGTTCACCTACCGTGTGTCAACACGTTCCGCGTTCGTGCTGGTCAAGCTGGTGTCCGAGGGGGGACTTGAAC
>CAXTFU010000421.1:0-2980 GCA_964243385.1 uncultured bacterium | reverse complement strand
CCACCGCGGAGCAGGCCGCCGTGATCGCCGCACCGCTCGCCCCGGGCCTGGTGGTCGCCGGGGCCGGGTCGGGCAAGACCGAGACCATGGCCGGCCGGGTCGTGTACCTGGTCGCGACCCGGCAGGTCCTGCCGGGTGAGGTGCTCGGCCTGACGTTCACCCGCAAGGCGGCCGGCGAGCTCGCCGCCCGGGTCCAGACGCGGCTGGCCGAGCTGTTCGCCCGTGACCCCTACCTCGCCTCCGCGGTGGGACCGGACGACAGGGCGCCCACGGTCAGCACCTACGACGCGTTCGCCGCGCAGGTCGTCGCCGACCACGGCCTCCGCCTGGGAGTCGAACCGGGATCGCGGCTGCTGCGACCGGCCCAGGCCTGGCAGCTCGCCGACCGGGTCGTCCGCCGGTGGGAGGGAGACTTCGCGACCTACCGGCCAGGCGTCTCTACGGTCATCGACGCCGTCCGCGGCCTGCACGACCAGCTGGCGGCCCACTGTCTCGACGTCGAGCAGGTGCGCGCCTACCTGCGCCGGCTCTGCGGCGAGCTCGAAGGGCTGCCGCCAGCGCCACCGAAGCTGACGAAGTCCGGTGCGCCTCACAAGCGGCAACCGAGCACGAAGGCCGTCGACGAGTTCCTAGAGCGCCAGGGCGCCCGGCTGGAGCTGCTCGAGGTCGTCGAGGACTACGAGCACGCCCTCGCGGAGCTGTCGGCCGTCGACTTCGCCTCGGTGGCTGCGTCGGCGGCCCGGTTGGCCATGGATGTCCCCGAGGTGGCGGCCGCCCAGGGATCGGCACAGCGGCTGGTGTTGCTGGATGAGTTTCAGGACACCAGCCCGGCGCAGCTGCGCCTGGTGACGCGGGCGTTCGCCGCTGTGGCGGTCACCGCGGTCGGCGATCCGCACCAGTCGATCTACGGGTGGCGTGGCGCGGGCGCCGACACCCTGGGCTCCTTCGCGGCGGAGGTGCCCGGCTGTGTGGTGACCACGTTGTCCACGAGCTTCCGCAACGCCCCGCCGGTCCTCGAGGCGGCCAACGCGATCGCCGGGCCCCTGCAGCGTGCGACGCGCGTCCAGGTCCCCACGCTGCGCCCGCGCGCGGGCCGGGAGGACGGTCGGGTCGCCGTCGCCCTGTACCGCACGCTGGAGGAGGAGTTGACCGCGGTCACGGAGCGGGCGCGCGTCGCCTGGCAACAGGACCGGACCGTCGCCGTCCTCGTCCGGACGCGCCGGCAGGTCGAGCCGCTGCTGGAGGCGCTGCGCGGCGCGGACGTCGAGGTCGAGGTGGTCGGTCTGGCCGGCCTGCTCGGGGTGCCGGTCGTGCTGGACGTGCTCAGCGTCCTACGGGTGATGGCCGACCCGGACCGCGGCGACGCCCTCGTCCGCGTGCTCACCGGAGCGCGGTGGCGGATCGGACCGCGAGACCTGGACCGGCTCGGCCGGCTGGCCCGCCAGCTGCGGCGGGGCCGACGTCCGGCCACTGTTCCCGACGACGGTGCCACCGAGACCGACGGCTCCGGACCGGTCCGGGCTGCCGATGAGCCCGAGCCCGGCATCGTCGACGCGCTGGACCACCTCGCGGACCACCCGGGCGCGGGCAGCTTCTCCGACACCGGGCGGGCCCGGCTGGTCGCCCTGGCTCGCGAGCTGCGGAGTCTGCGGGCGCGGGCCGACGCACCGCTGGGCGAGGTCGTGGCCGACGTCGTCGCGACGACCGGGCTCGCGACCGAGCTCGCCGCGGCCGGCGGCCGGGCCGCCGACCCGGCGGCCGGGACCGCGGCAGACCTCGCCGCGTTCACCGACGAGGCCGAGAGCTACGCCGGCGCCGCCGACCACGACCGCTCCGCGCTGCCGGCCTTCCTCGCCTACGTCGACGTCGCGGAGGAGCGGGAGCGGGGACTGGACCGGTCGGAGGCCGATGTCGAAACCGACCCCGACCCGGATCCGGAGTCCGTCCCGGAGACCGTGACCGTCCGGCCCGGCCGGGTGCAGCTGCTGACCGTCCACGCCGCGAAGGGGCTGGAGTGGGACGTCGTGTTCGTGCCGGGGATGGTGGACAAGGTCTTCCCGGCGCAGGCCCGGGTGCCGAAGGGGTGGATCACCGACCTCGCCCAACTGCCGCACGCCGTCCGGGGCGACCGCGGCGGGTTGCCCGCCCTCGACGTCGCGTCACTGGCTGACCGCGGTGACCTGCGGCGGGCCCTGGAGGAGCACGACGCCGGCATGGACCGCCTGCGCGAGGACGAGGAACGCCGCCTGGCCTACGTCGCCGTGACTCGCGCACGGGCGGAGCTCTCGGTCAGCGGGCACCGCTGGTCGACGACGAAGAAGCCGCGCTCGCCGAGTCCGTTCCTGTGCCAGCTCTACGACGTGGCGGCCGAGCACGCGGGTGATCCCTGCTGGGAGGTCGGCCCGTGGGCCGCCGAGGAGGGGGAGCGTCCCGACGGATCGGTCCGCCCGTCCGCGCTCTGGCCCGGGCAGCTGCTGGAACCGGTCCGCGCGCGGCAGGTGGAGGCCGGCGCCGCCCTGGTCGCGGAACAGGCTGCGGCCCTGGCCGACGGCGGGCAGCTCGACGTCGCCGGCACACCAGAGGAGGTGGCGTGGGCCCGGGACGTCGACCTGCTGCTGGCTGAACGGGCCTCCGGGCACCCGGGGCGGGGAGCAACGATCGATGTCGAGCTGCCCGAGGTGGTGTCGGTCAGCGGGCTGGTCTCGCTGGCGCGGGACCCGGACGGGTTCGCCCTCGCGCTGCGCCGCCCGGTCCCGCGTGAGCCGCGTGCCGCCACCCGGCTCGGCACGCGCTTCCACGCGTGGCTGGAGCAGCGGTGGGCGGCCGAGCGGCTGCTCGACCTCGACGACCTGCCCGGGTCGGCCGACGACCTGGCGGCACTGGGCCCGGTGCTCGACGACGACTCGCTGCGCCGACTGCAGGACGCGTTCCGGGCCAGCCCGTGGGCGGACCGGACGCCGGAGCACGTGGAGTTCGGTTT
>CAXTFU010000420.1:0-2994 GCA_964243385.1 uncultured bacterium | reverse complement strand
GCCGCGGGCCGCCGCGAGCTCGCGCGCGAGCGCGCCGGCGTCCCACGACCACGCGCCGCTGCTGCCCCGCGCGGGCGGGACGAGCCCGGCGCGCCGCAGCGTCTCCGCCGCCTCGGTCGCCGTGACCGTCGGGTCGGCCAGCAGCCTGCACGCCAGCTCCAGCGCCGGCCCGGCCGCCGGGTCGGGCTCGAGCCGGCCCCTCGCGTCCAGCCGGTACCCGAGCGGGACCGCCGACGCCCCGTCGATGAACCGGCCGCGGTCGACGGCCGTGACCTTGCCCTGCAGGTTGCGCCTGACCAGCTCGTCGCGCTCGGTCGCCGCGAACGTGATCGACCACGTCAGCTGCATCGCCCCGTTCGGGTTGTCCGCGCCGATCCGGATCGGCGTGCCGCCGAGCATCACCTCGTCGACGTGCTCCTCGACGCACCGCAGGAGCGCGTGCCCGGCGAGCAGGTCGCGGACCGCCCGGCTGGCCGTCGGCAGCCACAGCCGCCGCGGCCGCAGCCGCGCCAGGACCGCCTCGAACACCGACGAGAACCACTGCTGGCCCGCCTCGTCGACGTGCGCCGCGCTCGCGATCGCCAGGACCTGCCAGGTCCGGCCCTGCGACCCGGGCGCCGGCAGCAGCACGAGCCGACGGCGCGGGCCCGTGAACGTCTCGGCGCCCCACCGCTCCGGCTCCCTCAGCGGCGCGATGCCCGCGGCCCTGAGCGCGTCCAGTCCCGCGACGCCCCGCACCGACGCGTGGGCCTGCCGCAGCATCCCCTCGAGCTGCTTGGCCCCCGCCGACGACTCCCGCACGAGGATCAGGTCGTCCGCCCGCTCCTCGCCCCCGTCGCCGCGCTCCGCCGTGCCCGTTGCCTCGTCCATGTCGCTCCCCTTCTCGTGTCCGCTCCGGCAGCTGACCGCTGCCCGTGCCTCATGCCTGTGCCTGATCGAGATGCCTGTGCCTGACCGGGCCGGTGTGCGTTCGGGTTCGCCTGTCGCGGCGCGGCGGCGGCCCGCCCGGTGGCGCGCCGCCGGCCGGTCACGGCTCGGGGGCATCGAGCACCACGCCCGCCTCCCTCAGCAGGACCAGCCACGACGCGTGCACCACCCGTCGCCGCCGGCGGTGCTCCCCCGACCCGTCCCAGCCCCACGCTTCTACGCTCACAGCGGAGTAGGACGCCTGCGAGCCCCCGCGCATTCCCCCGCCGACACGGATCCCGCCCGCCGCCCGCACCGGCACCCGGACTCCGCCGCGCACGCCCCCCGGGCACACAACGACACAGACCACCAGCGGGCTCGCGCGGCCCACCCACATCCGCCGAGCACAACCCAGGCGGCTTGAGGCGATGCGGTTGAGGTCGACCGATTGCTGTCGGCCGCAGGCCTGGTGTGGCGCGCCGGTTGCGCTCGATCTTTGGCTTTTCGCTGGCGTCGCAGGACGGTTCAGGCTTCACGGTCGGGTGGTCCGCGTCGTCCTTCACCTGCTCGACGGCGATGGGAGTGAAGGGCGGCCAGACCGGTCCTCGCGGGGGACGGGGTCGCCGGACCAGCGGACCGAGGTCCAGTTCAGGGGCCGCGGCGACCGTCTGACGGCGGCGGCGAGCCTGTGGCCGCACGGTGCCGTCCGCGGCGGGGTCGGTCTCGAAGTCGAGGGCGAGCTGGCCGGGTACGGGCACCGGCGTGCGGCGGGTGCTCACGCCGCCGGTCCCTGCTGGTCGCGGACGACGCGTCGGAGCCGGATGTACGGCCCGCCGTCGGTGTTGCCGGTGCCGGCGCCGGTGGCGTCGTCGAGCAGGACGCGGACGCCTGTGGCGACGTAGACGGGGTGTCGGTCGGGCGTGTCCGCGGTGGTGCTGCTGCCCGCGGCGTCGTCGGTGCTCATGCTCGGTGAATAGGGACGGACATTGCTTTGTCCGTCGTCCGGGGTGCAACAGTCAGCAGCGAAGGCCACCCGGGGGCTCGTCGGACGGTCGGCGCGACGCTGCCCGGCGCCCGAAGCAACGGTGTCGCACCCAGACGAAGCCCGCGCCCGATGCGCACCACGACGAAGGCGTCCTGGCCCGGCGGGCCGTGCGAACAGTGCTTGCGACCGGGCCGGCGGGAGGTCCAAGCGCGTCCGGCTGCTCGCGAGCCGTCACCGCACAGCGCGAGCGGGATTGCTGCAGGGTCGGTTGCCACGGGGTGAGTGGTGATCATGCCGCCACGGCTGCGGCCTGACTGGTGAAGGCGAGTTCATGCTCGACGGGGGTGAGCTTGCCGAGGGCTCGTTGGCGTCGATGGCGGTTGTGGGTGTGCTCGGTCCAGAAGACGATCGCCTGGTGGAGTTCGTCGCGGGTGCGCCAGCGCCGGCGGTCCCGGACGTTCTTCTGCAGCAGGGCATGCCAGGACTCCATCGCGGCGTTGTCACGGCGGAGGCGACGCGGCCGATGGAGCCCTGCAGGCCGGCGGCGGTCAGGACCGCCCGGCACGATCTTGCTCGGAGTTGCGGGCCGCGGTCCGAGTGCACCACCACGACACCGCTCGGCCTGCGCCGAGCGACGGCGGCGCGCAACGCAGTGACGGCGAGCTGAGCGATCATCCGCCCGTCCAGGGCGTAGCCGACGATGCGGTTGCCGAGCAGGTCCTTGATCGCGCAGCAGTACAGCTTGCCCTCGGCGGTCGGGTGCTCGGTGATGTCGGTGACCCCCGCACCCGGTCCGGCGCGGGTGCGGTGAAGTCGCGTCGGACGTGGTCGTCGTGCACCGCCGGGCCGGGCGTCTTGCCGCCGCCGTGTCGGCCCTGGCGCACCGTCGTGGACCGCAGCTTCTGTTGTGAGCACAGCCGCCAGACCCGTCGCTCACCGACGACCCGTCCGTCGACGAGGTGGCCAGCCCGTGTCACTTCGTCGGCCAGGAAGCGATAGCCGAACTCGGGGTCGTCGCCGTGCGCGTCGATCAGGGCGTTGGTCAGGTAGGCGTCCTGGAGCTCGCGCTGGCTGATCGGGCGGCGAGCCAGGCGTAGTACGCC
>CAXTFU010000419.1:0-3025 GCA_964243385.1 uncultured bacterium | reverse complement strand
CGGTCTCCAGGGACTCGGTCCGCCCCTGGCGGCGGGGCGTCGGCGGGCATCTGCCCGGCGGGCGCCGCGCACGGCACACCCGATCGGGCGAACTCCTCGGCCTTCGGGCCACCGCGGTGTCCGGTTCATCCCCTGTGACCGGATCGTCACCGCTCAGGGGGTGGGCCGCCCCGCGTGCGTCCGTCGGCGCGGGCTCCGGACGCGGCCGGACCGCCGGCCGGTCAGGGCAGGTCGGGGCGGAACGGCTCTGTGCGCTCGCGCGGCGCCTCGACGGCCGGCTCGCCGTAGGCGCCCTTGCTCGGCCGACGCCGCCGCACCGGCGCGTCGACCCCGGGCGCGAGCCTGCGAGCGGTGCACAGGAACCCGGTGTGGCCGATCATCCGGTGCTCGGGCCGCACGGCCAGCCCCTCCACGTGCCAGCCGCGCACCATCGACTCCCACGACTGCGGCTCGGTGAAGCCGCCGTGGGCCCGCAGCGCCTCGACCGTCGTCGACAGCTGCGTCGTCGTCGCGACGTAGCAGCAGACCAGCCCGCCCGGCCGCAGCGCCCGCCCCACCGCCGCGAGCACGTCCCAGGGCGCCAGCATGTCGAGCACGACCCGGTCGACGTCGCGGTCGCCCTCGCTCTCGTCCAGCGCGGTGGCGAGGTCGCCGATCGTGATGCTCCACGCCGGGTGCGGGGCGCCGAAGAAGCGCTCGACGTTCGCGCGGGCGATGTCGGCGAACTCCGGACGCCGCTCGAACGACGACAGCCGGCCGTCCTCCCCCACCGCCCGCAGCAGGCTCAGCGACAGCGCGCCGGAGCCGACGCCCGCCTCGACGACGTGCGCGCCGGGGAAGACGTCGGCCATCTGCACGATCTGCCCGGCGTCCTTGGGGTAGACGACCTGGGCGCCGCGCGGCATCGACAGGACGTAGTCCGGGAGCAGCGGCCGCAGCGCCAGGTAGCTCGTGACGCCGATGGTGACCACGACGCCCTCCGGACCGCCGAGCAGCTCGTCGTGCTCGAGGATGCCCTTGTGGGTGTGGAACTGCCGCCCCGGCTCGAGCGTGATCGTGTGCATCCGGCCCTTGGAGTCGGTGAGCTGCACCTGGTCGCCCGGGCGCAGCGGGCCGCGCCGGCGCTCGGCGCCGACGGGTGCGGACACCCCCGTGGCGGGGCCGGTCCCGCCGGGGCCCGAGCCGCCGCGGTCCGAGCCGTCGAGCTCGTCCGCCCCGGGACCGGTCGGGCGGGCGTCGGTCGGGGAGGCGTCGTACGGGGAGGCGTCTGCTCCTGCTGCGGCGGTCACGAGCAGACGAGGCTACGGGGCGGCCGGCGCACGCCGACCGGGCACGAGCGCCCGATGGGGCGAGCGCGTCAGGGGCGAGCGCCGCAGCCGGTGAGCGCCTCAGCGGGAGCGGGCCTCAGGGGGCCACGGCGGCGACGACGTCCTCGGCGGCCAGGACGCGCAGGCTGCCGGTGCGCGGGTCGCGCACCAGGTACTCCGACGCGGGCGTCCGGCGCATGGCCTCCAGCAGCGGCTCGCCGGTGAGCGACGCGTCGAGCTCCAGGCCGTCCTCCAGCGTGCGCGCGACGCTCGAGACCGGCACCCACGGCCGGCGCTCCTCCGGCGTGGCGAGCACGGCCGCCTCGTGCACGACGGCCTGCGGCCGGCCGGAGCCGTCGACGACCACGACCCCGCGCACCTGCGCCTGCTGGGCCCGGCGCACGGCCTCGGCGAGCGGCACGTCCGCGCTCACGGTGATCGCCGGGCGGGCCAGGCGGTCGACGGACGCACGGGGCAGCCGCTGCACGAGCCGCGCCTGCTGGAGGGTCGCCGTGGCGCCGACGTAGAGGAAGGCCGCCATGAGGGCGGTGAACAGCACGGTGCCGACGCTGATGTCGCTCAGGCCCGCGGCGGGCAGGGCGCCCAGCAGCAGGAGCGGGACGAGGACCACCGCGACGCCCCGGCCGGCCCAGGCTGCGGCGCGGGTGGAGCGCTCGGGGTCCCCGGTGAGCCGCCACAGCGCGGCCCGCAGGACCCGGCCGCCGTCGAGCGGCAGGCCCGGCAGCAGGTTGAAGACCGCGACCAGGCCGTTCGACACGGCCACGATCGACATGAGCAGGAACGGCAGCGTGCCGGCGTCGAACAGGTCGCGCCCGGCCCAGCCGAGCCCGGCGAGCAGCAGCGACACCATCGGCCCGACGACCGCCACGGCGTACTCGCGGGCCGGCGTCTGCGGCGGCTCGGTGATCTCCGTGAGCCCGGCGAGGAAGGTCACCGTGATGCTGCGGACCGGCAGGCCGAGCGCCCGGGCGACGACGCAGTGGCCGATCTCGTGCAGGAGCACGCTCACGAGCAGCAGCACGGCGAACGCCCCGGCTGCGACGTAGCCGCTGGTGCGGCCGTGCTGGTCGGCCAGCAGCGGCCCGAAGCTGACCAGGACGAACACCGCGAACACCAGCCACGAGGGCGACACGAGCACCGGCACCCCGAGCACGCGGCCCACCCGCAGCCCGGACGGCAGCGGGACCGGAGCCGGGGGCGGCGGCGGACCGGGCACAGCGGCAGCTGCCGGCCGCGGTGCGGCGGGGCCCGGCGAGGGTGCTGGGGAGGTCATGACGCTGCCGTCACCGCCCGACCGCCACGGTCCGACGGTACGTCGCCGGGCGTCCCCCCGCCTGCGCTGCCGAACCAGCGGGGAGCGTCAGCGGCGGGTGCGACGGGGGTTGGCCAGCATGCGGCGGATCTGCTCCACGGCGTCCGTCACCGGGTCGTCCGAGGAGACCGGGCTCGTCTGCGCGCCGGTGGGCCGGGTGTCGTGCGACTCCATGGAGTGCTCCTCTCTCGGGCGGGACGGCTGCGCGTCCCGCTGCCTGGTGCTTGTCCGTACAAGCGCGTCGGACACCGGATCTGTCCCACCTCCCCCGTAGCGTTCGTCACATGACCGCACCAGCCGCCGCTCTCGACCTGCCACTGCCGGTCCTGGGCTCCCTGTCGCCCTCGCGCGCCGCGGACTTCGTGCAGTGCCCCCTGCTGTACCG
>CAXTFU010000418.1:0-3032 GCA_964243385.1 uncultured bacterium | reverse complement strand
CGCGAGCGCCCGGGCGTCCGCCTCCGGCGCGCCGGTCGCGACCGCACCGGCGGCGCGCCCGCCGGTGCGCTCCGGCGGCCTGCTGCGCCCGACGACCCGCACCCTGACGCCCGAGGCGTTCCTGTCCGAGGCCCGCGCCCGGGGCCTCGTGCAGGACGTCACCATCACCGGCTCGCTCGTGCTGCGCGACCCCCGCGACACCTGGACCTGCCGCAACTGCCGCGTGCTCGCGAGCGGCCGGTACGGGTTGTCGTCGTTCGTCTCCACGGACGTGCGACCGGCCGGCGGGCGCGGGACGCGATGGGAGCACTCCGAGGTCGACGGCCGGGGGACCGCCTCGACGGCGGTCATCGGCTCGTACCTCACCTGGGTCGACGGCGACGTGCACGGCGCGACGTCCGACCTGTTCAAGCCGTACCGGTCGTTCACCGTGCTGCGCGGCCAGGCGCACTCCATCCGCAAGGCCGACGGCGCGCACGCCGACGTCATCCAGATCGTCAACGGCCACGGCATCCTGTTCGACGGGCTGTGGGCCGACGCCCGCGAGCCCGACGGCACGAACCTCAACGCGGTGCTGCAGATGGGCGCGCTGAACGGCGACGTCGTCGACGTCGTGCTGCGCCGGATGTGGGTGAACGGCGGGCACTGGACGCTGCGCGGGATCGGCACGACGGCCGCCGAGTCGACGTACGCGGTCACCGGCTTCCGGCTGGAGGACAACTGGTTCGGGCCCGACCACACCTACGGACCGCTCGCCGCCGCCGGCCCCCGCACCTCCGTCACGGGCAGCCGCTGGGGCTTCACCGGCCGGACGCGCTCCACCCGCCCCGAGACGGTCGTGCTCGGCCAGCTGCTCTGAGCCGCCGGCCCGTCAGCCGGCGCCCGCACCGCGTCCTGCGGCCCCCTCGCCAGGTGCTGCGGCGCCCTCACCACGTGCTGCGGCCCCCTCACCACGTGCTGCGGCCCTGGAGGGCCCGCTGCACCCGCCGGACCGCCCCGGCCCGCCGCGCCCGCCAGCCGGTGAGCCGCCGTGCGTCGAGCGACGCCGACTGCACGACGAGGGCCGACCGGCGCATCTGCGCCGTCCAGTCGGCGAGCGTCGTGATGCCGTGCGCCTGCGCCGACAGCGGCAGGTTCGCCAGCAGGTCCTCGTCGGTGCGCAGCGGCGACTCGGGCGAGCGCGGGTCGTCCAGGTGCTCCTCCTGCACGAACGGGACGAGCCAGCCGTTCACCCGGCCGGTCGCCGCGACGCGCACGCAGAACCGCGTGAAGCTGTCCGCCGGCCCCAGCGGTCCGCAGGCCTGCACCGCGGCGCGCGGGACGAGGTAGCCGCTGCCCTGCACCCAGAGGTTCTGCAGGACCTCGTGGCCGCCGGGGAAGCGGGCCAGCTTCCGGCTCGCGAGGTCGGGGCGGTAGTCCTCCGGCCGGAAGCGCCAGCAGCCGAGGACGCCGAACGGGTGGTCGCGGTGCGCTGCCCGCAGCCGGGTCGTCCAGCCGTCCGCGAGCAGGCAGTCGTCGTCGACCTTGCCGAGCAGCCCGCCGTCGGACTCCGACCACAGCCAGTTCGTCGGCGGGACCAGCCGCACGTTCTCGCGGCTGTGGTGGAACCGGTGCAGGCGCGGGTGGTCCCGGTGCGCGCGCACGACCTCGAGGGTCTCCTCGTCGTCGCCGTTGTGCCACAGCCACACGCGGCACCGGTCGTCGACACCGTCCAGCAGCCGCGGCAGCGTCCGCCGCAGGTACGCCGGGCGCCGGTGGGTGACCATGAGGACGTCGGCGAGCGCGCCGTCCGCGACGGGCTCCACCTCGCTCAGCCGCCCGGGACGGCGCCGGCGGCGGGCGGGGCCGGGTCGCCGGACAGCCGGGAGAGGGCCGCCGCGCCGCCGACCAGGACGAACAGCAGCACGGCGAAGGCGTTGAACGACAGCGAGTCGAAGGTGAACGACACGACGATGCCGGCAGCGACCGACGCCGCCAGGCAGTGCCCGAGGTGGCGGCTGCGGGCGTCCGGGCCCCAGCGCCCGACCCGCTTGGCGGTGCCGACGGCGACGAACAGGACGACGGCGAGGGCGAGCGTCCCGACGACGCCGCTCTCGACGAGCGTGCCGAGCCACTGGTCGTCGAGCAGGACGTAGCGCTCGGGGGAGTAGGTCCCCAGCCCCCGGCCCAGCCACGGCCGCTGCTCGATGAGCGGCCCGACGACGGCGAAGTCCATCGTGCGGCCCTCGATGCTCGGGTCGTCCTCGACGTTGCGGAACAGGCTGCGGATCGTGCCGAGCAGGCCGGGCTGGGTGATCTGCACCGCGACGGTGAACAGCAGCCCGAGGCAGACGGCGTTGACCTTGCGCCGCGCGTCCCACGCCGGGAGCACCAGCGCGGCGATCGTGGCGATGGCGAGCACCGGCGTGCGCGAGATCGAGAACAGGCTGCACAGCGACAGGAAGGCCGCCGCCGCGGCGAAGCCCAGCTGCCGGGCCCGCGTCTCGCCGTGCAGCGCGACGTGCACGGCGAGCGGCGCCACGAGCGCCATGAGCACGCCGAACTCGATGTAGTGCCCGGCGGTCCCGGCGACCCGGGTGAAGCCGGCGCCGCGCTCGGTCGTCTCGATGAGCGGGCCGTTGAGGCCGAGGCCGGGCACCTGCAGGTGCGGGGTCAGGTCGTAGCCGGCGAGGTGCTGCAGCGCCCCGACCGCGCCCATGCCGACGGCGCCCAGCACGACCACCCGCAGCAGCGCCTCGAGCCGGTCGCGGCTGCGGATGCCCTCCGCCACGGCCAGCGCGAGCCCGAGCATGCCGACCCAGCGCAGCAGCGCCCGGTCGCTGGCCGCGACGTCGGCCGCCGGCAGGTCGCGCGCCGAGGCCGTCCCCCAGCCGACGAGCACGGCGACGCCCAGGACGAGCAGCGTGCGGACGAGCGGGCTCGTGCGCGGCAGGCAGCCCGGCAGCAGGCGCGACAGCGCCCACCAGCCGAGCAGCCCGGCGCCCATGAGCAGGGCCGGGCGGCCGGCGGCGCCGAGCCCGCCGACCACCAGC
>CAXTFU010000417.1:0-3042 GCA_964243385.1 uncultured bacterium | reverse complement strand
GTGCCGCACCCGGCGACCCGGCGGGCCGCCCACGCCAGGCCAGCCCCGCCAGGCGGCCCGGCGCGCGGCCGCGTCACGCCGCGCCACGACCACTTCGAGCGCCCGGCGGCGGCCGGCTCAGCGTGGGCCGGGTCACCTGAAGCTGCAGGCGTCGCCTCGCGCCCCGCCGCTAGGATCGCAGTCCAGCCGCTGATCCGAGGGAGCTCCGCCGTGCCCACCCGCACCGACCTGCGAGGTCCTGCGGCCGGCCCGTCGCCCAGCCCGGACGCGGTCCCCGCCGCTGACGACCGGTGGTCGCTGTCGGCGCTGCCGCTGCGCGACGACCTGCGGGGCCGCACCCCGTACGGCGCGCCGCAGGTGGGGGAGGCCGGCATCGGCACGCCGGTGCAGCTCAACGTCAACGAGAACCCGCACGCGCCGTCGCGAGAGCTCGTCGCCGACCTCGCGGCAGCGGTCGCGACGGCCGCGAGCACGCTGAACCGCTACCCCGACCGCGAGGCGCTCGCCCTGCGCGCCGACCTCGCCGCCTACCTCAGCAGCCGCACGGGCGTGCGGCTCGCGCGCGAGCAGGTCTGGGCGGCGAACGGCTCGAACGAGGTGCTGCAGCAGGTGTGCCAGGCCTTCGGCGGACCGGGCCGCGTCGCGCTGGGCTTCGAGCCGTCGTACTCGATGCACCCGCTGCTCGCCGCGGGCACGAGCACCGGCTGGGTCGCCGAGCGCCGCGCCGACGACTTCACGCTCGACGTCGCCACCGCGGTCGCCGCCGTGCGCCGGCACGCGCCGCACATCGTCTTCCTCACCACGCCGAACAACCCCACCGGCACCCCGACCGGGCTGGACGTCGTCGAGGCGGTGTGCGAGGCGACCGACGGCGTGGTGCTCGTCGACGAGGCCTACGCCGAGTTCGCCGCGACGCCGAGCGCCGTCACGCTGCTCGAGCGCTTCCCGCGCCTGCTGGTCAGCCGGACGATGAGCAAGGCCTTCGCGATGGCCGGCGCCCGCGTCGGCTACCTCGCGGCGAGCCCGGCGGCCGTCGACGCGCTGCGCCTCGTCCGGCTGCCGTACCACCTGTCGGCGCTCACCCAGGCCGCGGCGCGGGTCGCGCTGGCGCACGCCGACGAGCTGCTCGGCACGGTCGCCGCAGTCTGCGGGCAGCGCGACCGCATGGTGCGCGAGCTGCCCGAGCTCGGCCTGCGCGTCGTACCGACCGAGTCGAACTTCCTGCTGTTCGGCCCCTTCGACGAGCCGGCCGCTGTCTGGCGCGCGCTGCTCGACGCGGGCGTGCTGGTGCGCGACGTCAGCGGCGGCCCGGGCCTGGCCGGCTGGCTGCGCGTGAACGCCGGCACCGAGCCCGAGACCACCGCCTTCCTCGACGCGGTCCGCCGCGTCGTGACGACCACCGGAGGACCTGCATGACCGGCACGCGCACGGCGCTCGTCGAGCGCTCGACCAAGGAGTCCGAGGTGCGCGTCGAGCTCGACCTCGACGGCACAGGGCAGGCGAGCTCCGACACTGGCGTGCCGTTCTTCGACCACATGGTCGCCCAGCTCGGCAAGCACGGCGGGTTCGACCTCGCCGTCCGCACCCGCGGCGACCTGGAGGTCGACGCGCACCACACCGTCGAGGACACCTCGCTGGCGATCGGCACGGCGCTGCAGCAGGCGCTCGGCGACAAGGCCGGCATCCGGCGCTTCGGCGACGCGCTCGTCCCGCTCGACGAGTGCCTCGTGCAGGCGGCCGTCGACCTGTCCGGCCGGCCGTACGTCGTGCACGAGGAGCCGCAGCTCGTCGAGCTCATCGGCTCCTACGACACGACGCTCACGCGCCACATCTGGGAGTCGATCGTCGCGACCGCCGACATCGCGCTGCACGTCCGCGTGCTGTCCGGCCGCAACGCCCACCACGTCGTCGAGGCGCAGTTCAAGGCCGTCGCCCGTGCGCTGCGCGACGCCGTCGCCCTCGACCCGCGGGTCGCCGGGGTGCCGAGCACCAAGGGCACGCTGTGAGCAGCCCCGTCCGCGAGCGCGACACGGCCGGCACGGTCCTGACCGTGCTCGTCGTGCTGCTCATCGCCGTCCTCGGCGTCCCGCAGGTCTGGGCCGACGTCACCGGGAGCGGCGGGCTCGGCCTCGAGAGCGTGTTCTTCCCGGTCCTGGGTGTCGCCTTCGGCGTCCTGGCGGTGTCGCGCCGGACGTCCGGATGACCAGGTCGGTCGTCGTCCTCGACTACGGCTCGGGGAACCTGCGCTCGGCCGAGCGGGCGCTGCAGCGCACCGGCGCGCAGGTCACCGTCACCTCGTCGTTCGACGAGGCGCTGGAGGCGGACGGCCTCGTGGTGCCCGGCGTCGGCGCCTACGCGGCGTGCATGCGGGGCCTGAACGCCGTGCGCGGGGGCACGCTCGTGTGGGACCGCCTGCGCAAGCGGCGCCCGGTGCTCGGCATCTGCGTCGGCATGCAGATCCTCTACGAGCGCGGCGTCGAGCACGGTGAGGAGACCGAGGGCGTCGGCATCCTGCCCGGCACGGTCACCCGGCTCGAGGCCGACGTCGTGCCGCACATGGGTTGGAACACCGTCGAGGTCGCACCGGGCTCGGCGCTGTTCGCCGGCCTGGAGCAGGAGCGCTTCTACTTCGTGCACTCCTACGCCGCGCGGCCCGGGCAGGACCGCCCGGTCGCCGGGACGACCGACGCCCTGACCACGACCGCCGTGCACGGCGAGCGCTTCGCCGCGGCCGTCGAGCGCGGCGCGCTGTCCGCGACCCAGTTCCACCCGGAGAAGAGCGGCGACGCCGGAGCGGCGCTGCTCAGCAACTGGGTCGGCACGCTGTGAGCCGCAGCCCCGTGGGTCGGCACGCTGCGAGCGGCAGCCCCGTGAGTCGGCACGCTGCGAGCGGCAGCCCCGTCCGTCGGCACGCTGTGAGCGGCAGCCCCGTCCAGCGGCACGCTGTGAGCGGCAGCCCCGTCCAGCGGCACGCTGCGAGCCGCAGCCCCGTCCAGCGGCACGCTGCGAGCCGCAGCCCCGTCCGACCGCGCCGGTGAGCAG
>CAXTFU010000416.1:0-3100 GCA_964243385.1 uncultured bacterium | reverse complement strand
ATGTGCGTGCCGTGGACGAACGTGTCGCGGTGCGCCAGGTCCGGGTCGGCCGACTCCGGCGTGAGGTCCGGCCCGTCGACGACCTTGCCGGGTGCGTCGAGCCCCGGCACCCGCGAGATGCCGCTGTCGATGAGCGCGACGCCCGTGCCCGTGCCCGTCGAGCGGGTCCCGTCGGACGCACGCATGCCCCAGACGTCCTTGGCGCGGGTGCTCTCGTCGATCTGGTTGAGCGAGCCCTCGTCGCCGTCGGGCCGCCAGCCGGCGCCTGCCAGCTGCAGCCGTGCGTCCGGGGTCACCCCGGAGACGCCCGGCGACGCCAGCAGCGCGGCCACCGCACCTGCCGGGACCACCGCCTCGGCGCCGTCCAGCACAGCCCGTCCTGCGACCACCCGGCCGCCGATCCGGTGCACCGCGGCCAGCACCGCCGCCTGCTCACCTGCCTGCCCGGCGACCAGCACCCGCAGGCCCGGCCCCTCGGCGGCTCCCGCACTGCCCGCGGCGGCGCCGACCAGCGCCAGCGGCGCGACCGTCACCACCAGCGCCAGCCGGGACATCCAGCTCCTGCGTCGTACTCCCACGTTGCCCTCCAGACGAAGCTCAGGGCTCCACCCTGGCTCCGCACCGAGGCCCGCGGTACCGCCGAACAGCACAACCTGCGCGCGCATCCGGGCCTGCTGCCGTCAGCCCTCGACCCACCGCGGGTCGGCGCTGAGCGGTCGGGTCAGGACGACCGTGGCTGCTGCCGGTCGACGTCGGCCTGCTCCCGCCGGGCCCGTGTCGCCTCGCGGGCGGCCGTCGCCGTCGTGCGCGACAACGCGCCACGGGCGGCGTGCAGGAGGTCCTCGCTCGCCTCGAGCGACAGGCGGGACGCCTCGACGCGGTCGTGCGCGCGCTCAGCGGCGTCCGCCCGCCGTGAGCGGAACGCGGCTGCGCGCTCCTCGAGGTCCGCCTCGCGCCGGTCCAGCTCCTGCTCCCGGGAGTCGGCGTGCTGGTCACGGACGTCGGCGGTCCGGTCCCGCTGGTCGGCGATGCGCTCCCGCTCCCGCTGCGGCTCGGCCGCTGCCGACTGCTCAGGCTGAGGTCCGGCCATGCCACGCTCCCGTCGCCGACGTCCGCCGAGGCCTGCGACTCGTTGCTACCGCCGAGCGCCCGACCCGACACCTCCGCCACCCCTGGACCGCGCGTCCAGCAGTCAGGAGCCCGGCCCCGCGGGCCGGCAGGCCCACCGGCGGAGGAGCGACGTGCAGCGGCAGGTGGCGCGCTGCTCCCGCCGCTCGCGCGCCGTCTTCGGCGGTGCGCTGGAGGCGGCGACGTCAGGAGCGTCGGTGCTGGCGCACGGTGCGCGCGGCGAGCAGGAGGAGGACGGCTGCCGTCAGCGCGAAGGGCGCGCGGGGTGAGAGCTGCTCGTACAGCAGTGCCTGCAGGTTGTTGGCGCTGATGCCGCCGAGCTGCAGCGCCAGGCTCACGGCACTGACCATGGTGGCGCGCCGGGCGGCGGGCACCCGGTCGTGGAGCAGCCTCTTGCGCAGCGGTGAGACCACGCCCAGGAGCAGCGCGAAGACGACGTACGGCACGGCGAGCAGCCCGACCGTCGGAGCGGCGGCCAGCGCGACCAGCGCCGCGGCGGACAGGACGAGCAGCGTCGCGGTCGCGGTCCAGTCGGCCCCGCGCGCCAGCGCGCGCACGCGTGGCGTAGCGCCGCTGCCCAGCGCGCCAGCGGCGAAGGTGGCGGCGATGACGACCCCGAACGCGGCGGCCCCGCCGGCTCGATCCCCGGCGAGCGTGCTCAGGCGCAGCGGCACGAGCAGCTCCAGGCTGCCGAGGACGAAGCCGAGGCCCGCGGACAGGACGAGGAGCAGGCGCAGGCCACTGTCGCGCCGGGTCAGCTGCAGCGCGCCGCTGACCGTCGCGGGCACGTCCGCCAGTCCCTGTCGCAGGGCCGCCGTGACCGTGCGGCGCGGCGACGACGGCCCGACCGGCACGAGCAGCACGAGCACCGCGCCGGCGTGGGCGACGGCAAGGGCGGCTGCTGCCACGACGGGGAGCCAGAGGCGGTCATCGACGAGCACCGGCACCGCGCCGCCGACCACAGCGCCCAGGAACAGCGCCGCTCCCTCGGCCACCCCGGCCCTGGCCAGCGCGCGCGTGACGTCGACGTCCGCCTGCAGGGCGCGGGCCGTGTCGACGTACCAGGCCTCCAGCGGCCCGGAGTCCAGGGCGCGACCGACAGCCACCAGGACGTAGGCGAGGCAGAACGCTCCGAGGTCCTGGGCGAGCGCCATCACACCCAGCCCGAGCGCGTGCAGGACCCCTCCCGCGACGAGCAGCGCGCGCCGACCCAGCGCGTCGGCCAGCCCACCGGTCGGCAGCTCCAGGGCCACGACGACCGCGCCCTGCAGGGTGAACACCAGTGCGATCTGCGTCGGGCTCAGTCCCCGCGAGGTCGCCAGCAGCACCAGCACCGGCACCACCAGCCCGGTCGGCAGCCAACGCAGGCCGGCGAGGACCACGAACCGCCGAGCAGCCGCGGCCGGCGTCACACCCTCACCCTCCGGATCGCGGGACGCACGGCGGCCTGCCGCTCGCACGCAGACAGGTCCGCCGCGCGAGCAGCCACGTCGCCCTCGGCGCGTCACGATGCACCAGTGGCGCCGACAACGGTGCGGGGGCCCCACGCGTGTCCCCGGAGACGGCCTACCGGGACACCGTCCCGAGCGAGTCGGCTACCCGCCCGTCCGCCCGTGACGCCCAGCAGAGGTCCGAGCGAGGCGCAGCTCGTCCGCCAGCACGTCGATCGCGATCACCCCCACGGACACGCCGATCAGCCGCAGGCCGCACGAGGACCATCCGTCTGTGTCGTCGGCCTGCCCGACGAGCAGCAGGGAGACGACGAGCAGGATGACGACCAGACCACCGACGCAAGGCGGTCAACGGCCTCCGAGCAGCGTTTCGGCATGGTCCGGCGGCTGAGGTGCCGGCTCCCAGCGGTGACGCTGTCGACCTCCGGCGGGCGTGGGCCGCACTGTCGACACCGCAGCGCGAGGTGTCGGCGGTCTCAGGGGGTCGTTGCAACACCCCTTTGAGAGGTGTTGTCGATGTC
>CAXTFU010000415.1:1148-3104 GCA_964243385.1 uncultured bacterium | reverse complement strand
CCCCCGCGACGCCCGCCCGGCCGAGCGTGCCCGCGACGCCGGCTCGCCCCGTCACCCCCGCGACACCCCCTCGTCCGGCCCCGGCCCCGGCGCCGGTGGTCCCGGCTCCGGCTGTCCCGGCTCCTGCCGCTCCGGCTCCGGCTGTCCCGGCTCCGGCTGTCCCGGCTCCTGCCGCGCCGGCTCCGGCCGTCCCGGCTCCGGCTCCGGTCGTCCCCGCGCCGGCTCCTCCTGCGCCGGCTCCGGTCGTCCCCGCCCCGGCCCCGGTCCCGGTCGTCCCGGTCCCGGCCCCCGTCCCGGTCCCGGCCCCGGTCCTCCCGGCCCCGGCTCCGGTCCTCCCGGCCCCGGCTCCGGTCGTCCCGGCTCCGGTCGTCCCCGTCGTCCCCGTCGTGCCGGTCCCCGTCGTCCCGCAGGTCGTGGGGCTCGTCCTCGACGCGCCGACCCGCGTCGACGACGCCGTCCCCGCGCCGCGCGCCGTCTCGGCGCAGGCCCTGCTGTCGGACGGCACCCGCCGCGCGGTCCCGGCGGACGAGCTCACCGTCTCGAGCAGCACGCCGGCCGTCGTCGCCGTGCGGCGCACCGCCGGCGGCTGGGCCGTGCGCGCGATGTCGCAGGGCAGCAGCACCCTGACGGCGCGGTACGGCGGCCTCGCCACCACCGCGCAGGTCGTCGTGGGCGTGCCCCAGCCGGTGGCGCTCGTCGCGGCCCCCGGGCGGCTGACCCTGCCGGCCGGCCGCATCGCGGCCTTCGGCGTCGAGCTGCTGCTCAGCGACGGCACCCGCCGGCCCCAGGACGCCCTGGACTGGCGGGTCTCCGGCACGCAGGACCTGCTCTGGGACCCGGTGGCCGCGCCGGGCCCCGACGGCCGCACCGTGTTCGAGGTGCAGTCCTGGTCGGTCGGCGAGGGCACCCTCACCGCCAGCGCCGGCGACCTCGAGGTCGGCATCCCGGTCACCGTCCCCGCGGCCGTGCTCGACCGCCTCGAGCTGCTCGTGCCGGTCGACCTGCGCGCCGGGTGGCGCGGCACGGCGACCGTCATGCAGGTGCTCAGCGACGGCAGCTGCGTCCCCGTCCCCGCCGGCAGCGACGTGGCCTGGACGGTCGACGACCCGTCGGTGCTCACCGTCGACCGGACGTCCGGGGCGGTCGTGGCCGTCGGTCCGGGCACCGCGCGCCTGACGGTCGCGGTGACGGACGCGGACGGGGCGACCACGACGCACGCCGAGCTGCGCACCGTCAGCTCGTAGCCGCCGGTCCGGCCGGGGCGTCCAGCCTCGCCAGCTCGTCGGCGGAGAGCTGGAGGTCGGCAGCGGCCGCCGAGTCGACGATCGACGCCGCGCGCCGCGCGCCGGGGATCGGGATGACGACCGGGGCCTTCGCGAGCAGCCAGGCCAGGCAGACCTGCTGCGGGGAGACGCCGCGCGCGCGGGCGAGCTCGCCGAACGCCCCGTGCGCGCTGCCGAGCTCACCGGCGGAGGCGATGCCGCCGAGCGGCGACCACGGCAGGAAGGCGATGCCGAGCTCGGCACAGAGCGCGACCTCCGGCTCGCTGCTGCGGAACCGCGGCGACAGCTCGTTCTGCACCGCGGCCAGCGGGGTGATCGACGCCGCCTCGCGGATCTGGTCAGGATCGGCGTTGCTGACGCCGACGAGGCGGACCTTCCCCTCGGTGCGCAGCTCCTCGAGCGCGCCGACCGACTCGGCCCACGGCACCTGCGGGTCGGGGCGGTGGAACTGGTAGAGCCCGATCGCCTCGACCCCCAGCGCGCGCAGGGACGCCTCGCAGGCGGCGCGCAGGTGCGCGGGACTGCCGTCGAGCGCCCACGACCCGTCCGGCGGACGGGTGTGCCCGCCCTTGGTCGCGACGAGGACGTCGTCCGCGTCGCCGGACCAGGCGGCGAGGGCCGTCGCGATGAGCCGCTCGTTGTGCCCGACCTCGGCGGAGGTCGGGCAGTACGC
>CAXTFU010000415.1:0-1138 GCA_964243385.1 uncultured bacterium | reverse complement strand
GACGTGCGCGAGCTGCAGGGTCGGGATGAGGTCGCCGACGGCGCTGATCGTCGGCGCGGAGGTCTGGCAGTACGCGTCCGCGGTGTCGATGAGCGTGACGCCGGCGTCGAGGGCGGCGTGCACGGTGCGGAGGGCGTCCGCCTCGTCCGGCCGGCCCTCGATCGACAGCGGCATGCCGCCGAGGCCGATCGCGCTGACGGTGCGGTCGCCGAGCCTGCGCTGCTGCACGCTTTCCTCCGGGTCTGGGGGGTGCGGTCGGACAGACCGGCTCCGGCGGTCTACCGTCACCTCCTCAGCACCAACCCCGCTGTCCGGCTGCACGACTCGGCGCGTCCGGGCAGGCGGAGGTGGGACCCCTGGTGTTGGGTAGTGCGCCTGAGCCGCAGGACCGGACCCGGAGGAACGTGCATGGGTGTCAAGGACGTGTTCCTGAGCTGGCCGGTGGTCAAGCAGCTGACCGGGGACGACCCGCTCGGCCGCGGCGCCGCCGCCCAGTCGAAGCACACGGCGGCGCTGCAGCCCCGCACCGCCACCGCCGACCGGGTCGTGCGCAGCGTGTGCCCGTACTGCGCCGTCGGCTGCGGCCAGAAGGTCTTCGTGAAGGACGAGAAGGTCGTCCAGATCGAGGGTGACCCCGACTCGCCGGTCTCGCGCGGCCGGCTGTGCCCGAAGGGCTCGGCCAGCGAGCAGCTGGTGAACAGCCCGAAGCGCGTGACGACCGTGAAGTACCGCGCCCCGTACGCGACGGAGTTCCACGACATCCCGCTGCAGCAGGCCATGGAGATGGTGGCCGACCGGGTGAAGGAGAGCCGCGACCGCACCTGGCAGGACGTCGACGACCAGGGCCGCGCGGTCCGGCGCACCCTCGGGTTCGCCTCGCTCGGCGGGGCGACGCTGGACAACGAGGAGAACTACCTCATCAAGAAGCTGTTCATGGCCCTGGGCGCGATCCAGGTCGAGAACCAGGCCCGCATATGACACAGCGCCACCGTCCCCAGTCTGGGGGCCTCGTTCGGACGCGGCGGAGCCACGTCCTTCCTGCAGGACCTGCAGAACAGCGACTGCATCGTCATCCAGGGCTCGAACATGGCCGAGTGCCACCCGGTCGGGTTCCAGTGGGTGATGGAGGCCAAGGCGC
>CAXTFU010000414.1:0-3121 GCA_964243385.1 uncultured bacterium | reverse complement strand
GAGCCCGGCCCACCGGCCGGGGGCCTGGCCGCGCCGCTCGGCGAGCCCGACGGTGAGCAGGAACGGCACGACCGTCGTCGCGTAGAGCGCCGCGAGCCCGGCTGACACGAGCAGGGCGGCGACGACGGCCGCGAGCAGGGCGTCCAGCACGGGACGAGCCTAGGCGCGGCTCAGCCGCCGAGCGGCAGCCCGAGCTCCCAGGCCGCGGCGACGGCGAGGCCGAGCAGCAGCAGCCCCCCGGCCCGCCGCACGTGCAGGAACATGATCGCGGCGAACCAGAGCGGCCAGACCGGGAAGCGGGGCGGCGGCTCGTCCGGACGGGGCGAGCGCAGGGCGCCGGCGACCTCGCGCAGGACGGGCAGGCCGAGCGCGACGACGAGCGTCGGCCAGGGCAGCGCGCCGAGGGCCACCGCGAGCCCGGTCGTCGCGTAGAAGCCGACGAGCACCCCGAGCGTGACGGAGCGGGCCGGGCGCTCACCGAGGCGCACCGGCAGCGTCCGGGTGCCGCCGGGGCCGTCGTACGGCAGCTTGTCGACGTGCTTGCCGAGCAGCACGCTCGTGCACAGCAGGCCGTACGGGACGCTCGCGAGCCAGACCTGCCACGGCAGCTCGCCGACCGCGGCGAAGTAGGTGCCGGCGACCATGAGCGGCCCCCACACCACGAGGACGTCGAGCTCGCCGAGCCCCCGCCCCTTGAGGCGCACGGGCGGCACGGCGTAGGCCAGCGACAGCACGACGCCGGCCACCGCGAAGGCGACGACGGGCCAGCCGCGCTGCAGCGCGAGCACGACCATGATGACGAGGTCGGCGAGCGTCAGGCCGATGACCGCCAGGCCGACCTGCCGCCGGCGCACCATCCCGGAGAGGATCGGGTGCGGGGCGTAGAGGGCCCGGGGCGACTCCGCCCGGTCGCGGCCGACGTCGGTGTCGGACAGGTCGTCGGTGAGGTTGTTGCAGGCGTGCGCGAGCACGATGCCGAGCAGCGCCAGCAGGAACAGCGGCCAGGAGAAGCCGTCGGCGCGCACGGCGAGCAGCCCCGCGACGAGCCCCGCGAAGACGGTCATCGGCAGGACGGCGGCGCGGGTCACGACGAGCCAGGTCGTGACGGTGTCCAGCGTGCGCGGGTCGCGCCCGGGCGGCGGGTTGGTGGTGCGCAGGGCGTACGACCAGGCGCCCAGCCGGCCCGGCCGCGGCGGGGCCAGGAGCCGGGACGTGCGTGAGCGAGGGGCGGCCCGGCTGCTCATGCGGGCGACGGTACTTCTTCCGAGGGCCCGCACGGCGCTCAGACCAGGCGACGCTCCGCGGCCCAGCGGGACAGCTCGCGGCGGTTCGACAGCTGCAGCTTGCGCAGCACCGACGACACGTGGGTCTCGACCGTCTTGCCGGAGATGAACAGCTCGGCGGCCACCTCCTTGTAGGTGTAGCCGCGGGCGATCAGGCGCAGGACGTCGCGCTCGCGGGCGGTGAGGCGGTCGAGCTCCTCGTCGGCGGCCGGGGCGTCGTCCGGCACGGCGGGCGCGCTGGAGGAGGCGTCGAGCACGAAGCCGGCTAGGCGCGGCGAGAACACCGCGTCGCCGTCGGCGACCCGGCGGACGGCGTCGGCGAGGTCGGCGGCGCCGATGCTCTTGGTGACGTAGCCGCGGGCGCCGCCGCGGATGACGCCGATGACGTCCTCGGCGGCGTCCGACACCGACAGCGCGAGGAAGCGGGTGCGGGGAGCGGCCGTGCCGACACCGGCGAGCACCGCCCGTCCGCCGCCGTCGGGCATGTGCACGTCGAGCAGCACCACGTCCGGCTGCGCCGACACGACCAGGGCGACCGCCTCGGCGACCGTGCCCGCCTCCCCCACGACGTCGACGGCGCCGGCCAGCTCGCTGCGCACCCCGGCGCGGAACAGCCGGTGGTCGTCGACGAGCACCACGCGGACGCGGGGCGGCTCGGGGCGCTGCTCCGTCACCTGCGGGGCACCTCCAGCCGCACCTCGGTGCCGGCACCGGGCGTGCTGCGGACGACGGCCCGGCCACCGTGGCGCGCCATCCGGCCGACGACCGACTGGGCCAGGCCGTAGCGGTCGCCGGGCACGGCGGCGGCGTCGAAGCCGAGCCCCCGGTCGCGGACGAAGACCTCGACGCGGTCGTCCGCGACCTCGGCGTACAGCGAGACCGTCCCGACGCCGGCGTGCCGGGCGGCGTTCACGAGCGCCTCGCGCGCGGCGGCCACCAGCGCAGCCAGGTCCGGCGTCGTCGGGCAGTCGCCGACGGTGACGACCTCGACGGCGACGCCGTGCGCCTCCTCGACCTCGGCGGCGACCTGCTCGAGGGCCGCAGCCAGGGCGACCTCCGTCCCGGCGGCCGGCGCGGGAGCGCCGCCGCGGGCGTACAGCCAGGCGCGCAGCTCGCGCTCCTGGGTGCGCGCCAGGCGGCTCACCTCGCGCGGGTCGTCGGCGGCCTTGCGGATCAGGGCCAGCGTCTGCAGCACCGAGTCGTGCACGTGCGCGGCGACCTCCGCGCGCTCCTCGACCCGGATGCGCTCACGTCGCTCCGCACGCAGGTCGGTGGCCATCCGGAACCACCACGGCCCGGACAGCAGCACCAGCCCGAGCACGACGACGACCGTCGACAGCAGCCCCTCGCGCGCCTGCTGCAGCTCGCCGCGCGAGGCGAGGAAGCCCACCACGCCCACCGCGACGAGCGCCGCGCCCGACAGCAGCGCGAGCGGCCCGCGCGGACCGGCCGTCCGCCAGCGGGCGCGCTGCACGTCGTCGGCCTGCCGCCAGACGAGCGCGACGCCCCCGCCGACGACGAGCAGCGGCAGCAGCGTCGGCGAGAACAGCCCGAGCCCGCGCAGCAGCAGCAGCCCGCCGACGCCGAGCGCCGCGAGCGCGAGCAGCTGCACGCGGTCGCCGGAGCCGTCGCCGGAGCCGCCCGCACGCGCCGGACCCACCTGCGACTGCGGCACGACGACCCACAGCGCTGCGTACATCAGCACGCCGGCGCCGTTGCACAGTGCGAGCACGACGAAGGCGGCGCGGACGAGCAGCGGCGCCAGGCCCAGGTGGTCGGCGACGCCGGCGGCGACGCCGCCGAGCGCACGGCCCGAGCGCGCCCGCGCCATGCGGCGC
>CAXTFU010000413.1:2912-3122 GCA_964243385.1 uncultured bacterium | reverse complement strand
AGCGGGACCGGCGCCCGCACCACCCCGGCGAGGGCCGCCGCGGCGCCGCGCTGCCGCACGGGTGCCGGACCGGGGCTGCCACGCAGGTGCCGCAGCCGCCGGAGCAGCTCCGGCCGCGAGCGGCCGCGCCACTCGAGCACGCGGAACGGGTCCTCGTCGAAGCGCTCGGCCAGCAGGTAGGCGGTCGCGGCGAGGTGCTTGCACGGCACC
>CAXTFU010000413.1:805-2902 GCA_964243385.1 uncultured bacterium | reverse complement strand
GCCCAGGTCGGACAGGCGGACGGGGAACAGCTGCGCCCCGACCTCGGCCAGCACCTGCTCGAGGTCGGGCGGCAGCTCGCCCGCGAGCAGCTGCGCGGTGAGCAGCGCCTGCTCGGCGATCGCCACCTCGGCCTTGGCCCACACCAGCTCGGTGAACGGCGCGAGCGTGATCCGCACCGCGTACGGCGCCGGCCGCGAGCCCTGCACCGAGGCCGTGACGACGCCCGGCGCGACGTCCAGCGACAGCACCTGCCCGCGCCGCGCGTACGCCCGGCCCCGGGTCAGCCGCGTTCCGAGCGCGAACGACTCGAGCACGGTGACGAACCGCCGGGACCACCACTGCCCGCCGATGCCGCCCTTGGTGCTGCGGGCCGTCAGCCCGCCGGAGACGCGGATCGGCGGCCCGTGGTCGTCGTAGGACGTCACTCGACCACCGCGCCGGCCTCGAGCGAGAACAGCTCGCGCAGCGCGGAGGTCGACAGGTCGGCGAGCCAGCCCTCGCCGTCGCCGACCGCCCGGGCCGCCAGCCCCCGCTTGTCGGCGATCATCGTGGCGATCTTCTCCTCGAGCGTCCCGGCGCAGACCAGCTTGCGGACCTGCACCTGCCGGGTCTGCCCGATCCGGTGCGCACGGTCGGTGGCCTGGTCCTCGACCGCGGGGTTCCACCAGCGGTCGACGTGCACGACGTGGTTGGCCGCGTGGAGCGTCAGCCCGGTCCCGCCGGCCTTGAGCGACAGGACGAACAGCGGCGGCCCGCCCGGGCCCTGGAAGCGCGCGACCAGCGCGTCGCGGTCGGCCTTGCGCACGCCGCCGTGCAGGAACAGCACCTCGCGGCCGGTGCGCGCCGACAGGTGGTCGCGCAGCAGCCCGCCGAACTCGGCGTACTGCGTGAACAGCAGCGCCTTCTCCCCGCTCGCGAGCACCTCCTCGAGGAGCTCCTCGAGCCGGGCGACCTTGCCCGAGCGCGCGCCGAGCGGGCTGCCGTCGCGCAGGTACAGCGCCGGCGAGTCGCACACCTGCTTGAGCCGGGTCATCGTCGCGAGCACCAGCCCGCGCCGCTCGAAGCCCTCCGTGTGCGCGATCCGGTCGAGCATCTCGTCGACCACCGCGCGGTAGATCCCGGCCTGCTCGCGGGTCAGCGAGCACAGGACGTCCATCTCGAGCTTGCGCGGCAGGTCCGGGACGATCGAGGGGTCGGTCTTGAGCCGGCGCAGCACGAACGGCGAGGTGAGCGCCCGCAGCCGCGCAGCGACCTGCTCGTCATGGTGCCGCTCCACCGGGACGGCGTAGCGGTTCCGGAAGTCGGCCGCCGTCCCGAGCAGCCCGGGGTTCACCAGGTCGAGCAGCGCCCACAGGTCGGCGAGCCGGTTCTCGACCGGCGTGCCGGTGACCGCGATCCGCCGAGGCGTCGACAGGCGGCGCGCGGCGACGGCGGCCTGGGTCGCCGCGTTCTTCACCGCCTGCGCCTCGTCGAGCACCACCCGGTGCCAGGCGACCTCGGCCAGCGCCGCCGCGTCGCGGGCCAGCAGGGCGTACGTGGTGATGAGCAGGTCGCAGGAGGCGACCGCCGCCTCGAAGGCCTCGCCGCGCGGCCGCTCGGCGCCGTGGTGCACGTGCACCCGCAGGTCCGGCGTGAAGCGGGCCGCCTCGCGCTGCCAGTTGCCGACGAGCGACATCGGGCAGACGAGCAGCGTCGGGGCGTCCCCGCCGGAGCCGGCGACCAGGGCCAGCAGCTGCACCGTCTTGCCCAGGCCCATGTCGTCGGCGAGCACCCCGCCGACGCCGACCTGCTCGAGGAACGTCAGCCAGGCCAGCCCGCGCTCCTGGTAGGGCCGCAGCGTGCCGCCGAACCCCTCCGGCGCGGCGACCGGCTCGAGGCGCCGGTCGCCGTCACCGGTCAGCAGCTCGCCGAGCCACCCGTCGGCGCGCACGTCGACGACCGGCAGGCCCCCCGGCCCGTCGTCGAGGTCGCTCAGCACGTGCAGCACGTCGACCAGGCCCATCCGCGCGCGGCGGCGCCGCAGGAACGTGCGCGCCCTGGCCAGGCGCTCGGGGTCGACCTGCACCCACTGCCCGCGCACCCGCACGAGCCGCTGC
>CAXTFU010000413.1:0-795 GCA_964243385.1 uncultured bacterium | reverse complement strand
ACGAGCTGCTCGAGCTCGTCCTCGGTCAGCTCCTGGTCGCCGAGCAGGAGCTCCCACCGGACGTCGACGAGCCCCTGCTGCCCGACGGCGGTCCCGCTGGTGAGCGCGCCCGGCTGGGTCGGCGTGCCAGCGCGCAGCCGGGCCCCGAGCTGTGGCGACCGGCCCCACCAGGCGGGCAGCAGCACGCCGAAGCCGGACGCCAGCAGCAGGGGCGCCGTCTCGGCCAGGAACGCGTGCGCCTGCGCGGTGTCGAGCTCGAGGTGCGCCGGCGCTGCCGTGCGCAGCGCCCCGGCCAGGCCGGGGAACAGGCGGACGGCCCGGCCGAGCTCGGCGAGCAGCGCCTCCTGCGGGTCGTCGGCGTACCGGGCCAGCGCGGCGGCGTCGGGCCCGCCCCGCCACACCTGCCCGGCGTCGACCACGAGGCTCGGGTCGTCGGCGGCCTGCAGCCCCAGCACGAGCCGCCAGCCGTCGCGGTCGTCGGGCTCGCCGTCGGCGGGTTCGTCGTCGGGCTCGGCGAGGCGGAAGCAGCCGCGCAGCGGACCGTCCCCGGCGGCCGAGGCCTGCCAGTCGGCGAGCGCGGTCGCGAGCTCGGCGGCCGCCGGGACCGCCAGCTCGCGCGAGGTGCCGGTCAGCGGTCCGAGCCAGGAGCGGGGGCCCGGCGCCGCGCCGAGCCGGCGCCGCACGGCGGCGTCGGTCAGGGCGTCCGTCGCCGCGGCCAGCACGGGCACGACGCCGGACGGCGCGCCGAGCGCCAGGACGCCGGGCGCGGTGCTTGCCGCCGTCCGCAGCCACTGC
>CAXTFU010000412.1:0-3187 GCA_964243385.1 uncultured bacterium | reverse complement strand
GTCATCGGCCAGGAGCAGGCCATCAAGGCCGTCTCCCAGGCGATCCGGCGCACCCGCGCCGGCCTCAAGGACCCGAAGCGCCCCGGTGGCTCGTTCATCTTCGCCGGCCCGACCGGCGTCGGGAAGACCGAGCTGTCCAAGACGCTCGCCGAGTTCCTGTTCGGCGACGAGGACAGCCTGATCCTGTTGGACATGTCCGAGTACATGGAGAAGCACACGGTCTCCCGCCTCGTCGGCTCCCCGCCCGGCTACGTCGGCTACGAGGAGGGCGGCCAGCTCACCGAGAAGGTGCGGCGCAAGCCGTTCTCGGTGGTGCTGTTCGACGAGGTCGAGAAGGCGCACCCGGACGTGTTCAACACGCTCCTGCAGATCCTGGAGGACGGTCGCCTGACCGATTCCCAGGGCCGCGTCGTCGACTTCAAGAACACCGTGCTCATCATGACGTCGAACCTCGGCACCCGGGACATCTCCAAGGGCTTCAACCTCGGGTTCCAGAAGGACGGGGACACCCAGGGCGCGTACGAGCGGATGAAGACCAAGGTCCAGGACGAGCTCAAGCAGCACTTCCGGCCCGAGTTCCTCAACCGCGTCGACGACATCGTGGTGTTCCACCAGCTCACCGAGAAGGAGATCATCCAGATCGTCGACCTGATGCTGGCCCGGCTCGACGGACAGCTGCGCAACCGTGACATGGGGCTCGAGGTCACGACCCCGGCCAAGCAGCTGCTCGCCAAGAAGGGCTACGACCCGGTGCTCGGCGCCCGTCCGCTGCGCCGCACGATCCAGCGCGAGCTGGAGGACCAGCTGTCCGAGCAGATCCTGTTCGGCACGCTGACCGCCGGCAACATCGTGGTCGTCGACGTGGAGGGCGAGGGCGACACCGCGACCTTCTCCTTCCGCGGCGAGCCCAAGCCCAGCGCCGTGCCGGACGCGCTGCCGGTCGACCTGGCCGCCGGCGGTCCCGCGGCCCCGGCCGCCGAGGCCTAGGCCGCACCAGCGACACCCGCAACCCTGCACCGCCCCGGGCGGCCGTCTCCTTCGGGAGGCGGCCGCCCGTCGGCGTCTCGGGGCCCGACGAGACGGCGCGAACGGTGACGGCGGCGACCTCCCGACCGGTACGGTGCGCCCACGTGGGAGGTGGCGCGGTGCGGGTCGAGCCCGAGGTGATCGGAGCCCTGTTCGGCGTCACGAGCGACGCCGTCGTGGTGCTCGAGCGGGGACGGGTCGTGGGCTGGAACCCGCGCGCCGAGCGGCTGTTCGGCGTGCCGGCGGCCGAGGCGGTCGGTGCTGCGACGACCCCGCTCACCCCGCACCTGGACGCCCTGCTCGCCCTGGCCGACGACGGACCGCCGACGGGGCTGCAGCTGCCGCCGCACGGCACCGTCGAGGCGCTGCGCCGGGTCGTCGGCGGACGCGACGTGCTGCTGCTGCGCGACGTGACCTCGGTGCAGCGGCAGGCCGACGGGCTGCGCCGGCTGGCGACCCTGTCGCGCGACCTGCTGCGGGAGCCGCAGACCCTGCACGCCACGCTGCAGACGCTCGTCACCGAGGCCAAGGCCATGACCGGCGCCGACTACAGCGTGCTCATGCTGCTGCGCGAGGGCACGACGACCGAGACGACGCACTTCGTCTACGACGCCCCGCGGCACCAGTTCCCCGACCGGATGCCGCGCTTCGTCGGGCTGCTGCGGGTGCCGCTGCAGACGCGTCAGCCGGCCCGGCTGGCCAGCATCGAGGGGCAGCCGGCCAGCGGCGGCCTGCCCGAGGAGCACCCGCCGATCGGCGCGCTGCTGGCCGTGCCGCTGACCGCGGGCGACGTGCTGCTGGGCGAGCTCGCCGTCGCCAACGACCCCGCGCGCCGCAGCTTCGACGAGCTCGACGAGGCGCTGCTGGTCGACCTCGCCGCGCACGCAGCGGTGGCCGTGCGGTGGGCGCAGTCGGCCGAGGCGAGCCGCGAGCAGGCCCGCCGGCGCCAGGAGGTCGTCGACGCGGCCCGGCACGACATCCGCACGCCGCTCGGAGCCGGCAAGGGGTACGCGGCCCTGCTCTCGTCCCGCATGGACCGGATGTCGCCGACCCAGGTGTCGACCGCCCTCGACGGCCTGCGCGCGTCGTTCGACCGCATCGAGGCGTTCACGGCGCGGCTGCTCGTCGACGAGCAGCTCGACGAGGCCCCGCCGGCCGTGCGCTGGGCGCAGGTCGAGCTGCCCGACCTGCTGGAGCGGCTGCGGCTCGACGCGGCGGCCGCCACCGGACGCCCCGACGCGGTGCGGGTGCACACGCCGCCCGGCGGGCCGACCGTCCTCGCCGGCGACCCGGAGCAGGTGCGCGAGGTGCTCGACAACCTCGTCGGCAACGCCCTGAAGTACGCCGGCCACGCCGGTCCGGTCACGGTCAGCGTTCGGAGCGAAGGAGACCAGGTGCGGCTCGACGTCCACGACGAGGGACCGGGGATCGCCGAGGACGAGCAGTCCGGCCTGTTCGAGCGGTGGTCGCGGACGGACGCCTCGCGGGCCGGGCTGCAGCCGGGCCTCGGGCTCGGCCTGTCGATCGTGCGGCGGATGGTGGTGGGCCACGGCGGCACGCTCGGCGTCAGCTCGCGCGCCGGCGAGGGCGCGACGTTCTGGGTCACCTTCCCGGCCAGCGCGCCTGCCGGGGCGCCGTCGTGAGCGCGCGGCGGGTGGTGCTCGTCGAGGACGACGCCGGCGTGCGCGGCGTCGTGGAGATCCTGCTGTCGACCGAGCCCGAGCTCGAGCTCGTCGGCTGGGCCGCGAGCGCCGAGCACGGGATCGAGGTCGTGCGCGAGACGCAGCCGGACCTGCTGCTGCTCGACAACCAGCTCGAGGGCCCGCTGTCCGGGCTGGACGCCGCGCCGGCGTTCAAGCAGGCGGCGCCCGGCGTGCGGGTGCTGCTGTGCACCGCGCTCGACCTGGCCGCGGAGGCGGCGGACGCTCCGGACGTCGACGGGTTCCTGCGCAAGGACCGCCTCGCCGAGCTGCCCGACGTCGCCCTGGAGCTGCTGCGCCGCTGAGGGCGGTGCGGGGAGCCCTCGACGGGGTGCGTGCCGACGACCCGCGGGCGCCCGCCGGCTCAGCCGGGCAGCGCCCAGCGGCCGTGGGAGGTGGGTGCCACCAGGCCGTCGGCGACGAGGCCGGCCAGCGCCCGCTCGCGCTGCACGGGCTCGTCC
>CAXTFU010000411.1:0-3199 GCA_964243385.1 uncultured bacterium | reverse complement strand
CCTGTCCGCGCTGCTCGTCGGCTTCGAGGGCGGGTTCGCAGTGCGTCGCGATCTGCTCCCGGACGTAGGCGGCGAGCTGCTCCGGGTCGCACGCTGCGGCGACGGTCAGCAGCTGCGGCTGCCTGCCCACTAGCGCATCCGCGTCGATGTGCCCGACCAGGCGGGTCAGGACCGCCGCCTTGTCTCCGGTGAGCCGTCCGTCCAGGACGGCGTCGACGAGCAGCGGCAGCCCGCGCAAGGCTGTCGAGATGCGGAGCTGCCGGCCGGCGGAGCTCGGCGTCGACTGCTTCACGTCCGCCAGCCACGACGCGACAGTCTGCGCGCTCCCGTCCTCGCGGGGGACGGTGCCACCGGAGGCGGCCAGGACCTGCGCCGCCGCGGCATCCAGCCACCCGGCCAGACGCCCGACCAGCGGCGTCAGCGCGGCGATCTGCTCCTGCAGCACGACGACCGGCACACCGTCCAGCGGCTGGGCGGTCAGGGCGTCGACGAGCGGCGCGAGGGCTGCGGTCGTCGGCGTCATACGGGCAGTCTGGCACCGCCCTCCGACAATCCTGTGCGTTGAAAGCGGGTGTGCACGAACGGAACTGGCACTCGAAGCTGTGGACGACCTGAGCGTTCTGTCACAGGTCCGTGCTTCGGCGCCGCGGCTGACCGGTCCCCTCGACGAGTCCGATGCCGGCTCGTACGTGGTTGCTCAGGCGATGGACAACAGCAGCGTTCTGTCAGAGGTCCGTGCCTCATCGTTCTTGACCGACCTGGCACGCACCTCGTCGGGCCGCGCCGGCGTGGCGACGCTCTCCGAGAGCAGGTCGATCGACCGCTGTGACGACGCCCACGCCGCAGTGAGATCGCGTCACCCGGACGGGTGGCCAGCACTGCCACCCGTCCCGCCGACTCCGGGTGCATGCGCTCCCCCTCGGCCGCCCTGACGCCTGCCCGCAACGACCTGCACGACCTGCTGACCGCCTTCGCGCACGTCGTCGTGCTGGCCCTCGTGCTGCTGCCGGGACAGGTGCCGTGGGCAGGTCCGGTCGTGCTGGTCGTGTCGCACGCGCACGGCATGGGGGTGCACGCCGCTGACCTCGTCGTCATCGCGCTCGGCATCGGGGTGCTCGTCGCCGGCCTGCGCCGAGGCACGTTCCGCACGCCGGTCCGCAGCCCGCGCCTGCGTCTCGCCGTCGCCGGCTGAGCCCGGACAGAGCGCCTCCCCGACGGGGACGCCCGCCACCGTGCGCAGCTGGAGCCACGCCGAGGTCGACGCTCGGGGCCCGAGGCCGACCCGCCGACAAGCACCCGGCCCGCCGGCAAGCGCCCAGCCCGTCCACAGCCACCCGGCCCGTCCCCAGGTCCCCGCACCGACCGCGCCGGGCAGCAGGCCTGCGGGCAGACTGGCCCCATGACCGCCCCGCACGACGAGCACGCCCACGGGGACTCCCCCGACCACGCACACCAGAGCAGCGACATCGCGTGCGCGATGGCGCACGGCGAGGTCCCCGCGCCGACGGAGGGCCGGCGGCTCGTCGCCGTCTTCGCGAGCCCGGTCGCGCTGCAGCTGGTGCACCTCGCGGCGCACGTCGGCTTCGACTGCCTCGTGCTCGACCCGCAGGACGACCTGCCGGGTGCCAGGACGGTCCGCACCGCCGCCGAGGCGGGCCTGGACGACCGCACGGACGTCGTCGTCACCGACCACGACCGGCCGGAGCTCGGCGACGTCCTCGCCTCGGTGCTCGAGCACCCCACGCGCTGGATCGGTGTCATGGGCAGTCCGCGGCACACCGCGCCGCACGCCGCGGCCCTCGCCGAGCGCGGCGTCGCGCCCGACGTGGTCGCCCGCGTGCACCGCCCGATCGGGCTCGACATCGGGTCCAAGAGCCCGGCGGAGATCGCCGTCTCGACGGTGGCCGGCCTGCTCGCCGACCGCGCCGGTCGTCCCGGCGGCACCTACGAGGTCCCCGCCCCGACGAGCGCCCCGAGCCAGCCCAGCAGCGACGGCGCCACCACCACGACCACCACCACCGCCAGCACCGGCCCCGAGCCCGCCGAGTCCCCCGCGTGAAGATCGTCTCCCTCGCCGGCGGCATCGGCGGCGCACGGTTCCTGCGCGGCCTGCGCGCGGCGGTGCCCGACGCCGAGCTCACCGTCGTCGTGAACACCGGTGACGACATCACGATGTACGGGCTGCGCGTCTGCCCCGACCTCGACACGGTCATGTACACCCTCGGCGGCGGCATCGACGAGGAGCGCGGCTGGGGCCGGCTCGACGAGACGTTCCACGCCCGCGAGGAGCTGCAGGCCTACGACGTCCCGACGGCCTGGTTCGGGCTCGGCGACCGCGACCTGGCCACCCACCTGGTCCGCCGGCAGATGCTCGACGCGGGCTTCCCGCTGTCGCAGGTCACGACGGCGCTGTGCGACCGCTGGCAGCCCGGCGCCCGGCTGCTGCCGATGAGCGACGACCGGGTCGAGACGCACGTCCGGGTCACCGTCGACGGCACCGAGCGGGCGATCCACTTCCAGGAGTGGTGGGTGCGCCACCGGGCGGCGCTGCCCGCGTCGGCGATCATCGCGGTCGGCGCCGAGCAGTCGCGTCCGGCGCCGGGCGTGCTCGAGGCGATCGCCGAGGCCGACCTCGTCGTCCTGCCGCCGAGCAATCCGGTCGTGAGCATCGGCACGGTCCTGCAGGTGCCGGGGATCGCCGAGGCGCTGCGCGCTCAGACGGTGGTCGGGCTCTCCCCGATCGTCGGCGGCTCGCCGGTGCGGGGCATGGCCGACGCATGCCTCACCGCCATCGGCGTCGAGACCAGCGCCGAGGCGGTCGGCCGGCACTACAGCGCGCGCGCCGAGGGCGGGCTGCTCGACGGCTGGCTCGTGGACACCGCGGATGCCGGCACGACCGTCCCCGGCGTGCAGGTGCGCGCCGTCCCGCTGCTCATGACCGACCTCGCCGCCACGACTGCGATGGCGCAGGCCGCGCTCGACCTCGGCGCCGAGCTGCAGCGTGCCTGACCCCCACCCCGGCCTGCCCTCCGAGACCTCCCGCCCCGCCGACCTGCCCGGAGACGCAGCACCCCTCGCCGAGACCTCCCGCCCCACTGACCTGCCCGGAGACGCCGCACCCCCCGCCCAGACCTCCCGCCCCCCCCGCCCCCCCGGGGGCGCCGCACCCCCCGCCGCGCCCCCCCCCCCCCCCCGCCCC
>CAXTFU010000410.1:2822-3204 GCA_964243385.1 uncultured bacterium | reverse complement strand
GGAGCGCCCCCTGTGTCGTGCTCGGCCAGGACCGCCGCCGCCAGCAGCTCCAGCTGCTCGGGCCGGCCGGGCTGCGCGAGGCACGTCGTGGCATGCGGCTCGCGCTCGAGCTGGACCTCCCGCTCGTGACGATCATCGACACCGCTGGTGCCGCCCTGTCGCAGCAGGCCGAGGAGGGCGGGCTCGCGGGCGAGATCGCCCGGTGCCTGGCCGAGCTCGTGCTGCTGCCCGCACCGACGCTGTGCCTGCTGCTCGGCCAGGGCGCCGGCGGTGGCGCCCTCGCGCTGCTGCCGGCCGACCGGGTGCTGGCCGCCCAGCACGCCTGGCTGTCGCCGCTGCCGCCGGAGGGCGCCAGCGTCATCGTGCACCGGACGTCCGACCG
>CAXTFU010000410.1:0-2812 GCA_964243385.1 uncultured bacterium | reverse complement strand
GCGCTCGCTCGACCTGCTGCGCGACGGCATCGTCGACGTGGTCGTGCCCGAGCAGCCAGACGCGGCGGACGAGCCAGACGCGTTCCTCGGCCGGCTCGGCGCCGTGCTCGAGCACGAGCTCGTCGCACTGCTGCGGTCGGACGGCCCTGCCCGGCTCGCGGCGCGCCTCGACCGGTACCGGCGGCTCGGGCTGGGCTGACGGACTGATCGCCGGACCGGTACCGGGACCCGCGGCCTGGGCTGACGGACTGACCGCCGGACCGGTACCGGTGCCCGCGGCCTGGGCTGACGGACACGTCTTCCGGCTCTCCACCGGTACCGGCGGGCTGGGCCGGGGTTGACGGACTGACCGCCGGACCTGCGCCGGCACCGGCGCTCGGCCCGCGCTCGTCGTGGCCGCGCGGCCCTCGAACGCTGCCGGTGGTCGGAGCTGCGCCGCTGCGCGGACCGCAGGGCGCTCGACCTGCGCGTCGGCTTGGCGACAGGTGCTACAGCCGGGCGCACCGTTCGGCAGGCCCTGCCCGTGCCGCCGCGCGGACCGGCTGCCTACGCTCCAGGCGCACGGCCGGCTCCCGCCGCCCGGCGGCCACGGCGAGGGGGTCGGGACGGTGCGGGCACTCATCGCGCTCGGCGGCAACGCCATGACCGGCCCGGACGGCTCCGCCACCGCGCCGGCCCAGGAGCAGGCCGTCACCGCAGCGATGGAGCACGTCGCGGACCTCGTGGCGAGCGGCATCGACGTCGTGCTCACCCACGGCAACGGCCCGCAGGTCGGCAACCTGCTCGTGAAGAACGAGCTGGCCGCGCACGTCGTGCCGCCCGTGCCGCTCGACTGGTGCGGTGCCTCGACCCAGGCGACCGTCGGCCTGCTCGTCCTGGACGCGCTCGACGCGGCGCTCGCGGCGCGTGGCATCGACCGCCGCGTCGCGGCCCTCGTCACGCGGACGCTCGTCGACCGTGACGACCCGGGCTTCGCGCGGCCGAGCAAGCCCGTCGGCCGCTTCCTGCCGCGCGAGCAGGCCGAGGCGCTGGAGGCGCACGGCGAGACGTGGGAGGACCGGGGCGCACAGGGCTGGCGCCGGGTTGTGTCCTCGCCCGAGCCGCGGGAGGTCCTCGACGCCCCGGCCGTGCACGCCCTCGTCGCAGCAGGCTTCCTCGTCGTGGCCGCCGGCGGCGGCGGCATCCCCGTCGTCCGCTTCGAGGACGGCACCTTGCACGGCGTCGAGGCCGTGCTCGACAAGGACCTCACCGCCGCGCTGCTCGCCCGAGCCGTCGACGCCGACGTGCTCGTCGTCGCGACCGACGTCGAGCACGCGGTGCTCGGCTTCGGGACGCCGGCGGCCCGTCCCCTCGGGCGGGTGACGCCCGCAGCGCTGCGCCGGCACGCTGACGACGGCGAGTTCGCGCGGGGCAGCATGGGGCCCAAGGTCGAGGCCGTGGTCCGCTTCGTCGAGCAGGGCGGCCGCCGTGTCGTCATCACCTCGCTCGAGCACATCCGGGAGGCGGTCACGGGCGGCGCGGTCGGCACCGTCGTCGAGGCCGCCTGACGTCGCACCGCCTGCCCGAGCGGGTCCGACGACCCCCCGGACCGCCCGCGTCCCTCCGACCCCGGCGGCCGGCTGACCGCCTCGTCCCACGACCCCGACCACCCGACAGCCCGATCTGACGACCGCATCCCGGACGACCCGACCCCCGACGACCCGACCCCCGACGACCCGACCCCGGACGACCCGGCTCCTGACGACCCGACCCCCGACGACCCGACCCCAGCGAGAGGTGCAGTCCCGTGCCCCAGGCCCCCCAGCCGATCGAGGTCCGCAAGATCCCCCTGGAGAGCGTCAGCGACGCCTCGGGGCTCACCCGACTGCTCGACGAGGGCGTGGTCGAGGCCGACCGGGTCGTCGCCGTCATCGGCAAGACCGAGGGCAACGGCGGCGTCAACGACTACACGCGGATCATCGCCGACCGGGCGTTCCGCGACGTGCTCATGGCCCGCGGCAGCCGGTCGCTCGAGGAGGTCAAGCAGATCCCGATCGTGTGGTCGGGCGGCACCGACGGCGTCCTGTCGCCGCACGCGACGATCTTCGCCACCCTGCCGGAGGGCAGCGTCGAGCCGAGCGACGAGCCGCGGCTGTCGGTCGGGTACGCGATGAGCGACACGATCCGACCCGAGGACATCGGCCGGCTGCCGATGGTCGAGAAGGTCGCTGCTGGCGTGCGCACCGCCATGGACCGGGCCGGCATCACCGACCCCGCCGACGTGCACTACGTGCAGACCAAGACCCCGCTGCTGACGCTCGACACGATCAACGACGCCAAGCGCCGCGGCCACGACGTCTGGACCGAGGACACGCTGAAGTCGATGGACGTCTCGAACTCGACGACCGCGCTCGGCATCGCCGTGGCGTTGGGCGAGATCGACATGCCGACCGCCGAGCAGATCCACAAGGACCTGTCGCTGTTCTCGTCGGTCGCGTCCTGCTCGTCTGGCGTCGAGCTCGACCAGGCGCAGATCGTGGTGCTCGGCAACGTGCGCGGGCACGGCGGCCGCTACCAGATCGGGCACAGCGTCATGCGCGACGCCCTCGACGCCGACGGCGTCTGGGACGCGATCCGCAGCGCGGGGCTCGAGCTGCCCGAGCGGCCGCGGACGGCCGACCTCGACGGCAGGGTCGTCAACGTCTTCTGCAAGTGCGAGGCCGACCCGACCGGCCGCGTGCGCGAGCGGCGCAACATCATGCTCGACGACTCCGACGTCCACTGGCACCGCCAGATCAAGGCCTGCGTCGGCGGGGTGGTCGCCTCGGTGACC
>CAXTFU010000409.1:0-3235 GCA_964243385.1 uncultured bacterium | reverse complement strand
CCGAGCGCGTCATGGACTCGATGGACCTCGAGCGCGAGAAGGGCATCACCATCCTCGCGAAGAACACCGCGGTCCGTCGCAAGGACCTGCTCATCAACATCATCGACACCCCCGGCCACGCCGACTTCGGCGGCGAGGTCGAGCGCGGCCTGTCGATGGTCGACGGCGTGGCGCTGCTCGTGGACGCCTCCGAGGGGCCGCTGCCGCAGACGCGCTTCGTGCTGCGCAAGGCGCTCGCGCAGAACATGCCGGTGATCCTGATCATCAACAAGGTCGACCGCCCCGACGCCCGCATCGCCGAGGTCGTCGACGAGACCTACGAGCTGTTCATGGACCTCGACGCGACCGAGGAGCAGATCGACTTCCCGATCGTCTACTGCCAGGCCAAGACCGGCCAGGCGTCGCTGAACCGCCCGGACGACGGCACGAGCCCCGACAGCCCCGACCTCGAGCCGCTGTTCCAGGTCATCAAGGACACGATCCCGGCGCCCGTCTACACCGAGGGCGCCCCGCTGCAGGCGCACGTCACGAACCTCGACGCCTCGCCGTACCTCGGCCGCCTCGCGCTGTGCCGCATCTTCAACGGCGAGATGAAGAAGGGCCAGACCGTCGCCTGGTGCAAGAAGGACGGCACCGTCGAGAACGTCCGGCTCACCGAGCTGCTCGGCACCGAGGCCCTCGAGCGCGTCTCGATCGACTCGGCCGGCCCGGGCGAGATCGTCGCCATCGCCGGCATCCCCGAGATCTTCATCGGCGAGACGCTGGCCGACCCGGCCGACCCCCGTCCGCTGCCGCTCATGACCATCGACGAGCCGAACATCTCGATGACGATCGGCATCAACACCAGCCCGCTGGCCGGCAAGAGCGGCAAGAAGCTCACCGCCCGGCAGGTGAAGGACCGGCTCGACAAGGAGCTCATCGGCAACGTCTCGATCCGCGTCGAGAACACCGAGCGCCCCGACACCTGGGAGGTCCAGGGCCGCGGCGAGCTGCAGCTCGCGATCCTCGTCGAGGTCATGCGCCGCGAGGGCTTCGAGCTCACCGTCGGCAAGCCGCAGGTCGTCACGCGCATCGTCGACGGCAAGATCCACGAGCCGATGGAGCGCCTCACCATCGACACGCCCAGCGACTACCAGGGCGTGCTCATCCAGCTCATGGCGCTGCGCAAGGGCCGGCTCGAGCAGATGGTCGACCACGGCACCGGCTGGACCCGGATGGAGTACATCGTCCCGGCCCGCGGCCTGATCGGCTTCCGCACCGAGTTCCTCACCGAGACGCGCGGCACCGGCCTGCTGCACCACGTCCACGAGCGCTACGAGCCGTGGCACGGCGACATCCGCACGCGCCCGTCCGGCTCGCTCGTCGCCGACCGCAAGGGCCCGACGACCGGCTTCGCGCTCGCGAACCTGCAGGAGCGCGGCACGATGTTCGTCCCGCCGGGCACCGAGGTCTACGAGGGCATGATCGTCGGGGAGAACTCCCGCGCCGACGACATGGACGTCAACGCGACCAAGGAGAAGAAGCTCACCAACATGCGGCAGAGCTCCTCCGACGTGCTCGTCCCGCTCATCCCGCACAAGCAGCTCAGTCTCGAGCAGGCGCTCGAGTTCTGCCGCGAGGACGAGTGCGTCGAGGTCACGCCGGCGACGGTCCGCATCCGCAAGGTGATCCTGGAGGGCGGCGAGCGGGCCCGCGCCGGGCGCAACAAGGCCAAGGCCGCCCTGGTCTGAGCGGGCCGCTGCGCCCGATCCGGTCTGCGCAGGCCGTTTCGAGCACGGAGCCGAGGTGACGAGGGAGCACGTGAGAGCCGGTCAGCTGGTCGTCGCCACCCCCACGCTGCTCGACCCGAACTTCGCGCGCACCGTCGTCCTGCTGCTGCAGGCCGACGAGGACGACGGTGCGCTCGGGCTCGTGCTGAACCGCCCGACCGGCACCGGCGTCGTCGAGGTGCTGCCCGACTGGGCGCCGCTGACCGCCGAGCCCCCGGTCGTGTTCGCCGGCGGGCCGGTGCAGCCGCAGGCGGCGCTGTGCCTGGGCCACCGGCGGCTCGGCAGCCCGCTGCTCGCCGCGTACGCCGAGGTCGAGGGCGTGCCCGGCGGCGCGGTCGGCACGGTCGACCTCGACGCCTCGCCGGGCGAGCTCGCGCACGCCGTCGGCGAGGTGCGGCTGTTCGCCGGCTACGCCGGGTGGGCCGCCGGCCAGCTCGAGGCCGAGGTCGACGAGGGCGCCTGGTGGGTGCTCGACGCCCTGCCCGCCGACGCCTTCGACGTCCACCCCGAGCACCTGTGGGGCCAGGTGCTGCGCCGCCAGGGGCCGCCGCTCGCCTTTGCCGCCAGCTACCCGGCGGACCCGACCCTCAACTGACGCCCCGTGCCGTGCCGGCCGGGTCGCGCGCGGGGGGCGTGACGGGGCTGGGCCGCGCGGACGTCCGGAGCCAGGCGACGAGCTCGTCGGCGACGGCCTCCACGCCCTTGTAGTGCAGCGTCTCGGGGGTCATCGAGACGAGCGCGTCGGCGAGCACGGTGCGCTGCGGCGGTGTGAGCGCGGGGAGCGGGACGAGGTACGGGCGGATCGTGAACAGGCCGCGACCCAGCCCGGGCAGCGGGACGCTGGTCTGCCGCTCGACGCGCAGCCACCAGCCGGCCGGGTCGGCCGGCAGGTCGTGCCCCGGGGCGTCCGGCGCCGACGGGTCGCGGTCGAGCCGGCCGTCCGGGTCGAGCCCCCACACGTGCTGGCGCAGCGGTCCGCGGGTGAGCAGCGCCTCGCTCAGCGCCGGGGCGGCGCGCTGCAGCCGGGTGCCGTCGGCCACCGGTGCGTGCAGCTCGTGCAGGGTGGCGCCGGCCCGCTCGCGCGGCGGCCAGCCGCTCGGGAAGGCGACGGCCAGCAGCTCGGCGACCAGCTCGCCGCGCCCGGTGCGGCGCAGCACGACGAGGTCGTCCGAGCAGGCGAGCAGCCAGCCGACGGCCAGCAGGTCGAGGCCGCTGCGCCGGAGCAGCGCGTCGGTCGCGGGCTCGCTCAGCGTCGGCCCGCACCGCTCGGCGACGGCCCGGTCGAGGTCGACCCGGACGCCGAGGTGGTCGAGCCCGGGCAGCAGCGACCAGGCGGCCCGCAGCGCGGCGGCGAGACCGGCCTCGTCGCGGGTCCTGCCGTCGCGCTGGGCGGGGTCGCGGGCGACGACGCCGTCGGGGTCGAGGGCGAGCCGCTCGAGCCGGCGCGCGACCGCGGCGGGCCAGCG
>CAXTFU010000408.1:0-3263 GCA_964243385.1 uncultured bacterium | reverse complement strand
TCGAGTCGCGCGAGGTCCTGCTCGCCAAGATGGCCGGCGCCCTGCTGGCCTCGCTCAGCAACGCCGTGCGGCTGTTCAACGAGCCGCTCGCCAAGACGGCCCGGCTCGCCGGCGCCCTGCAGGACAAGGCCGCGCAGGACCCGTCGATCATCGGCGGTGCCGGCACGGCCGAGCCCGACCTCGTCGAGGCCGCCGTCCAGGCCGAGGAGCAGGCTCCCGAAGCTGCGCCTGCCGACGCGACCAGCCCTGCCGACGCGACCAGCCCTGCCGACGAGACCAGTCCTGCCAGCGAGTCCAGCGACACCACTGCCTGACCGGCTCCGGCCGACCCCAGCACGACCCCACCCCTAGCCGGAACCGGCACTGAACAGAAGGAGACGCCACCATGGCGAAGCTCAGCACCGACGAGCTCCTTGACGCTTTCAAGGAGATGACGCTGATCGAGCTCAGCGCGTTCGTGAAGCAGTTCGAGGAGACCTTCGGCGTCACCGCCGCGGCTCCCGTCGCGGTCGCCGCCGCCGGCGGTGCCGCTGGCGGCGCGGCCGAGGAGGCCCCGGCCGAGCAGGACGAGTTCGACGTCATCCTCGAGGCTGCCGGCGACAAGAAGATCCAGGTCATCAAGGAGGTCCGCAGCCTCACCAGCCTCGGCCTCAAGGAGGCCAAGGACCTCGTGGACGGCGCCCCCAAGCCCGTCCTCGAGAAGGTCGCCAAGGACGCTGCCGAGAAGGCCAAGGCCTCCCTCGAGGCTGCTGGCGCGACCGTCACCGTCAAGTAGCACCTGCTCGTCCCGCACTCCCGCTCGTCCCGCAGGGGCGGCACGCCGCGCGCGTGCCGCCCCTGCGGCGTTCCCGGCGTCGAGGCTACGTCCCAGGTGATCACGGACTGCGCCGGACGGGTGACGCGCCGTGGCGGCGCTTGACGAGCGGGTCCCGGATCGGCACTGTGGGCGCCGGACAGCAGCTCGCACGGCCGTCCCCGGACCGGTGGTCCGAGGCAGCTCGACATGCAGGTGGTCGACGACTACACTGCTCCTTTGCGCTGCCTCCCGTCATATAGCCGCGCGGATCCCATGTCCGTGCAGGCCGGTCGAGTGTGCGTGCGCCAGCCAGACCGCTGAGGCAGCCGTCGCCGCTGCCGCCGGAAGGACCCACTCTTGGCAGTCCCTGCGCCCTCCCCCCGCACTCCGAGCACCACGTCCCGCGTCTCCTTCGCCAAGATCCGCGAGCCGCTCGAGGTCCCGAACCTCCTGCACCTGCAGACCACGTCGTTCGACTGGCTGGTCGGCAACGACGCCTGGCAGGCACGCGTCCAGGAGGCCGTCGACGCCGGTCGCGACGACCTGTCGACGTCGTCGGGCCTGGAGGAGATCTTCGAGGAGATCTCCCCGATCGAGGACTTCTCCGGCTCGATGTCGCTGAGCTTCCGCGACCACCGGTTCGAGCCCACCAAGTACTCCGTCGAGGAGTGCAAGGACAAGGACATGACGTACGCGGCTCCGCTGTTCGTCACGGCGGAGTTCACGAACAACACCACCGGTGAGATCAAGTCCCAGACGGTCTTCATGGGCGACTTCCCGGTGATGACCCCCAAGGGCACCTTCGTCATCAACGGCACCGAGCGCGTGGTCGTCTCGCAGCTGGTGCGCTCGCCGGGCGTCTACTTCGATCGGCAGATCGACAAGGTCACCGACAAGGACACCTACTCCTGCAAGGTCATCCCGTCGCGCGGGGCCTGGCTCGAGTTCGAGGTCGACAAGCGCGACGCCGTCGGCGTGCGCATCGACCGCAAGCGCAAGCAGCCCGTGACGGTGCTGCTCAAGGCGCTCGGCTGGGACGACGCCCAGATCCTCGAGCGCTACGGCGACTACGCCTCGATGCGCGGCACCCTGGAGAAGGACAGCACCACCGGCCAGGACGACGCCCTCATCGACATCTACCGCAAGCTGCGCCCGGGCGAGCCGCCGACGCGCGAGTCGGCGCAGACGCTGCTCGAGAACCTCTTCTTCAACGCCAAGCGCTACGACCTCGCGAAGGTCGGCCGCTACAAGGTGAACAAGAAGCTCGAGCTGGCCCTGCCGGTCGACCAGGGCGTCCTCACCGAGGACGACGTCCTGGCCACGATCGACTACATCGTGAAGCTGCACGCGGGCGAGGTCGGCTACGAGACCGACGACATCGACCACTTCGGCAACCGGCGCCTGCGCACGGTCGGCGAGCTCATCCAGAACCAGATCCGCCTGGGCCTGGCCCGCATGGAGCGCGTCGTCCGCGAGCGCATGACGACCCAGGACGTCGAGGCCATCACGCCGCAGACCCTGATCAACATCCGCCCGGTCGTGGCCAGCATCAAGGAGTTCTTCGGGACCTCCCAGCTGAGCCAGTTCATGGACCAGACGAACCCGCTGTCGGGCCTGACCCACAAGCGCCGCCTGTCGGCGCTCGGCCCGGGTGGTCTGTCCCGCGAGCGCGCCGGCTTCGAGGTGCGCGACGTGCACCCGAGCCACTACGGCCGCATGTGCCCGATCGAGACCCCGGAGGGCCCGAACATCGGCCTGATCGGCTCGCTCGCCACCTTCGGGCGCGTCAACGCGTTCGGCTTCGTCGAGACGCCGTACCGCCTCGTCACGAACGGTGAGGTCACCGACCAGGTCGACTACCTCACCGCCGACGAGGAGGACAAGCACGTCATCGCCCAGGCGAACGCGCTGAACACGGCCGGCTCGTTCGCGGCCGACCGCGTGCTCGTCCGCAAGAAGGGCGGCGAGGTCGACTACATCGACCCGTCCGGCGTCGACTACATCGACGTCTCCCCGCGCCAGATCTGCTCGGTCGCCACCGCGATGATCCCGTTCCTCGAGCACGACGACGCCAACCGCGCGCTCATGGGGTCGAACATGATGCGCCAGGCCGTCCCGCTGCTGCGCAGCGAGGCGCCGCTCGTCGGCACCGGCATGGAGCACCGCGCCGCCGTCGACGCCGGCGACGTCATCACCGCCGAGCAGGCCGGTGTCGTCGAGGAGCTCTCGGCCGACTACGTCACGGTCATGCACGACGACGGCACCCGGCGCACCTACCGGCTGTCGAAGTTCCGCCGCAGCAACCAGGGCACCTGCATCAACCAGAAGCCCATCGTGGCGGAGGGCCAGCGGGTCGAGGCCGGCGAGGTCATCGCCGACGGCCCGTGCACCGACGAGGCCGAGATGGCGCTCGGCAAGAACCTGCTCGTGGCGTTCATGCCGTGGGAGGGCCACAACTACGAGGACG
>CAXTFU010000407.1:0-3276 GCA_964243385.1 uncultured bacterium | reverse complement strand
GGGTCGAGCAGGTCGCCGACGCCACGGCCGCCGGCCGGCGCCCGCGCTGAGCCGGCTCGTCGTCGGCCGGGCTCAGCAGGCGTCCGGCCCGCAGGCGTCCGGCCCGCGGGAGCCCGGCCACGCAGGAGCCCGGGCCGCCGGGCCGACCCGGCCGGGTCAGGGCAGCTGGCGGGCCACCTCGGCGGCCACGAGCTCGACGTGGTCGAGGTCGGACAGGTCGAGCACCTGCAGGTAGGCGCGCGTCGCGCCGACCTCGGCGAAGCGGCCGAGCCGGTCGACGAGCTCGTCCGGCGTCCCGCCGAGGGCGTTCGCCCGCAGGTCGGCGACGTCGCGCCCGACGACGGCGGCCCGCCGGGCGAGCTCGGCCTCGTCGCGCCCGCAGCACAGCACCTGCGCGACGGACAGGACGAGGTCGCGCCCGGTCAGCGCGCAGGCGTCGCGGACTCGTCCGAACTGCTCGCGGGTCGCCTCGACCGAGCCCCACGGCAGGTTGAACTCGTCGGCCCACGTGGCGGCGAGCCGGGGCGTCCGCTTCGTCCCGGCCCCACCGACGATGACCGGCGGGTGCGGCCGCTGCACGGGCTCGGGCAGCGCGGGCGAGTCGACGAGCTCGTAGTGCTCGCCGCGGAAGGTGAACGGGCCGTCCGCGTCCCACAGCCCGGTGACGACCTGCAGCTGCTCCTCGAACCGGTCGAACCGCTCCCCCAGCGACGGGAACGGGATGCCGTACGCCGCGTGCTCGCGCTCGTACCAGCCCGTCCCGAGGCCGAGCTCGACACGGCCGCCGCTCATCGCGTCGACCTGCGCCACGCTGATCGCGAGCACCCCGGGCAGCCGGAAGGTGCCGGCGGTGACGAGCGTCCCGAGCCGGATCGTGGAGGTCTCGCGGGCCAGGCCCGCCAGGGTGATCCACGCGTCCGTCGGGCCGGGCAGGCCGTCGCCGTCCCCCATGACGACGTAGTGGTCGGACCGGAAGAAGGCGTCGTAGCCGGCGTCCTCCGCCGTCCGCGCGACGCGCAGGAGGTCGTCGTAGGAGGCGCCCTGCTGGGGCTCGGTGAAGATGCGCAGGTCCATGGCCGCCCCCTACCCCCGCGGGAAGCCGAGCCCCACTCGCGGTGTTGGCCACCGGTGTGACCACGGTGGGCCCTGACGGGCGCAAGATGCTCCGGCTCGAGGTGCGCAACGCGCAGACCCCGATCGAGAAGAAGCCCGAGTGGATCCGCACCCGCGCGGTCATGGGTCCCGAGTACACGGCGCTCAAGTCGCTGGTGAAGACGCAGGGCCTCGCGACCGTGTGCGAGGAGGCGGGCTGCCCCAACATCTACGAGTGCTGGGAGGACCGCGAGGCGACCTTCCTCATCGGCGGCGACCAGTGCACCCGCCGCTGCGACTTCTGCAACATCGACACCGGCAAGCCCGCGGCCTACGACACCGACGAGCCGCGCCGGGTCGCCGAGTCCGTCGCGCAGATGGGGCTGAAGTACGCCACCGTCACCGGCGTCGCCCGCGACGACCTGCCCGACGGCGGCGCCTGGCTGTACGCCGAGACGGTGCGCCAGATCCACGCGGCACTGCCGGGCATCGGCGTCGAGCTGCTCATCCCCGACTTCAACGGGACGCCCGCGCTGCTCCAGCAGGTGTTCGACGCCCGCCCCGAGGTGCTGGCGCACAACGTCGAGACCGTGCCGCGCATCTTCCGCAGCATCCGCCCGGGCTTCCGGTACGAGCGGTCGCTGGACGTCATCACCCAGGCCCGCAGCGCCGGCCTGGTCACCAAGAGCAACCTCATCCTCGGCATGGGCGAGGAGCGCGAGGAGATCAGCCAGGCCCTGCAGGACCTGCACGACGCGGGCTGCGAGCTCATCACCATCACGCAGTACCTGCGTCCCTCGCCGCGGCACCACCCAGTGGCGCGCTGGGTGAAGCCCGAGGAGTTCGTGGCGCTGCGCGAGGAGGCCGAGGACATCGGCTTCGCCGGCGTGCTGAGCGGCCCGCTGGTGCGCTCGTCGTACCGCGCCGGTCGCCTGTTCACCCAGGCGGTCGAGGCGCGGACGGGCGCCGTCCCGGCCTGAGCCGTCCTGATCTGCGCCGGCCGGCCTGAGCGTCCCGGTCTGAGCCGCCCTGATCTGCGCCGGCTGGTCTGAGCCGTCCCGGTACGAGCCGTCCGGCCTGCGCCGTCCCGGTCTGCCCCGTCTCCGTCTGCGCCGGCCGGGTCCGAGTGCCTGGGCGTGCGCAGAACGCCCACGTGCGTTCACGGCCGTGACACCTGTTCGTCACAGCGCGCCACCAACCTGTGGGCAGCCCCCTGGGAGGACACGGTGTCACCACTCACCACGCTGAGTCACTGCACCACGATGCTGCTGAGCGTCGCCCTGCCGGCCGGCGGGCAGACCACCGCCCGGCGCAACGCCTGGGCCGGGATGTCGGCCTCGGCGGCGTCCGGCCGCGACCGGTGGCAGGCCGAGGCGGCGCTGGACGCCGCCGAGCTGCGCGCCCCGCTGCGAGCCGTCCGGCGCAGCGCCGGCAGCTGAGCCGGGGCGCCCGACCGCCGGACGCTGCGCCACAGGGCGCCATGCGCTGCGCGCAGCCGCGCAGCAAGTACCTTCCGGCCCATGGTCGAGCCCGTCTACACCACCGTCATCGCCGTCGCGCGCCTGGTCTTCAAGGCCCTCGGGCTGCGCTTCACGATGACCGGACGGGAGCACGTCCCGCGCTCGGGCGGCGCGGTCATGGCGATCAACCACGTCGGCTACCTCGACTTCACCTTCGCCGGCCTGGCCGCCCTGCCGACGGGGCGCCTCGTCCGCTTCATGGCCAAGAAGGAGGTGTTCGACCACCCGGTCAGCGGGCCGCTCATGCGCGGGATGAGGCACATCCCGGTCGACCGCAAGGGCACGCCCGCCGCCAGCTACGCCGCCGCCGTGCAGGCGCTGCGGTCGGGCGAGATCGTGGGCGTGTTCCCCGAGGCCACGATCTCGCAGAGCTACGAGCTCAAGGAGTTCAAGACCGGCGCCGCCCGCATGGCGCGCGAGGCGGGGGTGCCGCTGCTGCCGTGCGTGGTCTGGGGCAGCCAGCGGATCTTCACCAAGGCACGTCCGAAGGACCTGCGTCGCGGCACCCCGATCAGCGTGTCGATCGGCGAGCCGTTCCTGCCGGACCCCGCCGCCGACGCCGCCGCGGTGACGGCCGAGCTCAAGCGCCGCATGCAGCTGCTGCTCGACGACGTGCAGGCCGCCTACCCGTCGACGCCCGGCCGGTCCGACGACGGCTGATGGG
>CAXTFU010000406.1:0-3282 GCA_964243385.1 uncultured bacterium | reverse complement strand
GCAGGTCGTGCCGGGCAAGGTCACCAAGCTCGTCCCGTTCGGTGCGTTCGTGCGCGTCGACGAGGGCATCGAGGGCCTGGTCCACATCTCCGAGCTGGCCGAGCGCCACGTCGAGATCCCCGAGCAGGTCGTCAACGTCGGTGACGAGCTCCTCGTCAAGGTCATCGACATCGACCTCGAGCGCCGCCGCATCAGCCTGTCGCTGAAGCAGGCGAACGAGACGGGCGTCGGCGGAGACGCCGTCTTCGACCCGGCCCAGTACGGCATGGCCGCCACGTACGACGCCCAGGGCGAGTACATCTACCCCGAGGGCTTCGACCCGGCGACCGGCGAGTGGCTGCCGGGCTACGAGGAGGCGCGCGACGCCTGGGAGAAGCAGTACGCCGACGCCCAGAAGCGCTTCGAGGCCCACCAGGCCCAGATCACGCGCATGGCGGCTGCCGACGCCGAGGCGGCGCTGCCGACCTCGTACACGTCGGTCGCCGGCGGCAGCGACGACGAGCCCGAGGCCGAGGACGGCGCAGCCGCCTCGACCCCGCGCCCGGCTCCCGCGTCGTCCGGCGGCACGCTCGCCAGTGACGAGGCCCTGCAGGCCCTGCGCGAGAAGCTGTCCGGCGGCGGCGCCTAGCCCGCAGCAGGTCCCCAGCGCGTCCCGGGGCCCGGCACCGCTCGCGCGGTGCCGGGCCCCGGCGCGTGTCACCCGGGCCACCGCGCGTGCGGAGCGCTCACCCCGGGCACGGTCAGGGCAGGTCGGGGCGCCTCCGCCCCCGCGACGCACCCCTTCGCGGGGCCGTCCTGCCCCGTCCGCCGAGCACCCCCACCGCCGCGTGGCCCAGCACCGAGGAGCGTCCGTTGGACCTGGTCGTGTACGACGACGACGACCACCGCTACGTGCCGTGGCTCGTGAGCATCGCCGCCGTCCTCGCCGCGGCGGTGCTGGCCGCCGGCGTGACCTTCCTGCTGGCCCGGCAGGGCTCGGCCGACGAGCTCTCCGGCTCGACGGGCGGCGTGGCGGCGACGGCGCCCTCCGCGCAGGCCTCGCCCGAGGCCGCCGACGACGCCACCGCCGAACCGTCGGCGGCCCCGTCGGCGGCGCCCCCGACGGTGGGCGTCTCCGCGGACTGCCGGGAGGCGCTCGACCAGGCCGACCTCGCCCTCGAGACGTCGGTCGCGCTTGAGCAGGCCCTCGCCGCGCAGACGCGCGTCATGGACGACCTGCTCGCGAGCCGGCTGACCACTGCGCAGGCGCTCGACCAGTCGCTGCCGGTGCTCACCCGGGCCGCCACCGACCGGCGCCAGTTCGCCGCCGAGCTGAGCGCGTTCCGCGCCTCCCGCCAGGGCTGCGAGTAGCCGTCGCCGCTGTGGGCGGCGTCAGCCGCGGCTGACGACCACCTCGCGTGGACGACCCGACCCGCCGGGCGCGTCCCGCGCCCTCGTCGCCCGGGAGGGCTGAGGAGCTCGCGCCCGGGGCGGTCAGACGCGGCTGGCGTAGACGACGATGTTGTCGCGGTAGTGGCCGGTCGACCGGTCGAACGACCCACCGCAGGTCACGAGCCGCAGCTGCGGCGACAGGGCGGGCAGGTAGACGGCGTCCGTCGGGAACCGCGTCTTGGGGTACTGCTGCACGCGGTCGACCCGGAATCGGGTGACCTCGCCGCCGGTCCCCACGACCTCGACGACCGTCCCCAGCCGCGCCTGCGGCAGCCGGACGAACACCGCGGGGCCGCTCTGAGAGTCGACGTGCCCGAGCAGCACCGCCGGCCCGACCTCGCCCGGCCGCACGCCGCCGTCGTACCAGCCGACGTCCTCCCAGCGCGAGGGGACCTCGACCGACCCGTCGGACGCCTTGCCGACCGGGCCCACCGGCGCGTCGACGCCGAGGCTCGGGATGCGCAGCCGCACCGGCACCTGCCTGCGCGCGACCTCTCGGACGGCCGTGAACGGCGGCGGCGCCGCTGCCGGGGTCGCGGACGGGCTCCCCGTCGGGCTCGCGGACGTCGCGGGCTGGGCCTGCGCGCGCTCCGGGCCGGCGGACGAGCAGCCCAGCAGCAGCAGCGGCGCCACCAGCAGCGGCAGGACCGCGCGCGGTCGCGGAAGGCGATGGCGCGCGGCGCTGCGGGACGAGGCCACCGGGCCGGTCCGAGGGACGCGCAGCTGCCCAGCGCTGCGGGACGGGGCTGTCGCGCCGGGCCGGGAGGCGCCCACCCCCACGCCGTGGGTCGAGGCCGCTGCGCCGGGTGTGAAGACGTGCACCTGCTAGTGCTGCGCGACGAGGCCGCCGCCGCCGGTGGCCGCCCCGCCCTGCGGCAGCTTGGCCGCGACGGCGTCGCCGATGGCGGTGGCGAGCGCCTGCGCCAGCTCGAACATGTGCGAGTAGCCCTGCTCGGCCTGGCTCTGCGCCTCGTCCAGGTCGCCCTCGGCGTAGGCGTCGAGCTGCCGGCGCAGGTGGTCGTCGTGCTCGGTGAGCGCCGAGGCGAGCTCGATGGCGGGCAGCCGCTGCTCGGTGGCGCCCGCCAGCAGGCGCGCCAGCCGCGGCGCGTAGTCGACGCCGTTCTCGCGGGCGCTGTCGCGGGCCGCCTGCTCCTCGGTGCCGGCGTAGGTGATGAGCGCCTCCACGTGGTCGGCCCAGATCGCCAGGAACTGCTGGCTGGCCTGCTCGCCGTACAGCGTGCCGATCGCGCCGGCCAGGTCGGTGGTGTTCGCGTTCACGGCGCGACCGGCCGCGGCGAACTCGGGGGAGCGGTCCTGCGCCGCCCGCATCGCCTGCACCATGAGGCCCATGTGCTCGGCGAGCAGCCGGCTCAGCGCCGTCTGCAGCTGCCGGCGCGGGGCGTCGAGCTCGGCCGTCGGCAGGCCCTTGCTCGTCGCGATGCCGCGGGCGAGGACGTCGGCCACCATGATCATGTGCGCGAACGCCGACCGCTGCACGGAGAAGGACGTGTCGTAGCCCTCGCTGGCGAAGGCGTCGGCCTGGTCGAGCAGCTGCTCGCCGTGCTCGACGACGGCGGCGTCGAGGTCGGCGCGGGGCACGCGGGTGCCGACCAGGGTCGCGAGCACGCCCGCGAGCCGCTGCTCGATGCCGGTGTAGCGCCCGCGCAGGGAGCGCTGCTGCGCGGTGTCGCCGGTCTGCAGCGCGGTGGCGTAGGCGGCGAGGACGTCGACGTGCTCCTTCCAGACGGCGCCGAACTGCGCGCCGGCCTCGGCACCGCCCGCGGAGCTCACCGCCTGCACGAGGGCCTGCCGGTTGCGCTCGACCGAGGCGGCGACGGCCGTGACCCGCTC
>CAXTFU010000405.1:0-3294 GCA_964243385.1 uncultured bacterium | reverse complement strand
TCCAGCGCTGGCCGTCCCAGCGGGCGTCCTGCCAGCCGCTGCTGCTCCACCGCTGCCCCGACCAGCTGTCGCCGGACCAGCCCGCGTCGCTCCAGCGCTGGCCGGACCAGCCGTCGCCGCTCCACCGCTGGCCGAGCCACAGGCCGCCGGACCAGGCGGTCCCGCTGTCCGACGCCGGGCCCCAGGTGGCCCCGTCCCAGACCCGGCCGAAGACGTCCCGCTCCCCGGTCAGCTCCTGCCCGGTGACGGGGTCGACGAGGTGGTAGCCGCCGCGCGCCGCCTCCAGCGAGCCGGCACCGGTCCCCCGCGGCCAGCTCTGCACGGTCGTCGGCGCCGTGGTCAGCGCCGCCGTCCGCACGTCGATGGTGCCGGCGCCCTGCCGGCTGCGCGCCACCCCGGTGAGCGGTCGCGCGGTCCGCACGAGCAGCGCCTTGACCTGGTCCGGGGTCAGCGCCGGACGCTGGTCGACCAGCAGCGCTGCAGCGCCCGACACGACGGCTGCCGCCTGGCTCGTCCCGCTGCCGCGGAACAGCCGGCTCGGGTCGAGGGACCCAGGGATCGCCGTGCTCGTGATGCGTCCGGTGCTGGCGTACGCGGTGTCGATGTAGGAGCCCGGGTCGCGCAGGCTCGTGACGCTGGTGCCCGGGGCCAGGACGTCGACGCCGCGGGTGGCCGACCCGTTGTTGGAGAACGCGGCGACCGTGTCGTCGCTCACGGTCGCCGTGCCGTTGTGCGCGCTGGCCCCGACGGCGATGACGTACGGGTTGGTGGCCGGGTCGGTCAGGCTCGTCGTCGCACCGCCGTCGTTGCCGGCCGAGACCACGACGACCAGCCCGGCGCGCCACGCGTTCTCGACGGCGTGGGCCAGCGGGTCGAGCCGGTAGTCCTGCGTCGAGTCGGTGCCGAACGACAGGTTCAGCACGCGGATGTTCAGCCCGGCGTCCCGGCGGTGCTGCACCACCCAGTCGATCCCGGCGATCACCTGCGACACGTCGGTGGCACCGGTCGCGTCCGCCACCTTGACGCCGACGAGGTGCGCTCCCGGCGCCAGCCCCGCGAAGACCCGCGGCTCGCTCTCGTGGCCGGTCATGCCCCGGTCCAGCCCGGCGATGATCCCGGCCATGTGCGTGCCGTGACCGAAGGTGTCCAGGTGCGCCAGGTCGGGGTCGGCCGACTCCGGCGTCAGGTCGGGGCCGTCGATGACCTTGCCCGGCGCGTCGAGCCCGGGCACCCGGGAGATGCCGCTGTCGAGCAGCGCGACCCCCGTGCCCGTCCCGGTGACCCGGCTCGCGTCGGCCGCCCGCATGCCCCAGACGTCCTTGGCGCGGGTGCTCTCGTCGATCTGGTTCAGCGATCCCTCGTCACCGTCGGGCAGCCAGCCGGCGGCGGCCAGCTGCAGCCGCGCGTCCGGCGTCACCCCGGCAACGCCGGGCGACTCCCGCAGCGCGGCCACCGCCCCGGCCGGCACCAGGGCCTCGGCGCCGTCCAGCACCTCGCGGACGGCGACCACCCGGCCGCCGACCCGCCGCACCGCCGCTAGCACCGCGGCCGACTGGCCGGCCTGCCCGGCCACCAGCACCCGGACGGGACCGCCCGGGACCTCGGCCGCTGCCGCCGCGCTCCCTGCGGCGCTGCCCAGCGGCGCCACCATCGCCACCAGCGCCAGCCGCGACATCCATGTCCTGCGTCGTGCATCCATTGTGTTCCTCCAGACGAAGCTCAGGGCTCCAGCCTGGGACCGCCCGCGGCCGCTCGGTACCGCCGTCCAGCGCAACGTTGCGCGCGCAAGCGGCCCTGCCGCGGGACGGCACTGTGACGGACGGACGTTCGGGGGCGCCGGAACGTGCCGACCTGTCCGTGCACCGGGTGCTCGGACCAGCGGATGTGCTGGTGTGCACGGGGTGCGGCGTGCCCTTCGCCGATCATCCAGGCGGGACCCGTCCGTGTGTGAGCTCTCAAGAGCATGGCCGAGCAGCGCGCCCGAACGGGACGAGCCGAGCTGGAGCGGTCCATCGACAGGTCGCCCGGGCCGCCGGCGTTGACTCGGCGACAGTCGATGGGTGCAGCAGCATCGGCTGGCCCAGCACAAGACGGCTCCTTGCCGACGCCTACGGCCAGTCGCGTACATGTCCTGCCGGCACGGCTCGGGAAGCGTGCATGGCAACTGGACGACGTCAAGTCGAACCACCTCGCCGCCCGGGACGGCGGGTTCGTCGCCCACCTGCGGCGGATCCCAGCCCGCCCGTAGACGATCGACTTGCGACGCCCTTGACCGCCCTGGCGCTCATCGACGCCGTCGTCCTGCACCGCCCCGAGGAGCAGCCGCGAGTCCAAACATCGTGGGCCTCGTCGAGCGCGGTCGATGCCTGCGTCGTGGACCGCAGCTCGCCGCGGACGCGCAGGCACCGACGCCCGCTGACCCGACGGCCTGCGCCGCTCCTCGGCGCCTCTTTCGGCCGGCCGCCGAGCCGAGACGGCGAGCCGTCCGACGATCACACCTCGGCCGGCAGGTGGCCGGACTGCGGCGGGAGCCCGGCTTCTGGCCGGCTGCTCATGACGGCTGCGGCGTGCACCGCCGTCCGCTGCCGTCGGTACCGTGCCAGTGATGCCAGGCGACTGTCGACGGGCCTGCGCCGCGGCTGCGTCGGCCGCATTCCAGGGCAGCGGCGCCAGGACGGAACGACGGGAGCCAGCGCGGGCGCGTGCCCGTTTCGTCGACCACCGGGTGGCGGCGGTCACGGGCTCGGCGGTGCGCCGCGCCCCGGTGCGGCGGGACGCCGGCACGACGCGGCGCCGCGCTGCCTGTGCAGGCGGAGCGCCAACGGGCCGCCGGCGCTCGTCGTTTCTCCGCAGCGACCGGAACCCACGCGCTTCGCGAGGCCGGTGGACGTGGTGTCGTGCAGTTGACGCAGTGAACGGCCCGGCCGGTCGAGCTCGGGCACCTCGCGAGGGTGCGACCGGCGGCGGCCGTAGGCGCCGACGCATGGCGGTCGAGACTTCCGGCGGCCCGCCGAGGTCGGACGGTCGAGCTGCGGGTCCGCGCTCGCTCGGTGGTCGGCGCCGTCGCGTGCGCAGGCAGCCGTACCGCGTCGAAAAGACAGGCCCGATCGGTGCTCCCGAACCGCGGCGGCAGGGACTTCACGTGCGCCTTCCCCGTGGCATCCGAACTCCGGGCAGCGGGTGGACGAGCTGGTGTAGCGGCTGGCGACGTGTACGACGTCGCAGTCCCGGAGCCGCTTCGACGGGCCGCGGCGTCGCACGCGTCACGGGATGCGCCGCGGGCATGGATCGGTC
>CAXTFU010000404.1:0-3308 GCA_964243385.1 uncultured bacterium | reverse complement strand
TCCGTCGTGCGGTCCGGCGCAGGCGCTCCGAGCGGACGGCTGGCGGGCCGCGGGCCGGCCGGGGGCAGCAGCCGCACCGGCCCGCGCCCGACGAGGCGCAGCGGGTCGAGGTAGTCGTCGCCGCGGCGCAGCCCCCAGTGCAGGCAGGCCGCCGACGGGCAGCCGAGGTGCCCGGGGGACAGGACGCCCAGGACGTCCCCGACGGCGACGACCGTGCCGGCCGGGACCCGGTCGTCGACCGGCTCGTAGGTCGTGCGCAGCGCGCCGTGCACCACCACGACGACCCCGCGGCCGGCGAGCAGCCCCGACCACGAGACGCGACCACCCCCGGCCGCCCGCACGGCGGCGCCGGTGGAGGCGACCAGGTCGACCCCGCGGTGCCCGGTGCCGTACCGGTGCGCGGGTGGCTCGAAGGCCCGGGACACCTGCGGCGGCCCGTCGAGCGGCCAGCCCCACGGGCCCTCGTCGGCACTGGCCGGCGTCGCCAGCACCAGCGACCAGCCGAGCGCGAGCGAGCCGCCCAGCGCCAGCGACCACACGAGCACCGCGACCAGCGCCACGGTCGACAGCACCGACCGGTCCAGCGCGGGTGCCGGCGTCCGCAGCACCGGCCGGGTCGCGGCCGGGCGACAGCAGCCCGGCACGAGCCGTCGGCACCGCCGCACCGCCGAACGCGGTCCTGCCGCTGCGCGCACCGGGTCCCCCTGTCGTCGTGCCGGACGTCCGGCTCCCCGGGACAGGCTGCGGCGGAGCGGGCGCCGCCGCCAGCGTCGCGACCGGACCTGTGGACGGCCGCCGGGCCGTGCCCGCTTGCGGCCCCCGTCCACAGCGCCCCCGACGCACCGCGGGCCCTGTCCGGGCCAAGCCGTACACTTGCTGCAGCACCCTGGTCCGCCGGGGTGACTTCGCGTGCCCACCACAGCCCCGGCCCCCGCGGTCTCCAGCTCGCTGGAGCGGGTCCGGACTGGGGCACCAGGGCCGACCGCCATCCCGGTGACCGGCAGACCAACCCGACCGCCACGCGGCCGTCCCGCCTGATCAGCGGGCCGCACGACCGTGGCATGCAACGAGAGGCACCACCATGGCCGTCGTCACCATGCGACAGCTCATCGAGAGCGGCACGCACTTCGGGCACCAGACCAAGCGCTGGAACCCGAAGATGAAGCGCTTCATCTTCACCGAGCGCAACGGCATCTACATCATCGACCTGACCCAGACCCTGGGCTACATCGACCGCGCGTACGACTTCGTCAAGGAGACGGTCGCCCACGGCGGGACGGTCATGTTCGTCGGCACCAAGCGCCAGGCGCAGGAGCCGATCGCCGAGCAGGCGACCCGGGTCGGGATGCCGTACGTCACCGAGCGCTGGCTCGGCGGCATGCTCACGAACTTCCAGACCGTCTTCAAGCGCCTGCAGCGCCTCAAGGAGCTCGAGCTCATCGAGGCGACCGGCGGCCAGACGGTGCTCACGAAGAAGGAGGCGCTCGTGCTGTCGCGCGAGCGCATCAAGCTCCAGCGCACGCTCGGCGGCATCCGCGAGATGACGCGCACCCCGAGCGCCATCTGGGTCGTCGACACCAACAAGGAGCACCTCGCCGTCAACGAGGCGCGCAAGCTCGGCATCCCGGTCGTCGCGATCCTCGACACCAACTGCGACCCGGACGTCGTCGACTACAAGATCCCGGGCAACGACGACGCGATCCGCTCCATCGGCACGCTGACCCGCGTGATCGCCGACGCCGTCGCCGAGGGCCTGATGGCCCGCGCCGGGGCCAACGCCAACGCCGACAGCAAGCCCGAGGCCGGCCAGCTGGCCGGCGACGAGCCGCTCCCCGAGTGGGAGCAGGAGCTGCTCGCGCCGTCCGCCGACGCCGCTCCCGCCGCCGCCGTCGAGGCTGCTCCCGCCGCCGCGCCGGCCGAGGCCGCCCCCCAGCAGTAGCCAGCCCCGTACGAACGGGCGGCGCCGAGGAGATCTCTCGGCGCCGCCCGTCGCACGCCAACCTCACAGGAGAAGACATGGCTTCCATCACCGCCGCGGACATCAAGAGGCTCCGCGAGGCCACCGGCGCGGGCATGACCGACTGCAAGAAGGCGCTCGTCGAGGCCGACGGCGACTACGCAAAGGCCGTCGAGCAGCTGCGCATCAAGGGTCTCAAGGGCGTCGCCAAGCGCGAGGGCCGCGCGGCCAGCAACGGCCTCGTGATCGCCAAGCTCGAGGGCACCATCAAGGGCACGCTCGTCGAGCTGAACTGCGAGACCGACTTCGTCGCCAAGAGCGCCAAGTTCACCGAGCTCGCGCAGTCGGTCGCCGACGCCGCCTTCGGCAGCAACGACGTCACCTCGCTGCAGTCGGTCGAGATCGGCGGCAAGCCGCTGTCCGAGGTGCTCACCGACGCCAACGCGTCCATGGGCGAGAAGATCGAGGTGCGCCGCGTGGCGACCTTCGAGGGCGCCTACGTCGGCAGCTACCTGCACCGCACGAACCCCGACCTGCCGCCGCAGCTCGGCGTGCTCGTCGAGCTCTCGGCCGAGCAGCCCGAGGTCGCCAAGGACGTCGCGCAGCACATCGCCGCGTTCGCGCCGACCTACGTCTCGCGCGACGAGGTCCCCGAGGACGTCGTCGCCAAGGAGCGCGAGATCGCGGAGGCGACGGCCAAGGAGGAGGGCAAGCCCGAGGCCGCCCTGCCCAAGATCGTCGAAGGTCGGGTCAACGGCTTCTTCAAGGACGCCGTCCTGCTCGAGCAGGCCTTCGCCAAGGACAGCAAGAAGACCGTCGGCAAGGTCCTCGAGGAGGCTGGCGTCTCGCTGACCGGGTTCGTCCGCTTCAAGGTGGGCCAGGCCTAGCCAGTACGTTCGCCCACCACCCGACGACGCAGGAGGCCGCCACCCGTGAGCACGAGCAGGGAGGCGGCCCCTTCGTCGTCCAACGGCGACGCGCCGTCCGACGACCCGGCCGCGGGGGAGCCGCCGTCCGGCGCCGGCTACCAGCGCGTCCTGCTCAAGCTGTCGGGCGAGGTGTTCGGCGGCGGCGCCGTCGGGCTCGACCTCGACGTCGTGTCCGACATCGCGCGGCAGGTGCGCGACGTCGTCCGCAGCGGGGTGCAGGTCGCGATCGTCGTCGGCGGCGGCAACTTCTTCCGCGGCGCCGAGATCGCGCAGCGCGGCATGGACCGGGCGCGCGCCGACTACATGGGCATGCTCGGCACGGTCATGAACTGCCTCGCGCTGCAGGACCTGCTGGAGCAGGCCGGCGTCGACACCCGCGTGCAGACGGCGATCACCATGGGGCAGGTCGCCGAGCCGTACAT
>CAXTFU010000403.1:0-3320 GCA_964243385.1 uncultured bacterium | reverse complement strand
TGTGGCACGCGGTGACGGTGATCTCGGCACCGCCGATCCGGTGGTATTCATCGACCGCCGCGAGGGTCGCGACGGTGATCCCGGCGCCCGCGAAGAGGCTGCCAGCGATGATCGCCGCCCTGACCCGCCGTGTCACCACCGGCGAAGCGCGGCCGGGAACGGCACGGGCCGGTGGAGCTCGGCGAAGGTTAGAGGACTCGCCACAAAATCCCAGACACGGTCGCGGCCGCAGCAATCAGGCACACAACAGTGACCCAGACGATCGACCACGCCGCGTCGCCGGCGAAGTTGTCGAGCCGTCGAGCGGTGTTCGACACCAGGCCTGTCGATCGTTGCCCGTCAGCCCGGTGCCCGGTAACCGCTCGAGGCCTCATCGATTCGACCGTACCGGCGATGTCGCCTGCGGAGGTGTTCCCCACGGAACGAGTTGGCGGTTAAGCGCCAGCACACTCGCGTCAGCTGACGACGCCGTTCGAGGACGACAGCGTCGTCGCGTCGTTGTATAACCACGCGTATCCACCAGCAGTGGGCCGGTCCCCTGGCGGCCGGCTAAGTCCTGCCGAACTTGCGCGGATAGTGCGGTGGGACCGGTTCGGAGCTCACTTCGGTCGAGAGCTCGTCGACCCGTCGTCGGAAAAGGTCTCGGCGAGTGCCAGCATCACGGGCTCGAGGAACTCCTCCCCACCTCGCAACGCCGCGCCACCCAGCCCGAACTGAACGGTTCGGCACGTGCCGCCCACTCACCCGCCGCGAGACCGGTCTCCCCGCCTTGCCTTCTCCTGCGCGGCGATCGCCTCGACCGCCGCCATCACCACCGCACCGTCCTCCAGGCCCGTCCACCACCCACCGGCCTCGGCGTCCTCACGGAATCGAAGCTGCGCCTCCGGTTCCTCGGCCAGCGCTTCCGAGCCGTCCTTCCGCACGGGGATCCGGTTCTCGTGGGCCAACCACCGCCCCTCCACCCACGGCAACCCACCGGGGCCGCCCTGAGTCGACTGCTGTACCAAGACGACTCGGTATTCCGCGGCGTCGACCAAGCGATGCCGCACCGCGAAATCTGGGTCAACGAGCTTCAGCGCCTCAAGCACGTCGTCTCGGACGAGGTCCGAACTCGCCCAAGGCCCAAACTGTCCCGACTTCTCAAGGTCCTGACGGAACACCCGGTCGCGGTGGACCGCCTGCGCTGCTGGCATCCGCACGAAGTCGGTGTCGGTCCACCGGGCACCTTCGAGTAGGCGTCGGGCGACACCTTCCCGTCGTGCGGCGACTGCGGCCGCCACGCACACGGTGACACCGAGCAGAGCCGGGTACCGAGGCGTCTCGACGGTCCACTGCCCCGCGCCGGCACCCGGCCGGTGAGCCCGGCTCGCATCAGGCGTTCCAAGGCGGTGACCCACAGTTCGGTGTGCTCTTGGTCCCGGTCGGCGTACACGCCAGCGGCCAACAGGTGCAGGACCGTCTGGGCCGCAGCGGCCTGCACCTTGAGCTGGGCCACGTACTCCTGCACAGCCCCCGGCACACCGGACTCCTGCAACTGCTCGCTTAGCTTGTCGATCGCGTCGAGGACGAGGTTCTCGACGTCGGTCCGGCGCGTCGGGTCCGGAAGCGCTCGTCGCAACCGCTTGACCGCGATGTCGCGGCTCGCGTCGGGCCGGCCAAGAATCTCCTGGGCCGCCAGGGCCCGCGCGTCCAGCTCGGTGAACATCTGGTCTGCGGTCATCAGGGGGAGCTCCTGGGCTTTAATCGAGCGGATCAGTTCCGCGGTTACGGGCTTGGGCTGCTCGAAGGCGGACCAGTAGATGGGGTACCGGCCGGAGGCGGCAGTAGGCAGAGGGTCGGCATGGCCGGGTCCGCCGTCTGGGGGCCGCGACTCGGTGAGCGTCGCTCGCAGGAACGGGTCCCACTCCCCGGACCATCCGCAGACCAGGAGGCCGTACTCGGAGAACGCCTGCGTGAGCAGCTCCCTCACGCCCGTGCCCTCGTTGAACTCCCGGAGTTCCTCGTCGGTGTTCAGAGTGACCAGGTCTCCGCGGTCGCCGTTGACCTTGATGACGGTGCAGTCGGCGTGGGTGAGCGGGGTCATGCGGGCGAGGTCGCCAGCGCTGTGGAGGATCTGCGGGTAGACCCCGATCTCGCGGATCGCCTGTTCGGTCAGCGGGTCGAAGTTGGTGGTGACGATCACTTGGACCAGGCCTCTTCGGACTAACTGGGCGATGGCCCGATGAGCGGCGGTCGGGATCTTGCGGCCGTCTCGCAGGTCGTCCTCGGTGGGAGTGAAGAACTCCTCGAGCAGAGTGGCCCGACCGGCTGCCGTCGGGCTGACCAGCTCGAGCAAGCCGGAGTACCCGAACGGCTCGGGGTAGCCGCGCCGCTGCCACCAGAGGTCCGGGTGTTCTGCGGCCAGGGCGATCGCGCCGGCGTCCTCCGGGGTGGCCAGCCGTGCGAGCCGCTCGGCCAGCACACACTGGATGCCCCACCCACTGGGCACCTCTGCGCTGTAGGAGATCCCGCTGCCCAGGAGCAACGCGTAGACCCCCGGCTTGGCGATGATATTCGTCGCCACCAGGTCCAGGACGTCGAGGCCCGGGGAGGGCGCGCCGCTCGGCGCGGTGAACGGGCCGGGCGACGGACTCGCCGACGGAACGGTCATGCGCCCCAGTCCAGCACGCAGATCAGCGCTCGACCCCGGTCTCGCTCACCGGCCACTCCGGCCCCACTGGTGTGCGGTTCAGCGAGGCGTCGATCGGTCCGGCGCGCCTGCGACAGCAGCAGACGTGGCCCCTGGGGCAGGCGTCCGGTCGCGCTGGGCGAAGAACCCGCGCATGGCGGTCATCTTCCGCAGGCACACCGCCGCAATCTGCAGGTGGATACGGGCCGTGTCCTCGTCGATTACCACCCCGCTCGGGTGACCGGCCTCGTTCCTGGCCACTCGGAGCAGGTCGGCGACGGAGTCCAGCGTCAGGACGTCGCGCAACTCCTCCGGCAGTTCGTCGCGGATCGGCTCGAGTCGCTTGCGGAACGCGTCGAAGCGGGCGTACTGGCCGGTCTTCGGGTTCTCCATCGCTTCGGCCAGCTTCTTGGCCGAAGCGCGCCCAAGGGAGACGATGAACGTGTTCGCCAGCAGCGTGAACTCCTGCTCGGAGGCGACGCCGAGCATGACCGACGTCGCGAGGTAGCACTGGGCGTTGAACGCTCGCAGGGCCTCCTCGACGTACCGGAGCGCCAACGGGTCGAGGTCTGGGACGTCGCGGTGCAACCGCTGCAGGTACCGGGCGGGGTCGCGTGGCTCCCAGGGACCGCCTCCGACGGTCCGCCGGCCG
>CAXTFU010000402.1:0-3338 GCA_964243385.1 uncultured bacterium | reverse complement strand
GAGCGGGGAGCCGCGCCGCGATCAGGTGGTGTGCCGGGCGGCGCGTCGGCGGCGGGACCGCGCTGCCGCACACGTCGTGATCGCGTGCGGGCGCGCGCCTCGCTCGAGCGGGTGAGCGGGGAGCCGCGCCGCGATCAGGTGGTGTGCCGGGCGGCGCGTCGGCGGCGGAGACCTGCGCGCCGAGGCCCACATGCCGAGGCCCACGCGCCGAGGCCCACGCGCCCGGGCTCGGAGGGCCGGCCGGGGTGCCGCTGCTGACCGAGGAGGTCGTACGCCGCGGCCGGTCCGGGCCGGGCGTCCGCACGGTGCTCGGCGGCGACGACGTCCGGCTGCTGCGCGCCGAGCTCGCCGTTCGGCTGCCGCGCGCCGAGCTCGGCGTCCCGCGGTCCGTGCGGGCCCGGCGCAGCGCCCGGTCAGCCGGTCGCGGCGTCGTGCAGCAGTGCGGCCAGCGCCGCAGGACGGCTGAGCGCCGGGCAGTGCCCGCCCGGCAGCTCGTCGGGCACGACGCCGAGGCGGTCGGCGGCGAGCCGGCGCTGGAAGGCCGCCGGGAAGAAGCGGTCCTCGGTGCACAGCACCGCACGGACGGGTACGTCCGGCAGCGCGTCGTGCGGCCACGGCGCGCTGTAGGCGGCGGACGACTCGCCGCGGGAGCGGCGCTGCACCTCCTCCGCCAGCGGGCGCGGCACGTCGTGCAGGTAGGCGACGTACGGGTCGTCCGAGCCGGTGCGGCCGCCGTCGAGGCGCGCCTGCTCGGCCACGGCCTGCGGGTGGCCGGTGCGCTCCCACCAGTCCGCCGGCGCCTCGCCGGGCGCCGGCACCATCCCGGCGACGTAGACGAGCACCCGTGCGGGCACGCGGGCGGCGACCAGCGCGGCGGTGAGGCCGCCGTAGGAGTGCCCCACCACGACGAGCTCGCGCGGGTCGCCGACCGCGGCGAGGACGGCGTCGGCGTAGTCGGACAGGGTGGCGGTGTCGTCGTCGCACGGCAGGTCGGGCGCCACGGCCTCGTGCCCGCGCGCCCGCAGCTCGGCCTGCACGAGGTGCCAGGACCAGCCGACGTCACCTGCGCCGTGCACCAGCGCGAAGACCGCCATCCGGGGCCACCTCCTCCGGGCGGCGGCGCCGTGCCGCCTGGAGAGGGAGACGGCGCGGCGGTCCGGAAGTCATCGCGGGCGCGGCCGACGTCCGGTCGACGTGCCCCGTGCTGGGGCAGCCCAGGCAGCGCTCAGGACCCAGCGCACAGGACCCAGTGCTCAATACCCAGTGCTCAATACCCGGCGCTCAGGACCGCAGGACCTTCTCCATCGGCCGGCCCTTCGCGAGCTCGTCGACGAGCTTGTCGAGGTAGCGGATCTTCTGCATGAGCGGGTCGTCGATCTCCTCGATGCGGACGCCGCAGACGGTGCCCCTGATCGCGGCGGCCTGCGGCGGCAGCTGCGCCGCGGCGAAGAAGTCCGCGAACGTCGTGCCGGCCTCGAGGTGGGACTGCAGCGCGGCCTCGTCGAAGCCGGTCAGCCACGAGATGACCTAATGCAGCTCGGGTGTCGTCCGCCCCTTGCGCTCGATCTTCGTCACGTAGTGCGGGTAGACCGACGCGAAGCTCGTGGAGAAGATCCGGTGCACGGCCGGAGCGTAGACCGCCGACCGGCCGGCGGGAGGTGTCTCAGGTGATCGCGCGCTGCAGCCCGCGCAGGTACTCCGGCAGCAGCCGCGACGCGCCCGTGTCGGCCGCCCACGCGGCGAGCGCCGCGCACAGGCACAGCGCCAGCGCCCGCGCCCGCAGCTCGGTGTCGGCGTCCACCGGCCCGTAGGCGTCCAGCAGCGCGGCGCGGGCCCGTCCGTCGAAGGCCGACCAGGCCAGGGACAGGTCGACCGCCGGGTGCGCGAAGCAGGTGTCGCCCCAGTCGATGACGCCGGTGGCGCGGCCGGCGCGGTCGACCAGCAGGTGCCGCGGGTGCAGGTCGCCGTGCACGAGCACGAACGGGCCCGGGGGTGCGCCGGGCGACGCGCCGACCAGCTCGTCGGCCGCGCGCGACGGCTGCCACAGCCCCCGCTCGTGCAGGGACGACAGCCACCCGCGGCTGAGGTCGGCGCGGGCCTGCGGCGAGCCGCGTCCCATCGGGTCGACGGGCAGGTCGACCTCGACGCGCAGCCCGTGCAGCGCGCGCAGGAAGGCTCCGGCCGCCTCGGCCGCGGCCTCGCGGGGGACGTCGACGAGCGCCAGCTCGTCGCCGGGGAGCATCGGCGCGCCCCAGAACGGCCAGGGGTAGTCGAGGTCGGGCTCGCCGACGTGCGTGGGTGCGGGCACCGCCAGCGGGACCTGCGGCGCGACGACCGGCAGCACGGCCAGCTCGCGGCGCTGCAGCCCGACGGCGACCTCCCGGCGCGGGAAGCGGAACAGCACCTCGCCGACGAGCAGCACCGAGTTGTCCCAGCCGGTGGCGACCGCCCGCACCGGCGCACCGCGCAGGGCCGGGAACTGCCGGCCGACGAGCGCCGCCGCGCGCTGCGCGTCGACCAGCTGCTCGGCCTGCCAGGGCGTCGTCACCGGATCGGACCGGGCGTCGCGGTCAGTGCGCTCGGCGGCGCGCGGTCCGGACGCACAGGGCGACGCCGCCCAGGACCAGCAGCCCGCCCAGGCCCTGCAGGCCGGGGGAGTCGTCGGACTGGCCGCCGACCACGCCGAGCACGCCGAGGGCCACGGCGACGACGGCCAGCAGGTACGGCATCCGCGCTCCTCGTCCGGGAGCGTCGGACCCTACCGGCCGGCCCCGTCGTCCGGGCGGCGGCGGGCACGCGTCCGGCCGAGCCGCGGGGGGACCGGCGGGCGCCCTGGTCCGGGGGCCCGACGCGCTTCAGGACCGCCCCGGTCCTGCCGACGAGCAGGCATGGCCGACCCGTCACCGCGCGCCCTGCGGCCCGTCCTCGCGCTGACCGACCGGCTGCGCACCCGGGCCCGGCTGCTGCTGCTCGTCGTGCTGCTGCTGCTCCCGGCGCTGTTCGCGACGTGGTCGTTCACTCGCGTCCTCGGCGGCCAGGTCGCCTTCGCCGACGCCGAGCGCGCGGGCGTCACCGTCGTCCGCCCGGCGGTGCAGGCGCTGGCCGACGTCGCGGCCGGACGGCCGGTCGACCTGTCGCCGCTGGCCGCCGCGGTCGAGGCGCAGCCGCAGCTGGCGGCGGACGACGCGCTGCGCGCCGCGCTCGAGGCCGCCCGCGCCGGGGACGCCCCGGCCGAGCGGGCCGAGGTCGCCGTCGCGCTCGCGGCGCTCGTGACGCAGGTCGGTGACAGCAGCAAGCTCATCCTGGACCCCGACCTCGACTCGTTCTACGTCATGGAC
>CAXTFU010000401.1:2891-3340 GCA_964243385.1 uncultured bacterium | reverse complement strand
GCGCCGGGCCGGGACGCGGACCGGGCGCGACGGGCCCCGGGCGCGGCGCGGACGACGGCGCAGGCGCCGCAGCGGGACGGGAGGCCCCTGCGGACGCGGGTGCTCCGGAGGTGGGGGCGGTGGCGGGGAAGGCCTCGCGCAGCTTGCGGGCGACGGGCGCTTCGACGGTCGAGGAGGCGGACTTGACGAACTCGCCGTGGTCCTTCAACCAGGTCAGGACGGTCTTGCTGTCCATGCCGAGCTCTTTGGCGAGCTCGTGGACACGGGCTTTGCCGGGCACTGTGCTCCTTCGTGGGGAAGGCCCGGGGAGGTCCCGCGCCTGGGTGCTACTGCATGGGCGTGCTCATCGGTGGTGGCTCATCGAGTGCTCATCGAGGAGGTCCGCTCTGGGTCGTCGGGGGATCGGTGGGCTCCGTGCTGGTACCGCTGGTGGTGCTGGTCGAGCCGGC
>CAXTFU010000401.1:0-2881 GCA_964243385.1 uncultured bacterium | reverse complement strand
GGGGAGTCGGTCTGACGCGTGCTGGTCGTGCTGCTGGTCGTGCTGGTGGCTGCTGCGACGTGCTCCCGCACGGGCGTCACGTCGAGCGGTCCCGGGAGGCGCAGGGCCCGGGCGAACGCCCGGCGCTTGTCGGCGAGGTCGATGCAGGTCGGGTCGGGGTGCACGGAGGCACCTCGGCCCGGCAGGCGACCGGCCGGATCGGGAGCCAGCCGTGGAGCGGACCGGTCCCCGACCGCGACGACGCGCAGCAGAGCGGGCTTCGTCGCCGTGGTCCGGCAGCCCACGCAGGTGCGCACCGGACCCCGAGGACGGGCCACCGCCAACTCTAGCGCGCCGGTCCGCTGCGCGGCAGGCCCGTCCCGAGAGCTGGTCCGCCGGCTCACGCGGCGCCGGTCACTCGGCGTCGCTGTGGATGTCGATCCTCCAGCCGGTGAGCCGGGCCGCGAGGCGCGCGTTCTGCCCCTCCTTGCCGATGGCGAGCGAGAGCTGGTAGTCGGGGACGACGACGCGCGCCGACCGCTGCACCGCGTCGACGACCTCGACCGAGGAGACGCGCGCCGGTGACAGGGCGCTCGCGACGAAGCGCGCCGGGTCGTCGACGTGGTCGACGATGTCGATCTTCTCGCCGTGCAGCTCGGTGGTGATGGCCCGCACCCGCGAGCCGACGGGGCCGATGCAGGCGCCCTTGGCGTTGAGGCCGGCCACGGTCGAGCGCACCGCGATCTTCGTCCGGTGCCCCGCCTCGCGCGCCAGGGCGGCGATGACGACCGACCCGTCGGCGATCTCCGGCACCTCGAGCGCGAACAGCCCGCGGACCAGGTCGGGGTGCGTGCGCGAGACGGTCACCGTCGCGCTGCGCTGGCCGCGTCCGACGGACACGACGCGGCACTTGAGCCGCGACCCGTGCGCGTAGACCTCCCCGGGCACCTGCTCGGTCGGGGGCAGAACCGCCTCCAGCGCGTTCTCGCCGGCACCGATGAGCACCATGACGTTGCGGTTCGGCGGCGCTCCGGGCCGCTGCCCGGCCTGCTGCACGATGCCCGACACGATGTCGCCCTCGCGACCGGCGTACTCGCCGTAGGACAGCGCGCTCTCGGCCTCGCGCAGGCGCTGCACGATGACCTGCTTGGCGGTGCTGGCCGCGATCCGGCCGAAGCCCTCCGGGGTGTCGTCGTGCTCGCGCAGGACGGTGCCGTCCTCGGCCAGCTCCTGCGCCAGCACCGCCACCTCGCCGGACGTCCGGTCGAGCTCGACCCGGGCGTGCGGCTGCGCGCCCTCGGTGTGCCGGTAGGCGGTGAGCAGGGCGGTCTCGATGGCGCCCACGACGAGGTCGAAGGAGATCTGCTTCTCGCGCTCCAGGCCGCGGAGGGCCGTCATGTCGATCTTCATGCGTCGTCCTCCTGGTCGTCGTCGAGCCCGTCGTCGTCCTGCTGGTCGTCGAGCTGCTCGTCGTCGAGCTGCCCGTCGTCCTGCTGGTCGTCCTCGTCGGCGACGGCGCCGGGACGGGTGAACTCGACCTGCACCAGGCCCTTGGCGACGTCGGCGTACGCGAGCGCGCGGCTGCTGCCGGCCACGTCGAGGACCACGCCGGCGTCGTCGGCGCTCGTGATGCGGCCGTCGACCGTCCCGCCGTCGTGCAGCGTCACGCGGACCAGGCGGCCCGCGTTGCGCCGCCAGTGCCGGGGCTGGACGAGCGGCCGGTCGACGCCCGGCGAGGACACCTCGAGGACGTAGGAGGTCCCGAACAGGTCGGGGTCCGCGGCGTCCTCGACGTCGAGCGCGTCGGAGATGACGCGGCTGATGTCGGCGATGTCGTCGAGCGTCACGCCGCCGTCCTGGTCGACGACGACGCGGACGATGCTGCGCTTGCCGGCAGCGGAGACGCGGAGCTCCTCGAGGTCGTAGCCGGCGTCGGCGACGAGCGGCGCGAGGACCTCGGACAGGTGGGTGGAGGCGGTCATGGCGCGGCCTGCCTCTCTGCAGTTGTGGGTGCGCGTGCCGGGGCCGTCCCGGTCGCGGGACGGCGTCGAGCGGGGTCGTGCGACCGCCCAGCCTAGACCCTGGCGCGGCGCCGCAGGACCGGCGGGCGCCTGGGTAGGTTCGTCCCGGTGAGCAGGCACGAGCCGGGACGGGACGCGTCCGGCGGTCCCGGTGCGCCCGTGGTGCGGCGGGGCGTTCGCCGGCGGACGGTCGTCGTCGCGCCGCTGGCCGTCGTGGTCACCGCCGCTGCGGCGGCGTGCACCGGCCGCAGCGACCCGCCGGCGCCGACTGCCGGACCGTCGCCGACGCCGGTTGACCCCGACGACGCGCTGCGGGCCGCCGCAGCCGCCCGCGAGCAGGGGCTGCTGCAGGCCTACGACGCGGTGCTGACCGGCCTGCCCCAGCTGGCTGCGCGGCTGGACCCGCTGCGCGCCCACCACCGGGAGCACCTGCGGGCGCTGCAGGGACCCGACGCGTCCCCGTCCCCGTCCGCGGCTGCCCCGAGCGCTGCGCCGCCGACCGCCTCCCCTGCGGCCGCGGCGCCTGCGTCCGTGCCTGCGAGCGCGGACGCCGCGCTGCGCAGCCTGGTCACCGCCGAGCGGACGGCCGGCGGCCAGCACGCCGACGACTGCCTCGCCGCCTCCCGCGGCCTGGCCGGGCTGCTCGGCGCGCTGTCGGCCAGCGAGCTCACGCACGCTGCGGCGCTGGCGTGACGGCCGGGCCTGCGTGACCGGCGTGCGGGGCGACGACGTCGCGCTGCTCGAGGTGCTGCTCGCGGCGTCGCACGCTGCCGTCTACGGCTACGGCGTGCTGGGCGCCCGGCTCGACGTCGACGCGCGCCGGGCCGCGGTGCAGGCCGTCGACGCCACGCGGGCCCGCCGCGACAGCCTGGCCGCCCGGC
>CAXTFU010000400.1:0-3397 GCA_964243385.1 uncultured bacterium | reverse complement strand
GAGGGTCAGGACGACCGGCCGCGGGGCTCACCCAGATCCTCACTGTCAGGCGGTGAGTTTGAGCCTGACGGTCTTGCCGAGCGCGGGCGGCTCGTGTCCCCAGTCGTCGGCCAAGGCGTCGGACCCAGCCTGCCCGGGTGACGAGCGACCCGGCACGCCCCTCCTGGGCCGCACGACCCGTTGGGCGACGTCGTCCTGCGCGGCGTCCCGGTCCGGGACCAGGCTGTCCAGGACCGCGTCGGCGACGTCCTCGGCGGTGCTCTGCAGGTCCGGGTCGGCTTGCACGGCGACCAGGCCGCGCAGCACCGCCAGCTGATCGGTGCAGTCCGCGTCCGGGCGTTCCACCGGACCGTCGCTGTGGGCGACCAGCGCAGCGCCGGACGGCAGCTCCATCCGGTGCTCCGCAGCCAACGCATGGGCCAGCCCGGTGCGCAGCGGAGGGGCGTCGGCCAGCGTCGGCAGCGCAGCGGGCCGGCCCGGCACGGCCGGCACCGGCGGAGGATGACCCGCGCTGGCGTAGACGGGCTGGCCGCGGCTGGGCACGTGCTCGCCGTACCAGAGCGTCGCCAGGCTCTCCCCTGGCTGCTCGTCGACGAACAGGTCCAGCACGGCCAGCGCGCCGCGGGCACCGAGCTGCTTCAGGGCGACTGCGCGGTCGCCTGCCGCAGCAGCGGCATGCGTTCCGGCGCCGCCGGTCCGTGCCCTGAGACGTCTCCCACCACTGGTGCCACCCGGTCCGGGCCGGTGCGCAGCACGTCGTAGCAGTCCCCTGCCACCGGCCCGTTGCCGTTCCCGACCGGGATGTACCGGCCGGCGACCTCCAGGTCCGACACCGCCACCGCCACCGCCGACGGCACCGGCTCCGGGGCCGGTGGCAGCACCGATACCTGCTGCGGCAGCGGGTCCTGCGCCAGCCGCGCCCGTGTCTGCTCGACGAGCAGCTGGGACTCGGTGAGCGCGTGATGGCTCGAGCGGATCAGCGCCCGGCCGTACCGGCCACCAGCAGCGTGCTCGGACACTGCGAGCCTCTCACCGACAGACCGCACGACAGCAGGCGTACAGCACCGGACACTACGGTCGAACCGGGTTGCGAGACGGTCAGCACCCGGGTGCATTGCGAGCTGAGAAGGCGTCTGAAGACGCCGCCGTCAGTGCGGCACGCGGAGCGCGACCGGTTGGTCGCGGCGCTGCTGACGTCGCCACAGCGCATCGCACCGCCGCTGTGTCCGTTCGGCTTGCTGCAGGACCTGCATGTGCCGGCTTCCCTCGACATAGCCCGAGGACCGAGCGTCGTCGAACGCCGCCAGCAGCTGCGCCTGCGCCATCGTCAGCTGGACCCACAGCAACCGCTCACGGATCCCCGCAAGGTCCGGCTCACCCGACAGTGACAGCCCGACCGGCGGCGACGCCCCGGGCATGCCGGCGTTCGCATGCCTCGCCACCGACGCGGCCGCCGAGTAGGCGGCCAGCTCGCGCGTCATCCGACGCAGGTGAGCCAGCAGCTCTCGCTGCTCTGCCAAGTGGCCCCGGGACGCCTGAGCCTTCGGGCGCGTGTGCGTCGGGCAACCGCCGAACCACCCGCCGGGCGCGACAGCGTCCGACAGGGACGAGCCGCCCGGCGCTTCCAGCCCCTGAGCACTCAGCCCTCGTTCCTGCACAGCCGCACCCCCGGTCGTGTAACAGAAGCGCGAGGGTCAGGCACGCACCGTGACAATGGCACAGCATCGCTCTTTCGGAGAGCCCTTGCGAACCGGCTCAACTGCCGTTGCAGGACGTCGGAGGCGCTACCGCTGACGCGCCACTGGCACCGCGATGCTCAGGAACCGCCGAAACTTACCGACACGTCGTCGTTCTCGGCGTCGGCGGCCGCGTCGGTAGCGGGCGCTGGGAGCTTGTCGTCAGGGACTCCGTTGGCCGGCGCGTCGTCAGGTCCCTCGTCGTTCCCGCCTTGCGGAGCCGCGTTCCCGTCGGGAGCCGGGGACGTCATCGACCCGCGCCCGGCACACGTGGCGCGCCCACGTCCTGTTGCAAGCGCACCCTCGTCATTGCTGCCTCCCGTCACCGGCGTCGGCGCGATGCCGACCGAGCCTGACCTACCGCCGTCCCGCAGCGCGCAATCCCTCCAGTGCCGCGTATCGGCGCAACTCCGACGGCGAGCACCCTCGGTCGGCACCCTGGGCCGGGCAGGACTTCGCAGCGCCCAGGCCGCCGGACCGGTGGAGGTGCGGCTGCCGCGGCAAGCCGGACTGTTCTTGGTCACTCGGGCGCAGTCGAGGGCTTGAGCGGCCACGCGCCTGCCGCTGTCGAGCACGGTGCGCACGGAAGGCAGCGTCAGTGGCGGCTGCCTCTGCCGAGGTACCTGCTGGGGTCGCTGACTGCGTGGGCACCGGCGTGGAGCCAGAGGTTGAAGGCGTCGGGGTCTCGCCGTTCCATCTCGTCGAGGTAGTGCTGCCGGGCGTCGACGAGCCGCCCGTGAGCTGCGACGTCCCGGGGGCGAAGCAGTGCTTGGTGACTGGCGGTCCATGCGCGGCACAGCTCGTCCAGCGTCATCGCTTCTGGTCGGCGCTCGGCGGTGTTCGTAGCGGCCACTGGATGTGACCCGTCGGCGGCCGAAGGCCAGGTCGGCGCCGGCGTGCGCGCCTGGTCGGGGCACTGCTGGCTGGTTCGGCGGTGGTGTTCGAGCCTGGCGGGTGAGCCGGCTGTCAGCAGCGCAGCCAGGGCGATGGCGCCGATGCCGGTCGACGTCATGAGGCCGAGCAGGGCGACGCCGGCGAGCGTCACGAGCAGCGCGGTGCGCAGCGCGTGCGCCCCTGATCGGGGCTGCGGTGGTTCGCTCTGCTGGCGCAGCGCGCGCCGTCGCCTGCGGATGGCGGGGACGACCAGCCCGAGCACCGCCGTGTAGGTCATGAACGGGGCCAGGGCCGTTCCGGGCAGTCGGGTGCAGGCGATCAGCACGCCGAACGCCGCAAGCGGACCGACCAGGGCCCACCAGAGGGCGCGGTACAGGTGCATGCACGAACTCCGTTGCGAAAAGGATCCGGTCACGGCTGCCGAGCCGCGTCCGTCTACCGGCTGTTGACGCCGCCCGTCGCGGCGCCGGTGGCGGCGGGCGTCACCGCACCGGAGTGCTGTGCGACGGCGGCCGGGTCGGTCAGCACCTCGGCGTGTTCGTGGGCGACGGTCTCGGACACGACCTGCTGGCTGGTGACGGTGTCCACGTGGACGGTGACCTGCTCATACGGTCGGGCCTGGACGGTCACGACCGGCACTTCTTCGGACAGCACGACGACCAGCGGCTCCGGGGCCGGCCCGGACGCCGCCCGCTCGGTCCCGTCCAGGGGGACGCGCAGCACCTCGAGCTCCTCGCGCCGGACCGTCACCTCGACCTGCCGGACCT
>CAXTFU010000399.1:2975-3430 GCA_964243385.1 uncultured bacterium | reverse complement strand
CCGCCTGGTACTTCATGATGGGCCCGGGCGCCGGCGCCGGGGCCGAGGAGGCGGAGGCAGCGCACGAGGTCGAGCTCGGCGAGGTCATCCCGCTCGACCCGATCACGATGAACCTGGCCGACGGCCGGCTGCTCAAGGTCGGACTGGCCCTGCAGCTCCCGCTCGAGCCGGCCAGCGACCACGAGGTCAACGGCTCGGTGGCGCTGGACGAGGCGATCGCCTACCTCGGCAACCACACCTACGCGCAGCTCGCCGCCCCGGCCGAGCGCCAGAAGGCCAAGGCCGAGCTCTCCCACCGGGTCGCCGAGCGGTACCACGAGGAGGTCCTGGAGGTGTACTTCACCGAGTTCGTCATGCAGTAGCCCGGACGGGCGCGCCCTGCAGCGAGCCGCGTCCGGGCCGGCGGTCCGGTCCTGCCGGCCGCGACGGCGGCGGACTGCGGCATCCGGGCTGGC
>CAXTFU010000399.1:0-2965 GCA_964243385.1 uncultured bacterium | reverse complement strand
TGGGCTAACGCTCAGGTCCGCCAGTCAGCCGCCGATGGAGTCTGCGTGACAGCGACGGACACCTCCGACCCCGCGGCCGATGCGGCGCGCACGGGCACCCCGACCACCGGCGGGCGCAAGCGCCGCAAGTCGGGGCCCCAGCCCTTCGACTTCCGGCGACCCAGCAAGTTCAGCCGCGACCACGCGCGGGCGCTGCAGATCGTCCACGAGACGTTCGCGCGGCAGTTCACGACGATCCTGTCGACGACCCTCCGCTCGGTGTCCCAGGTGAGCGTGCAGTCGATCGACCACGTCTCCTACGACGAGTACGTGCGGTCCTCCCCCGAGCTGTCGTTCCTCGCGATCGTCAACGTCGACCCGCTCCCGGGCGCCGGCATCCTCCAGCTGCCGCTGGACATCGCCATGGCCGCCATCGACCGCCTGCTCGGCGGCACGGGCGAGGGCGGGCAGCCGGCGCGGGCGCTCACCGACATCGAGTCCTCGCTGCTGCGCGAGCTCGTGCAGCGGGTGCTGCGCGAGCTCGACTACTCCTTCGAGTCGCTCGCGCGCACCACGACGAGCATCGTGCAGCTCGAGTCGAACCCCCAGTTCGCCCAGGTCGCCGCCGCGTCCGACATGGTCGTCGTCGCGACCTACGACGTGCGGATCGGCTCCCGCGAGGCGATGGCGACCCTCTGCATCCCCTTCACGGCCCTGCAGCCGGTGCTCGAGCAGGTCACCGGCAACGCGCTGTTCGCCGACCGCAAGGGCACCGACCCCCTCGAGTCCGAGCGCGCCATGGCCGCGCAGCTCAGCGGCGTGCCCGTCGACGTGGCCGTCCGCTTCGACGCCGTCACGCTGACGAGCACCGAGATCCTCGACCTCTGCCTCGGGGACGTCCTCCCGCTCCGGCACCCCGTCAACGCGCCCCTGTCCGTCGTCGCCGCCGGACGCACCTGCGCCTCGGCCGTGCCCGGCAGCAAGGGCCGCCGCCTCGCCTTCATGATCGTCCAGCCCGAGAACGCAAAGGACTCCCACTGATGACCGACCTCAGCACCCTGGACGGCGTCCGCGAGGCCGTCACCGCCGCGGCGACCGCCGCGGCCGCGACCCTCCCGCTCCCCGCGGTGGTCGAGCCGCCGCTCGAGGACCAGACCGCCGCCGGCCTGCTGCCGCCGGACGGCGGCCGCGGCCGTGCGGTCGCGCTCAACGTCCGCGGTGCGGTGACCGGCACGCTCGTCCTGGTGCTCGCCGACAGCCTGGCCGCTGCGCTCGAGAACAGCCCCTTCGGCGCCCAGCAGCTGCTCGACGCCCTCGGCCCGGCGCTCACCGACGCCGGCGTCGCGCTCGAGCAGGCCAGCACGGCGCCCGTCCAGGTCGAGGCCGCCCACGAGCTCGCCGCCGACATCGCGCTGGCCGGCGTCGGCGACGGGCGCACCTTCGGCGCGGTGCCGCTCGTCAGCGGCGGCGAGCACGTCGCGACGATGGCCCTGATCGTCACCCCGGACGCCCTGCCGGCCGCGGACGAGCCGATCGGCGTCGAGGTGCCCGAGCAGCGTGCCGGCGAGCAGGCGCAGGTGCTCGAGTACCAGGCGCTCGAGGACGTCGCCGGCGTCCCCGGTGCGAGCCGGCCGCTGGACCTGCTGCACGACGTCGAGATGGGCGTGACGGCCGAGCTCGGCCGCACCCGCATGACGGTCCGCGACCTGCTGTCGCTCAGCCCCGGCGCCGTCGTCGAGCTCGACCGCGCCGCCGGCAGCCCGGTGGACGTCCTCGTGAACGGCACGCTCATCGCCCGCGGCGAGGTCGTCGTCATCGACGAGGAGTACGGCATCCGCATCTCCGAGATCGTCGGCGTCCGCCCGCCCGCCAACGCCCCCCGCCGCTAGCCGTGGAGGACGTCTCGGTCGTCACGCTGCTCGGCCGCCTGCTCGTCTCGCTGGTCGTCGTGTTCGGCCTCATGGCCCTCGCCGCCCGCGCGCTGCGCCGCCGGGGCCTCGGCTCGTCCGGCCAGCCCGGCAGCCGCATCGAGGTGCTCGCCCGGCAGGGCCTGGGGCGCAGCAGCTCGGTGCAGCTGGTCCGCGTCGCCGGCCGCACGCTCGTCCTCGGGGTCACCGAGGCGTCGGTGTCGGTGCTCGGCGAGGCCGACCCGCTGCTGCTCGCCGCCGAGCAGGCGCTCGAGCCGGACGCGGAGGCCCCGCGACCCGCCCCCGGCTGGGGCCCGCTGGTGGAGGCGCTCAAGGAGCGCACCGTCCGCCGCTCCTGACCCGCTCCCCCGCTCAGCCAGCCGTCCCACCGACCCCCGGAAGGAGGACCATGCCCACGACCGCGCGCTCGACCAGCCCGGGGACGGCCCTGCGCCGCGTGCTGCTCCTGCTGCTCGCCCTGCCCGTCCTGCTCGTCGCGACGCCGGCCTCCGCCGGCGCCGAGGTCCGTCCCGCCGTGCAGGGCGTCGAGGTCCTGGCCGCGACCGCGCCGACCCCGACGCTGCCCTCCACCCCCAGCCCGACCCGGCCGACCGACACCGGCTCGCTGACCGTCGACCTCGACGGCGGCAAGGACGCGCCCAACCGTGCGATCGTCGTCGTCCTGCTGCTGACGGTCATGTCGATCGCGCCGGCGCTGCTCATCCTGTGCACCAGCTTCACGCGGATCATCATCGTGCTGTCGCTGACCCGCAACGCCCTTGGCGTGCAGGCGATCCCGCCGAACCAGGTGCTCGTCGGCCTGTCGCTGTTCCTGTCGCTGTTCATCATGGGCCCGACGCTCAGCCAGATGAACGAAACGGCGCTGCAGCCCTTCCTGAAGAACGAGAAGACGTACGAGCAGGCGTACCAGGCGGCCGTCGAGCCGCTGCGGACGTTCATGCTGGCCGAGGTCAAGGAGGAGGAGCTGGCGCTGTTCGTCAACGCGGCCGGTGACGAGCGTCCGAAGGACCCGACCGACGTCTCGATGAGCGCCCTGGTCCCCGCCTTCGTGCTGAGCG
>CAXTFU010000398.1:0-3436 GCA_964243385.1 uncultured bacterium | reverse complement strand
GTCCAGGGACGGCTCGAAGCTCGCCGGCGTCTCGCGGGTGATGTCGTTGGGGATCTCGTCGAGCGTGTAGCCGACGGCCAACTTGGCGGCGATCTTGGCGATCGGGAAGCCGGTGGCCTTCGAGGCCAGCGCCGACGAGCGCGACACCCGCGGGTTCATCTCGATGACCACGATGCGGCCGTCGCCCGGGTGCACGGCGAACTGGATGTTGCATCCGCCGGTGTCGACGCCGACCGCGCGGATCACGTCGATGGAGATGTCGCGCAGCCGCTGGTACTCGCGGTCGGTGAGCGTCATCGCCGGCGCGACGGTCACCGAGTCGCCGGTGTGCACGCCCATCGGGTCGAGGTTCTCGATCGAGCAGATGACGACCACGTTGTCGTTGCGGTCGCGCATGAGCTCGAGCTCGTACTCCTTCCAGCCGAGGATCGACTCCTCGAGCAGCACCTCGGTGGTCGGGCTGGCCTGCAGGCCGCCGCCGGCGATGCGGTGCAGCGCGGCCTCGTCGCGGGCGATGCCCGAGCCGCTGCCGCCCATCGTGAACGACGGGCGCACGACCACCGGGTAGCCGAGCTCGGCGGTGGCGGCGAGCACCTCGTCCATCGTGTGGCAGACCGCGCTGCGGGCGCTCTCGGCGCCGATCTGGGCGACGATCTGCTTGAACTCCTGGCGGTCCTCGCCGCGGCGGATCGCGTCGACGTCGGCGCCGATGAGCTCGACGCCGTAGCGCTCGAGCACGCCGGTCTCGTGCAGCGCCATGGCCGCGTTGAGCGCCGTCTGGCCGCCGAGCGTCGCGAGCAGCGCGTCCGGCCGCTCGGCCTCGATGACCTTGGTGACGAACTCGGGGGTGATCGGCTCGAGGTAGGTCGCGTCGGCGAACTCCGGGTCGGTCATGATCGTCGCCGGGTTGGAGTTGATGAGGGTCACCCGCAGGCCCTCGGCCTTGAGCACCCGGCAGGCCTGGGTGCCCGAGTAGTCGAACTCGGCGGCCTGGCCGATGAGGATCGGCCCCGAGCCGATGACGAGCACGTGCTGCAGGTCGGTGCGCTTGGGCATCAGCCCTCCATCAGGCGGGCGAAGGAGTCGAACAGCCCGGTGGCGTCGTGCGGTCCGGGCGCCGCCTCCGGGTGGTACTGGACGGAGAACGCCCGCGCGTCGAGCAGCTCGAGCCCCTCGACGACGCCGTCGTTCAGGTCGACGTGGCTGACCTGCGCCCGGCCGTACGGGGTGTCGAACGGCCCGTCGAGCGGCGCGTCGACGGCGAAGCCGTGGTTGTGGCTCGTCACGTGCACCCGGCCGGTGCGGCGGTCCTGCACGGGCTGGTTCACCCCGCGGTGGCCGTAGCGCAGCTTGAAGGTGCCGAGCTCGAGCGCGCGGCCCAGGATCTGGTTGCCGAAGCAGATGCCGAACAGCGGGACGCCGGCGTCGAGCACCCGCCGGGTCGCCGCGACGGGGCCGTCGGTCGTCGCCGGGTCGCCGGGGCCGTTGGACAGGAACACGCCGTCGGGGCGCAGCGCCAGCAGGTCGTCGCCGGTGGCGGTCGCCGGCAGGACGTGCACCTCGCAGCCGCGCTCGGCCATCGCGCGGGGCGTGCTCGTCTTGATGCCGAGGTCGAGGGCCGCGACGACGAAGCGCCGCTCGCCGACCGCCGGGACGACGTAGGGCTCCGCGGTGGTGACCTCGTGGGCGAGGTCGGCCCCCTCCATGGGCGGGCTCGCCGCGACGCGGGCCTGCAGCTCGTCGACCGGCCCGAGGTGGTCGCCGCTGAAGATGCCGACGCGCATGGCGCCCCGCTCGCGCAGGTGCCGGGTCAGGGCGCGGGTGTCGACGCCCGAGATGCCGACGACGCCCTGGTCGGCGAGGTCGCGGTCGAGCGTGCGGGTGCTGCGCCAGCTGCTCGGCACGCGGCTCGGCTCGCGGACCACGTAGCCGCTCACCCAGATGCGGTGCGACTCGGGGTCGTCGTCGTTCGCGCCGGTGTTGCCGATGTGCGGCGCGGTCATGACGACGACCTGCCGGTGGTAGCTGGGGTCGGTGAGCGTCTCCTGGTAGCCGGTCATGCCGGTGTTGAAGACCGCCTCGCCGAAGGTCTCGCCGACGGCGCCGTACGCCTGTCCGCGGAAGGTGCGGCCGTCCTCGAGGACGAGCAGAGCGGTCACGGGGAGGCCTCTCGGTCGGGCGCCGGAGCGTGCGGCGCGGTGGGCCCGGTGGGCGGGGTGGGTGATGTTGAAAGGTGGGCGGTGACGGCGTCGACGATGCGGCGGTGCTGGCCGTGGTCGTCGGCGCGGAAGCCGCTGGTGAGCAGGCGGCCGCCGAGCCGCCAGTCGAGCAGGACGAGCCCCTCGGTGCCGACGACCTTGCCGGCGAGCGCGTCGCCGAGGCTGGCCCGCTCGACGTCGCGGTAGGGCAGGTAGAGGTCCGGCAGCCCCTCGCGCTCGACGTGGACGCCGTCGCTGTCGAGCAGCAACCACCCGGCGGCGCGGTGCGCGAGGTCGTGCACGGCGACCCGGTCGAGCCAGTCGTCGGCGAACGTCGTCCCGACGAACAGCCCGGGCACCGCGGGGACGAGGACCCGGCCGGGCTGCTCGGGCGGCGAGGGCGGCGGCGGCAGGTCGCCCTGGCGGCGCAGCCGGCTGCGCCAGCCCTTGAGCATGAGCAGCCACAGGCCGACCACCGCGGCGAGCACCGCGGCGGTGTACAGCGCGCGGTCCATCAGCGGGCTCCCGCCGCGGGACGGCCGTCGAGCACCGTCGGTCGTCCGCGCAGGAACGTCGCGACCACCCGCGACGGCAGCTCGCGGCCGGCGAAGGGCGTGTTGCGGCTGCGGCTCGCGGACGCGCGCGGGTCGACCGTCCAGGTCGCGCCGGGGTCGACCAGGCACAGGTTGGCCGGCTCGCCGACCGCGATCGGGCGGCCCTGCGGGCTGGGCGCGCCGTCGAGCCGGCCGATGCGCGCCGGCGTCGACGACAGCCGCGCCGCGAGCTCGCGCCAGGACAGCCGGCCCGGCTCGACCATCGTCTGCACGACGACGGCGAGCGCGGTCTCCAGGCCGGTCATGCCGGGCAGGGCGGCGCCCCACTCGGCCTCCTTGTCCTCGAGCGCGTGCGGAGCGTGGTCGGTCGCGACGCAGTCGATGGTCCCGTCGGCGAGCCCGGCCCGCAGCGCCTCGACGTCCTCGGGCGTGCGCAGCGGCGGGTTGACCTTGTAGACGGGGTCGTAGGTCGACGCCAGCTCGTCGGTGAGCAGCAGGTGGTGCGGCGTGACCTCCGCGGTGACGTCCCAGCCCTTGCCCTTGGCCCAGCGGATGAGCTCGACGCTCCCGGCGGTGCTCACGTGGCAGACGTGCAGGCGGCTGCCGACGTGCGCGGCGAGCAGGCAGTCGCGGGCGATGATCGCCTCCTCGGCGACGGCCGGCCACCCGGCGAGACCGAGCTCA
>CAXTFU010000397.1:0-3448 GCA_964243385.1 uncultured bacterium | reverse complement strand
GGTTCGTCAGCCACCCGCGAAGTCTCGCCGCCGGCCGCTGGTCGCCACAACCGCCGTCACCGCGCCCGACTCCGAACCAGACCGCACCGACCTCAGAAGGGAGCCGGATCCGGATCGGGCGGCACGGGCCGAACCGAGTCGCTGGTCGACGCGGTCGCCTCGTCGGTTGCCGTGGTCGGACGTGTCGCCGACCGCAGGCGGCGCAGCCAGTCCGCGTCCCGGTCCACCGGGTCGGCGGGTCGGTCCCGGGCGGCCCGGACAGCCCAGACCACCGTGCGGGTCGCGACATCCGGCCGGACAGGCTCGGGTTGCGGTGGGCCGGGCCTCTGGAGCCGGTCCTCGGGTCGGAGGTCGGCGGGACGCGTGCTGGCCGAGCGGCCGTGGGGAGTAGTCCAGGTGGTCGTCCCGTCGCGGTCGATCCGCACGGTCCAGCCAGCGTGCTTCGCGGTGTGACAGCCCCGGCACACGGGATGCAGGTTGGCCAGGCCCGTCGTGCCCGCGTCCTGCCAGGAGGTCGCGTGGTCGAGGTCAGCGGCGGTGTGCGCGCAGCCCGGCCGGGTGCACTGCCCGCCGAAGCGGAGCCGGACGTGCTCGGCGAGCGGGGCCGGCGCGGCGTGGGTGGTCCGGCCCCTGTCCAACACGACGCCGGTCGTCGGGTCGGTGAGCACGCGACGCCAGGTCGTGCCCGCCAGGTGAGCGATCCGGCGCGACTGGGCCGGCCCGACCGGGCCGTACCCGACGAGCTCGCCGGGCGCGTCGGAGATCCCGAGCACCGTCTCGGCCGAGACCAGGAGCTGGACCTCGCCGCGGTGACGGGCTCGGCGACGCCGGCCCGACGGAGTGGCCCGGGCGCCGGCGGGATGTCCGACGCAGGCTGCGTCGAGGTCGTCGAGCACGGTCCGGGCCAGGCCGACGAGGGCGTCCGCGCGCCGCTGGTCCAGCGTGCGGCTGTCCGGGCCCGCCACGTCAGCGGTGGACTCGGCGGGCAACCACTGCGCAGACGACGCCCCGTCGACCAGCTGGTCGAGGCACCGCCGCACGGTGAGCGCGTCCTCCGCGGCGAGGCAGGCGCCGAACCACGCCATGCCCGAGTCGACCGGTCGCACTGTCACCCGACGGTCCGCAACCGACTCGTGGTGGCGCAGATCCGCCTGGGCGGGATCGGCCGCGAGCACCGCTCGGGTCAGCCGGGGCGAGAACCGGCTCGCGCACCGGCCGGCGGCCGCGTCCCCGGCGATGCGCCGGTCCACCTCCGCCCGCGCGGCCGCGGGCAGCGGCACGACCGCGTCGGCGGTCCGGCGCAGCTGCCACCACCGCAGCGAGCCGTCCGCCGCCGCCGAGACGGCAGCGGGAACGTCGGCCAGCGCACCAGCGGTCGCCAGCCGGTCCCGCGCGACGGACACCGAGCAGCGCAGCGCGGCCGCGACCTCGTGCGCCGTCGTCTCCTCCGCGTGCGGCACCCGCACGAGAGCGGCCAGGTCCTGGCCGCGCCGGTACGGCAGCGGCTCGACGACCGTCAGCGCCGCGAGCACCCAAGCCTGCGCCAAGGCGACGAGCGTCTGCGCGTGCTCGAGCGCGGCGGCCGCGTCCAGGAGCTCGACCGTGCGGACGGTCGGCGGTAGGCCGTCGGCGTGCCGGACGAGCAGGTCGAGACCGTCGACCACGCGCCCGACGACACCGCACAGGTCGCCGCCCGATGCGCGGCCACCCGGCGGGGCGACCGGCGCTTCGGGCCGAGGCACGGAGTCGAACACGTGTTCGATTCTATCCTTCGTAGCGCGATCGAGCCCGTGTCCACAGCCACGGGACCGGAGGACGCCACGAGCTGGAGAACTCGCTGACCCGAGCGGTCCCATCCCCGAGAAGACCGTCCCGGCACGGCCCGGGCACGTCAGTACCGCTGCGCGTACCAGGTCGGTGGTTCCCCGAACATCTCCCGGAAGTCCCGGGTGAAGTGGGCCTGGTCGGCGTACCCGAGCCCGGCCGCCAGTCCAGCCCAGTCGATCTGCGCGCCGGCCGCCAGCCGCTCGGTGACCTCGTGCAACCGGTACCGGCGGATCACCCACTTCGGCCCGACGCCGACGTACTCGGCGAAGGACCGCTGCAGCTGCCGGACGCTCGTGCCGAGGTCGCGGGCGAGCGCGTCGACCCGGGTGGTGCCGGGGTCGCCGGCGATCCTGGCCACGACGTCCGCTGCCCGGTCCGCGCGGAGGTCCGGCTCCGGCAGCCGTGCCCGCAGGTACCGCTCGACGGTGGGCACGTCCAGGGGCTGCGGCAGGTCCGTCCCGAACAGCTCACCGGCGTCGACCGACCGGTCGGTGATCGTGGAGACGGCTGAGCCGAGGAACGGCCGGAAGCAGCCCGGGCGGAACGCCACGCCGAACACGCCGCCGCTGCCGGCCAGAACCCTGACCCCGTGGCCGGTGGACACCCCGTGCACGGTGGCCCGGCCGTCCTCGAACGTCAGGTGCACGTTCGGGTAGGGCACCACCAGCTGCCGGTACGGCTCGGGGTAGTCCCAGGACACCACCCAGTAGCGCTCGACGTACCGCGCGAGCTCCGGCGAGGGGCTCGGGAACGCGTGTCGCTGCGACGCCGTCCAGGCGCCCCCGAGTTCGCGAGCGTCCCGGTTGACAGCGAGCTCGCGAGCGTCCCGGTTGACAGCGAGCTCGCGAGCGTCCCGTTTCACAGCGGGAACGTACGTCGCGTTCCTTCAAGACACCCGCCGGGCACCGTGCTCGGCTGGGCCCATGCCGATCCACGACCTCCCCGCCCGCGCCGCCGAGCCACTCGGCGCCGTCATCCGCACCCTTGCGCCGAGCGACCTCGGCGCGCGGACCCCGTGCGCCGAGTACGACCTGCGCGCGCTGGTCAACCACCTCCTGTTCTGGGGCCCGTCGCTGGCGGGGGCCGCCGCCAGGCAGGAGGTGCCCCCGCCGGCCGCCGCCGAGGAGGACCTGGACCTGACCGCGGGCAACTGGACCGCGGCCCTGCAGGCCTCGCTCGACCGCACGGTCGCCGCCTGGAGTGAGCCCGACGCCTGGGTCGGGGTCACCCGGATGGGTGGCCCGATGGAGCTGCCCGCGCCGATGATCGGCGGAATGGTCCTGGGCGAGCTGGTGGTCCACGGCTGGGATCTCGCGCGGGCAACCGGCCAGTCGCCGCTGTGGGACGTGGACCTGCTGCGCCACCTCCAGCAGGACGTCGCCGGCAGCGCCGAGATGGGCCGGGAGATGGGCATCTACGGGCCGGCGGTTCCGGTGCCGGACACCGCATCGACGCTGGACCGCGTGCTCGGCCTCACCGGCCGGGAACCGCACTGGGCACCGTGAGCACCGACCGTCGCGGCCGCCCGGGGCGCGTCAACGCAGGTGGCTGGCCCCGTTGAGGTCCAGGACCGACCCGGTCGCCCACTCCGCACCGGCCAGGTACACCACCGCGTCGGCGA
>CAXTFU010000396.1:0-3454 GCA_964243385.1 uncultured bacterium | reverse complement strand
CGGCCACACCAAGCGCCGCCTGCAGGCCACCTGGAACCTGCCGGGGATGCTCGAGGGCCGCGAGCCGTCCTACGAGACCTGGCGCAGGAGCCACGACGCGAGCCCCGCCGGCCTGGCCGGGCAGCGCGACCTGTCCCGCACGGCCGCCCAGCAGCCCTCGACCCTCGTCGTGGTCCTGGCCTCCGACCCGTCCGACGTCGGCGCCGTCCGCCGCACGATCGCGAGCGTGCGGGAGCAGAGCTGGACCCACTGGTCGATCGCCGTCGCGTCCGCCGCCGTCCTGGTCGACGGCGTCGAGTCGCACGACGTCTCGGTGTGGTCCGGACACACCGGGCAGCTCTCCGAGGCGGTCAACGCCGCGGTGGGCAACGCCGCCACCGACTTCGTCGTGCTCGTCGACGCCGGCAGCCTGCTCGCGCCCGACTGCCTGTACCAGGTCGCCCTGACCTCGCACCGCGACCCGCTCGTCGACCTCGTCGTCTGGGACGACGACCGGCTCGTCGACGGGAGCCGCACCGACCCGCGCTTCCGCCCGTCCTGGTCGCCCGACCTGCTCACCGGCGCCGACTACGTCGGCCGCAGCTTCGCCGTGCGGCGCACCCGCTTCCTCGTCAACGACGGCCTGCGCCCGGGCTTCGGCGACGCCACGACCTGGGACCTGCTGCTGCGCGCCGACCTCGACGCCGACCGCGTCGCCCGGGTCCCGCGGGTGCTGTCGCACGTCGTGCGCCGCTACGACGAGGTCGGTCCGGACGGCGTGCGCGCGGTGCAGGAGCACCTCGGCCGGCACGGCCTCGCGGCGGCGGCCGTCGACGGCGGCGACGCCGTCCGCACCCGCTGGGACGACGGGGCCGACTGGCCGACCGTCACGGTCGTCATCCCGACCCGCCACAACCGCACGATGCTCGCGACCTGCCTGCCGAGCCTGGCCCGCACGTCGTACCCGGGCGGCTTCGACGTCGTCATCGTCGACAACGGCGGGCGCAGCGACGACAACGAGCGCTGGTACGCCGATCACACCGCCGGGCTCGACCTGCGCGTCGAGTGGTGGACCGAGACGCCGTTCAACTACTCGGCCGTGAACAACCACGGCGCGGCGCTCGGCAGCGGCGAGGTGCTGCTGTTCCTCAACGACGACACCGAGGTGCTCGACCCGACCTGGCTCACCGAGGTCGTCGGGTGGGCGCGCCGTCCCGAGGTCGGCGTCGCCGGCCTGCAGCTCATCGGCCCGGACGGCGAGCTGCAGCACGCGGGCGCGGTGCTCGGCATGGGCGGCTTCGCCGACCACGTCTTCGAGGGCATGGCGCCCGGCTCGCCGAGCCTGCTCGGCCCGACCGGCTGGTACCGCAACGTCCTCGCCGTGACCGGCGCGTGCCTCGCCGTCCGGCGCGACCGCTTCGAGGAGCTCGGCGGCTTCGACGAGCGCTTCGTCCTGTGCGGCAGCGACGTCGCGCTCGGCCTGGACGCCGTCATTCACGGCTACCGCAACGTCTGCTCGCCGTTCGCGGCGGTGCGCCACCTCGAGTCGGCCACCCGCGGCACGCACGTCCCGCTGCAGGACTTCTTCGCCTCGTACTGGCGCTACAACCCGTGGCTGTTCGGCGGCGACCCGTACTTCTCGCCGAGCCTGTCGCTCGGCAGCCGCACGCCGAAGCTCAAGGGCCTCAACGAGCCGTCGCCCGGACAGCGCCTGGCCGGCCCGCTCGGCCGTCCGTTCAACGTCTTCCGGCAGCGCAACGACGAGGCCGAGTCGCGGATGCTGGCCGACAACTGCCGGGCGCTGCCGATCGACCGGACCGCGGTCGAGCAGCTGCACGCGTCGAACGCCGAGCCGTTCGAGGTGAGGACCGTCAACTGGTTCATCCCCGACATCGACAGCCCGTTCTACGGCGGCATCAACACCGCGCTGCGCATCGCCGACCAGCTGGCCCGCGAGCACGGCGTCGAGAACCGGTTCATCGTCTGGGGCAGCCCGCCCGAGCACTTCGTCCGGTCGGCACTGGCCGCAGCCTTCCCGTCGCTGGCGGACGCGCCGATCTCGTTCTACGACGGCTCGACCGGCGGCTCGCTCGAGAAGGTGCCGCCGGCGGACGTCGCGATCGCGACGCTGTGGGTGACCGCCTACGCGGTGGCCCACTCGGTCGGCGCGAAGCGGAAGTTCTACCTCGTGCAGGACTTCGAGCCGATGTTCTACCCGGCGAGCACCCTGTACGCGCTCACCGAGGAGAGCTACCGGCTCGGGCTCTACGGCCTGTGCAACACCGACAACCTGCGGCAGATCTACACGCAGGACTACGACGGTCAGGGCATGTCCTTCAGCCCGGCGGTCGACCCGACGGTGTTCCACGCCCGCGGGCGCGTCGAGCGGATGCCGCAGGACCCCGTCACGGTGTTCGTCTACGCGCGGCCCGGCCACTGGCGCAACTGCTGGGAGCTCGCGTCGCTGGCGCTCGAGGAGCTCAAGGACCGGCTCGGCGACCGCGTGCGCATCGTCACGGCCGGCTCGTGGGCGGTGCCCGAGGGCGGCTTCGGCGGCATGCACCACTACGGCCTGCTCGACTACCGGGCGACCGGCGAGCTGTACCGCAGCTGCGACCTCGGCATGGCGCTGACGGTCAGCAAGCACCCGTCCTACCTGCCGCTCGAGCTCATGGCCTGCGGCGTGCCGGTCGTCGCGTTCGACAACCCGTGGGGCCACTGGGTGCTGAAGGACGGCGAGAACAGCCTGCTGGCCAAGCGCACCGTCGACGGGCTGGTCGACAGCCTCGAGCGGGGCGTCCTGGACTACGAGCTGCGCCAGCGGCTGCGCACCGGCGCCCTCGACACCATCGCGGCCGGCCACAGCGCGTGGGGGCCGGCGCTGTCCGGCATCTACCCCTACCTGTGCGACCCGGAGGGGCGGGGGCCCACCTCCTCGTGAGCGCGGCCTCCTAGCGCTGGCCGAGCACGGCGTGGGACAGGTCGGCGTAGCGGCCGTACCCGGTCCAGCTGCGCCACTGCGTGGCCGCCTCGACGGCGGTGCCCTCGCCCCACTCGTTGTAGGTGGTGAGCAGCTGCCAGCGGGCGCCGGACGCCTTCATCGCCCGCAGCGCCCGGTCCCACGCGGCCGGGTCGCGGGGCAGGCGGGCCCGGGCGTCGCCGACGAAGGAGAAGCCCGGCGAGACCGAGTACGACCACGGCCGGTTGTCGAGCACCCGGGACGCCGGTCCGTAGTCGTGCCAGCTGGCGGCCGCGCCCTGGCAGGCCTGGAAGCGGGAGAAGCGCTTGAGCACGATGTGGAAGCCGAGCGTGTTGGCGGCCTTCCACCGGGCCGCCATGCCGCAGCCGTCGTGCGGGTCGGCCCAGACGAACAGCACCGGCTTCCCGCCGACCCGCAGGTGGTTGGGGTCGGCGGCGTAGCGCGTCTTGAGGTAGCGCAGGTCGCTGCGGATCTTGGCCACGCTCGGGTCGGGGT
>CAXTFU010000395.1:0-3461 GCA_964243385.1 uncultured bacterium | reverse complement strand
AATAGTTGGTGCGGAACATCCGCTCATGTTCGTCGAGCGGCGTGTCGGCGAGCTGGCCGTAGATCGTCGCGTTCGCGCCGTCCTCGAGCGGCGTGAAGCTGTCGCAGCCCTGGTGGTAGCAGGGGTCGTAGTCGCCGACGATGCCGCCGTAGCGCTGGACCTGCTCGGCGGTCTTGTCGACCTCCGCGCCGGTGAACAGGCCACCGGACGGGATGCCGTTGTTGATGAACGCCTGGTAGTCCGACCGGCCGGAGAACTCGGTGTCCTCGAAGGGCAGGCCGCGGAAGCCGAAGTGCGTGTTGAACAGCGCCTCGATGTCCTCCGAACCGGCGGGACGCGGCGCCGTGCCGCCCAGCGAGCCGCTGCCGTCGTAGACGCCGCGGAAGTAGTTGGGCGAGCCGACCATGTCGAAGTTCAGGTACAGCGCGATCTTGTCGCGCTCGGCCGCCGACAGGCTGTCCACGTAGAACGTCGAGCCGACGAGCCCGGACTCCTCGGCCGACCACCAGGCGAAGCGGACCTTGTTGTTCACCGGGTCGTCCGCCATCTGCAGCGCGGTCTCGAGCAGTGAGGCGCTCCCCGTGCCGTTGTCGTTGATGCCGGGGCCCTCCTTGACGGAGTCGAGGTGGCCGCCGAGCATCACGACGTTGTCGGCGTTGCCGCCCGGCGTCTCGGCGATGACGTTGCGGGTCGTCTTGACGATCTGCGCCGTGCGGATCCGGACCGAGGTGGTCGTCGGGTCCGCCAGGTCACGGCCGAGCGCGTAGCTCACGCCGATGACCGGGATGGTCACGCCCGAGCCGGCGACCGTCGGGTTGACCGCGTTGTTGCGGTCGGGCTGGCCCGTCGTGCCCTCGTTGTAGATGATCACGGCGCTGGCACCTGCCGCTGCCGCGTTCGCGGCCTTGATGGCGAACGTGCAGTCGCCGCGCTGCAGCAGGGCGACCGCCCCGGCCGGGAACGCCGCGAAGTCGGTGGTCTGGCAGCCACTGGTGTTCGAGTTGGCCACCGGGCCCGGGTCGTCGTTGACGTCGACCGGGACGACGCGCCCGGTGACGTCGGCGTAGCCGCTGCCGGTCGCGGGGTTGTAGTCGGTGCCCTCGACGTAGCTGCGGGCGTCCGGACCGACCTGCGAGAACTCCGACTCCGCGAGGTCGTAGGTGAACGTCTGGTAGCTGACGTCGTAGCCGGCGGCGTCGAGCAGGTCGTGCACGTACTCGGTCGACCGGTCGTGCCCGGGGTCGCCGGCGAAGCGGTCGCCGCCGCTCGCGTCGGCGACGCCCTGCAGCGCACGCAGGTGCTTCAGCACGCCGTCGAGCGTGACGTCCTCCTGCAGCGCAGCGGAGCCGGTGAGCTCGTTGCGGTCGTCGTCCTCCAGCCAGGCGATGCTGCGCTGCGCCGCGGCCACCAGCTCGGCCCGTGCCGCCACGTCGCGGACCTGGTTCTCGGCGCGGGCGACGAACTGGCGCAGGTAGTTGAGCGTCCGCACTTCGCTGCCGGTCTGCTCCTCGCCGAGCGCCCGCTGCAGCCGGTCGAGCAGGCTGGTGCTCGCGCCGGCGCTGATGCGACCCTCCGACCGCAGCTCCTGGACGAGCGTGATGAGGTCGGCGATGCCGTGGTTCGCCGGGACCTGCGCGACGGGCGCCGCAGCGGCGACCACGGCGTCGGCGGCGAACGACGGGGTCGTCACGGCACCGCTCAGCGCCGTGGCGGAGGCTGCGACGACAGCCAGGGCAGCGAGGGACGAACGGTGTCTGCGTGCTCTCACGAGGGCCTTCTCTCAGGACGTTCGGCGGGCGAATCGGGTGAGCGTCCTACGTTCCGCCTCGGGGGACAAGGGCTGCGACCCCGCAGCGTCGCCGGATCCTCGCCCGGCGTCACGAAGCCGGTCCCGTGACCGTCCTCCGGAGACGCGTGCGGGCCCGTCCCGCAGGCGGCGACGATCGGCCGAGGCCTCGGTCGGTGGGGCGGACGTGCGGCCGAGCGCTCGACCGGGTCGACCGGCGCTGCTCGGCTCCAGACCTCGACGCAGTGGCAGCGGATGGTCGGCAGGGCAAGCGCCGCTCGTGGGGCCCGGGTCGGGCGTGCCCCCGGGTCGAGCGTGCGCCCGGGTCGAGCGTGCGCCCGGGTCGAGCGTGCGCCCGGGTCGAGCGTGCGCCGACGGCGCCGGTGGCCGGAACGGGGCCGGCCGGGGCCGCGCAGGCCGGGCTCAGCCTGCCTCGAGCAGGGCGGCGACGTGCTCGAGCGAGGTCCCCGCGACGAGGCCCGGCAGCCCGTCCGGGGCGGCGTCGCCGCCGGCCGGACCCCACTCGAGCGGCCGGGCGATGAACACCGGACGCAACCCCACCTCCGCCGCCGCGACGAGGTCGTCGGCGTGCGCCGCCACCATCCCGACCTGCTCCGGGCGCAGGCCCAGCAGCTCGACCGCGCGTCGGTAGACGACCGGGTCGGGCTTGTAGCTGCCCGCGAGCTCGGCCGACAGGACGGCGTCGACGCGCAGGTCGCCGAACCGCAGCAGGTCGACGAGCAGCGCGACGTGGCCGTGGACAGCGTCGCGGTGCGGTGCCGCGTCCGGAGCCGGTCGATCCCGGAGCTCGTGTCCGGCCACGGTCGCAGCCGCCGCCAGGACTGGACGAGCACCTCGCGCTCCGGCTCGGGGAGCGCGTCCGCCCCGTGCCGCGCCAGCACCTCGGTCAGGCTTCCGCGTTGCAGCGCGTCGAGGTCGCGCCAGCCGGGCTCGGCCCGCGCCCGCTGCAGCGACGGCCGGTACGCGCGTCGCCAGTCGTCGACGACCGCCGCCCAGTCGGCGTCGACACCAGCACGGGCGCCGGCGGCCAGGGCCTCGTCGAGGACGCTGCTGCGCCAGTCGACCAGCGTGCCGAAGACGTCGAACAGCAGGGCCTCGAGACGGGACACGCACCAGCCTCCCACCGCCCGCCACGGCGGCGGGCGGGCGGCTGCGGAGCCGGACGGCTACGGCACCGTCGCCTCGGCGGCCCGCACGGCCGCGCCGACGGCCTCGTAGAAGGCCGGCTGCAACGAGCGCCCGCCGCCCGGACCGGTCGCGACCATGTCGCGGTAGCGCGGGAACCCCGTGATGCGCGGCGACCGGGTGCGCCAGCGGCGTGGCTCCTCCGACCACGACGAGAGCTGCAGGCGCAACGTGCAGGACGCCCGTCTGCGGTCGCAGGAGAAGCGCCGGAAGCGGAACGCGTGGTCGCCCTCGCACCAGGTGTCGCCGCAGACGTCGTCGATGAGCTTGAGCACAGTGCGCTCCTGCGTCGCCGTGAGGGAGTAGGGGCGCCCGGCCGGCGGTGCCGCCTCGGCCGGCGTGGCGAGCACCGCGGCGAGCGACAGGCCGCCGAGCGCGACGGCCGTCAGCCGGGAGCGGAGCCCGACGGCACGGTCTGCGCGGGCAGCGGCCAGCGGACGGGCGGGCAGGACGGTGGACGGCACAGCGG
>CAXTFU010000394.1:1066-3488 GCA_964243385.1 uncultured bacterium | reverse complement strand
CCGGTCCAGGTCCATGGCGGCCCACCGTGCCAGACCGGGCACCCGCCCGCGCCCGACTCCGTCGACGCGGCTGTGGCACCGTTCCCGATCACAGCGCGTTCAAGCGGAGCCCCCCGCCGCCCGTCAGATCAAGCCGAAGGTGGTCTTCGATGGCTCACGAGTCCGCGGTCGCCGGCGCACGACACCAAAGGCGGTCACCACGTGGCAAGACTGACTGTTGAGCGGCCGAGCGGTGGGTACCGCGACCGGCTTCGGTCCTACCGAGTGCTCATCGACGGCGACATCGTCGGGAACATTCGGGCGGGTGCGAGCATCACGGCAGACGTTGCACCCGGTGATCACCACGTCCAAGCCAGGATCGACCGGAGCGGCAGCCAGGACCTCGTCGTGCACGTCGACGCGACGAAGGAGACGCGTGTGGAAGTCAGCCCCCGATCGGCTCTGAGAGGCATGCGGGACGCCTTCACGACATCAGGCTGGATCACGATCCGAGAGGTTGCGCCGTAGCGGGCAAACGGGGCCGCCAGGCTGTTCGTCGAGAACTGTCATGGCCCACCAGACTTGTGTCGGTGCCGGGCTGGACCGACCCGGCGGCGAGTCAGCGAACAGCGCAGCGGCGTGGCCTCGGCTGGTGAGCCCAACCGTCGTTCTTGGACGACTTTCTGGCGCTCATCGGCAGCCACGGCCGGGCGGATCACTGATCGTCACCCGGACCGACGATCGGGCGCCTACCGCGAACGTGGATGAACCCAACCAGAAGGGGATCGCTGAGCCCGCCCAGAGCGAAGCAAGCACCGACGATCTCTCGGCCGAGCAGGAAGCTGTTGACCGCGAGGCCGAGCAGGAGGACACCGGTCGCGGCCAACCCCACCTGCGGTGGAAGCAGTCCTGACGGCGAGCTGCCCGCTCCTGCTGGTCGATGGAGAGCTGGGTGGCCCGAGCACCCGCTCGAGCGGCCTGAACGCCGGAGCCACCGTCGCTACACCGACCAGCAGCTGGACCAGGACGCCGTGCACAGGCAGAGCGTAGGAAGGGATCACGCTGGGCGGCGGGCGAGAAGGTGGCAGTCGCCCGGCGCGAGGTGCTAGTGCGGCACCCATTCTTCGGTCGGCCGAAGACAGGGTCGGGTTGTCCCGATGGGCGGGCCGAGCCCCCGGGGCCAGTCACCGTCGAGTCTCGCCGGGGAATCGTCAGGAGGGACGGGAACCAGCGTGGCTGACAGCGATGGCGCGGGATCCGCTGGTGAGCCCGACCCCGCGACAGCGGACGGGTCCGGGCGCTACCGCACCGACAGCGCGCCGGCGGATCCCACCGGCGGCAAGAAGGGTCGCCGCGGGCACGGCTTCGGCTTCTCCGTGATCTTCACGGTGGTCGGCACGCTGGTTCCCGGGCTGGGCCTGATCGTGGCGGGGTGGCGAAAGGTCGGTGCGGTCGTTCTTGTCGGGACGGTCGCACTGCTGGTCGTGGTCGGGGTGCGGGTGGGCTTGGACCCGGTAGGCGCCGCTGGCTCCGTGCTCGCCGGCAGTCGGCTCCGCGCGATCGAGGCGGTCACCATCGCGGTCGGGCTGGGGTGGGCGCTGCTGGTGGTGTGCACCGCTCGGGCGCTGCGCCCGCCACACAGCGGCGCCAGCCTCCGCGCGGCGTTGTCCGCTCTGGTCGGGGCGTTGTGCCTACTGGTCCTCGCGCCGACCGCGTACGCGGCGTCACTGCTCAACACCACCGACCGGACCGTGCGCCAGATCTTCACCCAAGGTCCTTCGGCGACGGTGCAGCAGTCCGATGCGCCGGGGACGAGCAGCGACCCGTGGGCGGGCAGGCCGCGGGTCAACGTCCTGCTGCTGGGCGGGGACGCCGGCCCGACCGCCGGCGGGGGCATCCGATCCGGCCTGCGGACCGACACCGTCATCGTCGCCAGCATCGACACCCGCACCGGCAACACCGTCCTGTTCAGCGTCGGCCGTAACACCCAGCGGCTGCAGTTCCAGCCCGGAACCCCGCTGGCCGAGGCCTACCCCGGCGGCTACGCGACCAACCCGGAGGCAGTCCGGACCGGGGACATCGCGTACAACTGGCTGGACTCGATCTACGAAAGGGTTCCCGCCGACCACCCCGGGATCCTCGGGGCGACCGCGAACGAGGGTGCCGACGCGCTCAAGCTCGGCCTGGGCTACAGCCTGTTCCGCGACCAGCACGCCATCGACTACTACGTCCTGATATCGCTGCGCGGCTTCCAGCAGGTCGTCAACGCACTTGGTGGGGTCACGGTCAACGTCACCAAGCCCGTGCCGATCGGTGGTTCCGTCGGCACGAACGGCGCCGCGGACACGCTCCCGACCGCCTGGATCATGACCGGCCAGGACAAGCACCTCGACGGCTACAACGCCCTGTGGTTCGCCCGCGGCCGCTACGACAGCAACGACCG
>CAXTFU010000394.1:0-1056 GCA_964243385.1 uncultured bacterium | reverse complement strand
TCTCAACGCCCTGCCCACCCACGCCACCCCCGCGCGGGTGCTCGCCAGCTACACCGACGTGGTCGACACGGCCGCCGACGTGACCCGGACCGACATCCCGCCCCAGGGGATCCCGGCGCTGCTCGGACTGGCGAACCGGGTGAAGTCAGCCACCCGGTCCAGCCTCTCCATCGACTCCTCCGGCATCCCTGACTTCGACCAGTACCAACCCGACTGGGACCAGGTCCGCGCGCTGGTACAGACTGCGATCCGGCGTAGCAGCCCCACCGCGACACCGACGCCAACACCTGCCCCCACCCGGGCGACGCCGGCCCCGACCCCCGTCCTGCCCACCGCTCCGAGCAGCCCGGACACCGCGGGCGCGAACATCCAGTCCGACCTTGACAGCAGCTGCGCCTGGAACTCCCCAATCGCTGCCGCCAACCTCCAGGCCTGGCGGAACGACTGGTCCTCCAGCTACGACGACGGCGGCGCTCGCCGGTGAGAGCAGCTCCCACAGCCGGTGGACAGCTACGCTCATCCACCAACGTTGGGCCGGCTCTCCGACGGTGTCGGGCGAGATCGACAGCCGGGAGGCACGGTCACCGACACGGCCGCGTGGCGGCTTCCATTCCGCGTGTTGAGTGACGGGTGCAAGGGCGCCCGTGGCGCTAGTCGTAGTCGCTCCCCCTCGTGCGGCGTGAGTCGTGCAGGGCGGGCCTGCCTCGGCGCGAACGGCGAGCGCGGCCCCGCCGCCTTCGACCCCAACGGTGGCGCGCCGGTGGTGTGGGAGGCGGCGTCCGAGCAGAGCCAGAGCACGGCTGTGGCGACCTCGGCGACCGTCCCGACCCGCTGCGGGGCACGGCCCGCGCGGCCTGTTCGCGCACCCGCTCATCGGCAGCCGGCGAGGTGCTCGGTGCTGATCGGGCCGGGTGCCTGGGCGTTGCCCCGGCTCCCTGCCCGTCACCACGGATGCAGCGCCAGGCCGGACGGTGGGCCCGCGGGCCTGCAACACTCCAGCAGTGTCCAGCGCGTGGGAACCGGACGCCGGCCTGGTCACCGGGGACGGCGTCGTCC
>CAXTFU010000393.1:0-3500 GCA_964243385.1 uncultured bacterium | reverse complement strand
GTACTCGTCAACCTGCTCAGCAACGCGGTGAAGTTCACCGCCGCCGGCGAGGTCGTCGTCCGCGTATCGGCGGAGCCAACCGACCCCGCCGACGGGCCCTTCATGCTCCGCGTCGACGTCGCCGACACCGGGATCGGCATGAGCGAGCAGGGCGTTCAGCGGCTGTTCCGACCGTTCAGCCAGGCCGACTCCTCCACCACCCGGCAGTACGGCGGCACCGGCCTGGGACTGGCGATCAGCCGACGGCTCGCCCGGGCCATGGGCGGCGACCTCACTGTGCGCAGCAGCCCAGACGCCGGTTCGACGTTCACGCTCACCGCGCGCCTGCACGCAAAGGCCGACCAGCGGCAGCACGACGCCGACGCCCCGCCCGTGGCGCTGTCCGGCCGCAGGGTGCTGGTCGTCGACGATCACGAGACCAACCGCCGGGTGCTGCGGCTGCAGCTGCAGAGCTGGGGAGTCACCTGCGACACCGCAGCCGGTCCCGTCGAGGCCTTGGCGCTGCTGGGCGAGGGCCGGCCGTACGACGCCGCGGTGCTCGACATGCACATGCCGGTCATGGACGGCTACCAGCTCGCAGCCGCGGTCCGCGAACTGCCGGGACGGGGCGACCTTCCGCTGCTGCTGCTCACCAGCATGGTGCGCCGCAGCGAGCACGGCAACGACCGTCTGTTCGCGGCCGTGCTCACCAAGCCGACCCGCAGCGAGGCGCTCCGCAGCCAGCTGCTCACCGTGCTGGCCCCCGCAGAGTCGGCGCTGCGCGCAATCGAGACCGCCGGCGGCCGGCGGCGCTCCGACCTCGAGCTCGCGCCGCAGGCCGCGCTGCGCATCCTGCTCGTGGAGGACAACCCCATCAACCAGAAGGTCGCGCAGCTGCTGCTGCGCCGGCTGGGGTACGAAGCCGACACCGTCGACAACGGCCGCGACGCAGTCACGGCTGTGCAGAACGGCGCGTACGACCTGGTGCTCATGGACGTGCAGATGCCGGGCACGGACGGGCTCGAGGCGACCCGACTAATCCGCAGCTCCGTGCCGGCCGAGCACCAGCCACAAATCGTCGCGCTGACCGCCAGCGCGATGATCGAGGACCGAAGCCGCTGTCAACAGGCCGGCATGGACGACTACCTGCCCAAGCCGGTACGCCGCGAGCAGCTGCGGGCGGTACTGGACCACGTGGCCGCAGGCGCAGCTCGCAACACGCTCCGCCTCACGCAGGTGCGCCCGCCCGCCCCGCCGCGCGCGCTTCCGGCGCCGCCTCAAGGGCAGGAGCGCGAGCAGGCGGTGCGCCGACGCCTGGCAGACCTGCGCGACCCGGACTGGCCCGGGGACGACGAACTCGTCGCGCAGCTACTGCGCAGATTCCTCGACCACGCCACGGCAGGGCTGGTCGCGCTGCACGAAGCCGTCATCCGCGAAGACGCCATGCAGGTCGAGCACCTCGCGCACGCCCTGAAAGGCTCCGCGGCCAACACCGGCGCGAGCCACCTGGCCGCGCTGTGCGAGCGTCTTGAGCGGCAAGCGCGGGACGGCGACCTGTCCGCAGCCGTCGAGCTGCTCAGCCTGGCCCGCGCCGAACTGGAGCAGGTCGAACCTCTGCTCGACACGGTAACCCACGAGCTCGTCCCCAACTGACCGCCCACGGCCCAGGAAACAGAAGGTCATACGCCGGCGCAACAGGCACAACAGACGATCACTCGAGCCCCGCGAAGCGGCATCCCTGACGTCGCGGCAGGACACTCGCGGGCACGTGCCAGATGCAAGCGTTTACGGACGCCCTCGCGCGTCAGGGGCCGTTACCTTGCCAGTTCGCGCGGCCCCGCCGGGCGGGACGTGGCCTTGGCGCGGCCCGCCGGCCAGCGTCCGTCGGCGAGGTCCGCGGCCAGCGCTGCCCCGTCGGCGTCGCGCTCCGCCGCCAGCCGCGCGACCGCCGTCGGGTCCGGGCGCGACGGATCGCCCGTCGAGTCCAGCAACGCCGACAGCAAGCGCGCGGCGCGGTCGCCCAGCCCTGCGGACGCGTCCCACGCCCACCCGCGGCCCGGCGCGACGCCGTCGAGCACAGGCAACCCGCCACACCAGCGGCCGTGTAGACGACGGACCACCGCGGCGGTCGCCCCCGGCCCACCTCGGCAGGTCGGCCTCCCCCGCCCGCGGCCCGTCGTCCACCGCCGCGTGCAGCGCCAGGCCCACCGCAATCATGTCGTCATGGTCCCGTTCCATCATGTCCGTCCTCTCGGCCGTCCGACGAGGCCGCTAAGTCCGTCGGCAGGACCGGACGGGCGCTCCCGTCCGGACCGCCTGCGCCGATGGCAGGGACCGACCGGGACACCGCCGCAGTCAAGCCGACGAAGCGCCGTGCCCGCGCACCGACGGTCGACGGGAGCCGCGGGCGCGGCAGGCGCCGCCGCGGACGCCGAACGCGGGTCCGTCCCGGGTAGAAGCCGGCGTGAGCGCCCCGCAACGCCGCGTCGGCGGGGCACCTGGCTACCAAGCCGCCAGCGACCACGTGGAGCCGCACGTCCGCCCCGATTGCCGCCAGATGCGCGTACACCTCGCGTGTCCGCGGGGTCACGAAGCGGATGTCCTGGATTGTCGCCGTCACTGCGGGCGGCGGGTCAGCAAGGCCTTCCCGTTTCAGCCTGCGCGTCAGGGCGACCAGCGCGCGTTGCTGCGGCGCGGGTCGTCTCGACAGCGGTCGCGATCTCGTACGGCGTTCCGCCCAGCGTCACGGTCATCGGGTCCTCCGTCAGGGGGTTGCTACCGGTGAGGCCGCAGGTCAAGGCAGCCGGCGAGGCGCTCGGCGTCGCCCGTTCGCTCGCCGGTGCACCAGCGCGTCACCGCCGACGCCGCCCGCACGGCCCGCTGCACGGCATCGGTCCGGCCGTCCCGGCTCGGACGCCTGGCCGCGGGGTCCGCTCCGTCCGGGGAAAGGCGGCGACGACTTGCGCGGCGCCGCGGACGGCACTGGCCGTCGTCCTCGCGCTGCCGAGGCGATGTGCTCAAGGCGGAACCGTCGACTCTCGCGCACCACGCGCGTTCTTGCGGGGCCGGTGCTGGGGACGGCCAGTCGCCCTTCGCGGCCGCACCGGGCCCTGGCTGTGGCAGGGCACCGCGCGGGCGGTGGCCGTCGACGCTCGGTGCCGCGGCCTCATGGCGCCCCAACGGCGGCGCACCGGTCATCCGGGTGGATCGTCCGGCGGGGGGACGTAGGCCGCTAGACGCAGGCCCAGGTCCGTGAGCGCTGTGCCGCTGCCGTCGGCGGCTGCTCGCAGCACCTGCGCGCAAGCGATGGCCATGTGTGACAGGGCATCGGCGGCGTCGTGGAGTCCGGTGCTGATCTCGTTCACCTCGTCGGCGAAGTCTTGGGCGCCGAAGCGGCCGTCGAGCATGCTTTGCGCGGCGGTGATGAGCGCGACGGTCCTGCTGAGCAGCTCGGCGGTCTTGGCCGTCGGGCGGGTCGGCTCGCTCACGGGTCGAGCTCGCAAGCGGACGCAGCCCGGGCC
>CAXTFU010000392.1:0-3501 GCA_964243385.1 uncultured bacterium | reverse complement strand
CGCGCTCGCTGATCGGGGCGGCGAGCCAGGCGTAGTACGCCTGGCGGGAGTGGCCGAGCACCCGCAGGTCGGCCGCACCGGGATGCCCTCGGCGGCCAGGTCACGGACCAGCGGGCGGTTCATTTCGGGAGGCTGCCGGCGGCGAAGTAGGCGGCCGCGCGGCGCAGGGTCTCGTTCTACGTCTCCAGCCGGCGCTTGTCCCGGCGCAGCTGGACGAGCTCGTTGTGCTCGCTGCTGGTCTGGCCGTCCACGACGCCGTCGTCGGCGTCGGCCTGACGCACCCAACGCCGGACCGACCCCACGGAGATGTCGAGGTCGCACGACCTCGGCATGGGTCAGGTCGCCGCTCGGTGTTCGGCGGGACCGCAGGCTCGGCTTGGCGCTTTCGTGCGGCCGAGCCGGCAGTCACGGTGCGGGACGGCAGAGCGGGCAGGCGCCGGGCGGGGCCGGTTCAGTATGCGGCTGTAGTCCTCCAACAGAACGGGCCCAAGCAATCCGTCCCGCTAGCCGTTCCCATTGGTGCGTCTGCCCCCGGAAGTCGGGGGTTGGCGACGGCCGAGCTGCGACGGAGCGATGATGGACATGTGGCACTCACGACGACCCGGCAGCGCAACGCGGTCTCCGAGGGCATGGCGCTGGGCCTGCTGCTCTGCGGCTGTTCCTCGGTGCCGTTCGACAAGGTGGGCGTCGACCTCGCCTTCTCCGGTGCTTGGCGCGATTGGCAGTGGCGGGTCGGCTTTCCGCAGGTGAGCACCGACCTCGCCAAGGGCCTGGACGGTGTGTGGGCGATGACCCGGGTGACGGAGAGCAAGCAGACCTTTTTGCTGTTCTGGGACACAATGGGCGGTGAGCTCAAGATCCGGTTGCGCCAGGGCTGGGACGCATCGGACGGGACCGATGTTGACTACGCGCTGGGTGTCGTCGGCGGCGACGTCCCGGCGGAGGGCTGGCGGGCGCTGGCTCAGGAGTTCCTGCGCCGCCTCGGCGCGTGACGCGGCCGGCCGGAGCGCTGCTCGCGTGCGCACTCCTGCTGGCGCCGTCCGGTGGGACGCTGCTGCCGTGACGGACCGACGGGAGAATGCCTGGCAGCGCTACCTGGCGGCGCTGCCCCCGGAGCTGGCCGCGCTGCACGCCGACCCGCCGTCGACGTCCTGCCGTTGGGGGGCGGGCGCCAGGTGACCGTGGACGAGCTGCGAGAGGTGCTGGGGGAGCAGACCGCCGGTCAAGCCGGGGATGGGGTCCGTGCGGTGCGGGAGGAGCGGCACGGAGCCGGCCTGGTGGCCGCAGCGTGGCGGCACACGGTGCACCGGCAGGCTCGGGCGGTTCTTGTGCTGCTGCAGGAGGACCTGGCAGTGGAGGCGCAGGCCAACGCCCGGGCCTGCCTCGAGCACGCGGTCGTCCTGCAGCGCCTTGCGCAGGCGGCGGACGCCGGGAAGCACGAGGCCTTGCTCGAGGAACTGGTCCACCATCAGCAGCGTCGGCAGGATCGGCAGCTGGGCTACCTCGAGCGTCTCGACGGCGCGTCCGGTGGACAGCACCACGGTCTGCTCGCGGCGGCTCGGGGCCAGCAACGGGAAGGCCGTGTGGCGGCTGACAAGGGACGGCCCGCCGCTGGGACGGTCAGGGCGCACTTCGACGCCGTCGAGGCGGGCGAGCAATGGCACAGCGTCTACGGCCGTCTGTCGGAGAACACCCACGCGGGGCTGGCGAGCGCGGCGCCGTACCTGCTGCCGGCGCTGCAGGCCGACGCGCCGGTGTCCTCGCCGCCGGCACCGGCCGGCTGGGCCGAGACGCTTGCGGTGCTGTGCTGGAGCTGCTGGGCCGCCGACGACGCGATGCGCCGCTTCCTGGTCGACGGGGACGACCTGGCCGCGCGGCATGCCCCGCTGCTGGCTCGGGTCGGCTTGGCGACGCCATGACGGGCGAGCCGCCTGGGGCTGCACCGTGCCGCCGCCGGCGGAGTCCTGACGCGCGACGAGGCCCGGCACCCGAGGGGGGAGGGTGCCGGGCTTCGACGTGTCGGGGCTACTTCCAGGGGTCGGTGCACAGCGGCGGCGGGCCGCCGACGAGGCCGCCGCAGGCTCGGGCCGTCGTGTCCTTGTCGCTGAGCGACATCCCCGGGTAGGTGATCACCTGGCCGCGCGGGTCGCCGCGGACCTCGGTCCAGAGCATGATCGCCCGCCCGTTGTCGTGCGCCTTCGAGTTGAGCCAGATGTGCCCGATGCGGTGGGACGGCTTCGAGTCCTTCCGCGGCGTGACCGTGATCTTCGGCCAGACGCAGCGAATGGGGTAGGTGTAGCGCAGCTCGAGCTTGATGTCGTAGCCAAGCTCGTTGTAGCGGGTGGCCGTCGCCAGCGTCGTCCCGTTGTTGATCGACGCCGTGTACGGGCACGGCGGCCATGGGGTCTTCACCTGCGCTGCCGCGGGGCTCGGGGGGCCGAGGGCGACGAGCGCTCCCGCGGTCATCACCCCCGCAGCTCCGACCCGAAGTGCTCGTCGTAGGGTCATCATGACCTCCGATGTGAGGGGGAACACGACCGTGACAGCGAAAGTGGCCCCGTGGGTGACGAAAGTGCTGCGGATGGGCCTCGATTCTGCTGCGGACGGCGTGTCACCTTGGACGTCGGGCCCCAGGACACCGGGTGACGCTGGTCGAGCGCGCGCGAATCGTTCCTGCGGAGCCGGGCGTCGACGTGCGGCTGCTGAACGAGCTCAGCGCCCGGCTGCTGCTGGCCGACCTGCATCAGATGCGCACGCGGGGCTCACGGGCGCGGGCTGCCGGTGCGCAGGGATCTTCAGCACCCGCCGGATGGTCGGCGCGAGCCGGCCGTGCCCGGCGAGCGTGTCCGCCGCGACGGGCGGGTGAGGCTCTGCTGCGGCTCGGTCCTGCCGTAGCGCTCGACCGGCGCCGTGGGTGGGGACGACGCACGCCGCGCGGACGGCCGCCTGCCTGGCGGACCTGCGGTCCCGGTGGCCCGCCGGCTCGTCGCGCCGCAGCCCCGGTCGGCGACTGCTCCCGACGTCCGGTCGCGACACGACTTAGATCCGTTCGGTCAGCCGAACAATAGGCCGAGGCCCGCCCGGCAGCCTTGCCCTCACACGGTCACGGGGTGACCTCGAGGGCAAGGGCACACGGATATCGGCAGTCCACTTAGGTCTGCCCTCGTAGTGCCTCGACCTCCAGGACCGGGCGGTGCTGCCACGCGTCCGGTCGCTCGAGGCAGGCTCAGGACGCGCGGCGTCCCGCGTCGTCGGGAGGGTCGCGGCCGGCTGCGGGAGCGGGCGCGCCCGGTCGGCCCGCTGCCGTGCCGGGGAGGGCGGGGTCGGCTGCTACCCGTCCGGTCCGGGTGTCGTGGACCGTGGGCGCCCGGCGCCCCAGCATGGGGGCGGCTCGGAGAGGACGGCGCGTTGACGAGCGGAGACATGGGCATTGAGCGACGGACGGGCGGGCGCCCGCGCGACCCGGCCGCGAAGACGGAGTCGGTCGCCCGGCGGGACCGC
>CAXTFU010000391.1:0-3507 GCA_964243385.1 uncultured bacterium | reverse complement strand
TGGCGTTGAAGGCGATGCCCAGACCCGCGGCTGCGAGCATGTCGAGGTCGTTGGCGCCGTCGCCGATGGCGACCGTCTGCGCCATGCCGAGGCCCTCGACGGCGGCGAACTCGCGCAGCGCCTCGGCCTTGCGGGCCCGGTCGACGACGCGCCCGACGACCCGGCCGGTGAGCCGGCCGTCGACCACCTCGAGCTCGTTGGCGAGCGCGTGGTCCAGGCCGAGGTCGGCGACGAGGTCGGCGGTCACCGCGGTGAAGCCGCCGCTGACGATGCCGACGGCGTAGCCGAGGCGCTTGAGCGTGCGGACGAGCGTGCGGGCCCCGGGCGTCAGCCGGACGGACGCCCGCACGGTGTCGACGGCCGCGACCGGCAGCCCCTCGAGCAGCGCGACCCGGGCGCGCAGCGACTGCTCGAAGTCGAGCTCGCCGGCCATCGCCTGGGCGGTGACCTCGGCGACCCGCGCCTTGCAGCCGGCCTGGGCGGCGAGCATCTCGATGACCTCGCCCTGCACCAGGGTGGAGTCGACGTCCATGACGACGAGCCGCCGGGCCCGGCGCCAGAGCGTGGCCGGCTCGACGGCGATGTCGACCGACTGCTGCACCGCCTCCGCGGCCAGGGCGGTCCGCAGCGCGGCCGTCTCGCCGCCCGACACGAGCAGGTCGTAGGCGGCGATCGGGTAGCTCGACAGGCGCAGCACCCGCTCGATGTTCGCGCCGCACAGCGCCAGCCGGCGCGCGACGCCGGCGAAGGCCGCCGGCTGCAGCGGGTGGCCGAGGACGGTGACGTGGTGCCGAGCACCCGGCGCCGGGTGCTCGTCGTCGTCGAGCGGCGTGAACTCGACCTCGACGCCGAGCTCGACCGCGCGCGCGGCGAGCGCCTGCCGCACGGCAGCGCCGTCACCGGGCCCCCGGACGAGGACGCCCAGCAGCAGCCGCTCGTGCACGACGACCTGCTCGACGTCGCCGAGCTGCGCCCCGTGCTCGGCCAGCACGTCGAACAGCGCCGCCGTCACGCCCGGCCGGTCCCGCCCGGTGACGGTGAGCAGCAGGCTCACGCGGCGGTGCTCGCGAGCTCGGGTCCGGTGGTGGAGGTCACGCGGGTGGTGGCGGTGCTGCGGGCTGGGGTGGTCGTGCGCGCCGGGTCGGTCGCGCGGGTGGTCACGCGGGCTGGCCGTAGGCGTTGTAGCCGGCGACGTGCGCCCGCCGCACGACGCGGGCCAGCTCGCGCAGGGCCCGCTCGCGGCCGGCCGCCTCGCGCGTGTCGACGGCGCCGCCGACGTCCTGCCCGGCGAGCTGCAGCACTCCGGCGAGCTGACGGGCCTGGACCAGCAGCTGGCGCGCCCGCTGGGGGTAGCCGCCGGGCAGCTCGTCCTCGTCCAGGCCGCTGCGGGCCTGTCGGCGCAGGTCGGTGAGGGCTCCGGCCACGTCCGGCCGCCACCGCGCCACGTCCAGGTCGCGCAGCGCGGACGCACACTCGACGACGCCGCGCCGCAGGTCGTGCTCGGCGTCGTGCAGGAACGGCCCGGGGTCGGGACCGGCCACCACGACGTCGTACGCCGTCCAGGCGACGGTCGTCACGGTGCCGTCGAAGGGCGACCCGTGCGACGTCAGCGCCGGGACGAGGCCGGTGCCCGTGCCGTCCTCCCGCAGGGCGAGCACGCCCTCGCTCGCGGTGAGCGCCGCAGCGGTGAAGGGTCCGGGCCCGGGCAGTCCCAGGACGTCGCCGGGCGCCGGCAGCACGAGCCGGAGCCGAACGACCCCCGCTGCGCGCAGCCGTGCGACCGCCCGCTCGAGGGGCAGGGCGTCCGGGGTCAGGCCGTGCACCGCGTGCGCGTCGTCGTGCGCGGTGACCCGCTCGACGAGCTCGGGCAGCCCGGCGTCGCCTGCCAGCCAGGCGTTGCCCCAGGCGGCCAGCAGCGCGCTCCGGGGAGGGGTTCCGGCGACGGTCGACACGAGCACCGAGCCTAGCCACGGGCCCACCGCGCCGGCCGCGGCGACGGGTGGGCGTGTGTCGCGGTCGCGGTCGCGGTCGCGTCGCTGTCCGGTCGCGGTGGCGGGCGCGCGTGTGTCGCGTCGCTTTGCGGTGGCGGGCGCGCGGGTGTCGCTGTCGCTTCGCGGTGGCGGGCGGGCGCGCGTGTGTCGCTGTCGCTTCGCGGTGGCGCGCGCATGTGTCGCAGTCGCAGTCGCTGCCGCAGTCGCTGCCGCAGTCGCGGTGGCGGGCGCGCGTGTGTCGCTGTCCCGTCGTGACGATGTCCGCGCCTAGCGTCCCCGTCCATGTGCAGCCGCTCGTACGACGCCTCGATGGTCACCGCCCGCCCCGCTCGCAAGGCCGTCGAGACGGTGCCGGCCGACCTCGGGCTGGTCGTCGAGGAGGTGTCGACCGGCTGGTGCGGCGCGGTCGTCGAGTGCGACAAGGAGCGGGTGTCCCTGGAGGACCGGCACGGCAAGGTGCGCGTCTTCCCGCTGGAGCCGGGCGCCTTCCTGCTCGAGGGGGTGCCGGTGACGCTGGCCCGTCCGGTCGCCCGCGCGTCGACCGGACCGCGGCGGTCGGCGTCGGGTTCCGTCGCCGTGCAGGGCCTGCAGGCGCAGGTCGCCAAGGGCAGCCGTATCTGGGTCGAGGGCACGCACGACGCCGAGCTCGTCGAGCGCGTGTGGGGCCACGACCTTCGCGTCGAGGGCGTCGTGGTCGAGCCGCTCGACGGTGTCGACGATCTGGCCGCCGCGGTGCGCGCCTTCCGGACCAGCCCTTCGCGGCGCCTCGGCGTCCTGGTCGACCACCTGGTGCCGGGCAGCAAGGAGAGCCGCATCGTCGCTGCGGTCAAGGACCCGCACGTCCTCGTGACCGGCCACCCGTACGTCGACGTCTGGCAGGCGGTCAAGCCCGCCGCTGTCGGCATCGCCGCCTGGCCCGTCGTGCCGAAGGGGACGCCCTGGAAGGAGGGCGTCTGCGCGGCCCTCGGCTGGGGCGAGACGTGGCAGGGCTGGAAGCGGGTCCTGGCGGGCGTCGACTCGTACACCGACCTCGAGGTCCCGATCCTGCGCTCGGTCGAGATGCTCATCGACTTCGTGACGGCCCCCGAGGCCTGAGGCACCGGGCGTCGCGGGCACGGCTGACCGCGGCCGGTCATGACGCGTTCGCCAGCAGGTCGGCCCAGTCGGGTTCGGCGGGTGGGTCGAGCCAGGGCACGACGAGCTGTCGGAGGGTGAGTCGGCCGAGGTGCCACAGGACGTGATGGCGTCGACACAGCAGGACGAGGTTGTCGAGCGTGGTTGGTCCGTCGTGCTCTCGGTGGACGAGGTGGTGGGCGTCGCAGACGGCTGCTGGTCGGGTGCAGTGCCGGGCGGCGCATCCTCGGTCGCGGGCGGCGAGGGCGCGGCGTTGTGCGGTGGTGATGCTGTCGTGCAGCGCTTCGAGCCGGGCGACCTGTCCGGTCTGGTCGAGCAGGACGCGGGTGATGCGGGCGTCGCACAGGATCGCTTCGATGCGGCTGCGGGTCTGCGGCCCGGA
>CAXTFU010000390.1:0-3519 GCA_964243385.1 uncultured bacterium | reverse complement strand
GCCCGCCGCACGCAGCCGAGCCACCGCCGGTGCGTCGACGGCGGCGGGCTCGCGTCCGTCGTGCCGCTCGCCGTCGCCGACCGGCGAGCCGGCCAGCCAGTCGAGCCCGAGCTGCCCGGCGGCGTGCCGGAACGAGCCGCCGAGCGTGAGCGTCGCGGACGTCGCGATGACCGTGGTGTCGCCGAACAGCCGGGCGCCGAGCGCGCCGCCGACCCGCAGCGGCGAGACGCGCAGCCGGGTGCTCGCGCCGTCGGCCGTGGCGTAGACGGCGGACGACACCGACGGGCTGCTGAGCTCGTCGGCCGCCTCGGCGACCGCGGTGAGCGCGGCCTTGGCCCGCTCGCGCCGGGCCAGCTCGACGTCGTCGTCCTGAACGTCCTCGTCGTTCGCCATGTCGCGGGTGATCTCGCCGCAGGCCTCGACGGCGGTGCGGCCGAGCAGCGCGATCGTGTCGAGGGCGTAGCCGTCGAGCTGCTGGATCCAGCCGGGCTGCAGCTGCCCGAGCACGCCCTCGAGGCCGTCGCGCGCCTGCTCGAGCCGGTCCGACGTGGTGATCGCCACGAGCTCGGCGGCGCTGGCGACGGCGCGACGGACCTCGCCGTTCGACAGCTCGTGCGACAGCGCGTCGGTGACGGAGTCGACGAACTCGTGCGCCTCGTCGAGCACCACGGCGTCGCGCTCGGGCAGCACCTGGACGCCGGTGAAGACGTCGAGCGCCAGCAGCGTGTGGTTCGCGACGACGACGTCGGCCTCCTTGGCCGCCTCGCGCGCCAGCTCGGCGAAGCAGTCGACGCGGCTCGGGCACTTGCTGCCCAGGCACTCGCGCGCGCTGACCGACACCTGCCGCCAGGCGCGGTCGGTGACCGGGAACGGGACCTCGTCGCGGTCGCCCGTGGCGGTGTCCTCGGCCCACTCGCGCAGCCGGACGACCTGCGTCCCGAGCGACGACGCCGGCCCGTCGAACAGCGACTCGGGCTCGTCCTGGCGCGCGCCCGGACCGCCGTTGGCCTGCTGCAGGCACAGGTAGTTGCCGCGGCCCTTGGCCAGCGCGTACGTCGGCGTCCGCCCGAGGACGGGCTCGAGCGCCGCGCAGAGCCGCGGCAGGTCCTTGTCGACGAGCTGCGCCTGCAGGGCCTTGGTCGCGGTCGCGACGATCACCCGCTTGCCGGACGCCAGCGCCGGGACGAGGTAGCCGAGGGACTTGCCGGTGCCGGTGCCGGCCTGCACGAGCAGGTGCTCGCCGGAGCTCAGCGCGGTGGCGACCGCCTCGACCATGGCGCGCTGCCCCGGTCGCTCCTGCGAGCCCGGCACGGCGGCGAGCGCGGCGTCGAGCGCCGCGAGCGCCTTCTTCGCGCGGACCCCGGTCACGCCGGGCCACGCTAGCCGCCGCCGGGCGTCAGGGAGCCCCGCCACGACGACCTGTGGGCGAGCCGCGGCGCGTCGGGGCGGCGCAGGTCTGTCGGTGCCGACGTCGACCGGGCCTGTGGACGTCGGTGCGGGCAGACAGGGGCCCTCGGGCTCAGCCCGACGCGGCCAGGCGACCGAGCCACTCGTGCAGCAGCGCGCGCTCGGGGGCGGTGAGCACCTGCGCCCGCGGGAGCAGGGCGCGCAGGGTGACGGCCGCGGTGACCACGTCCTCGGTCGGCGTCGCCGCCGGGCCGGCGTCCGTGGTGATCGCGGCGACGACGGCCTCGCGGGCGGTGCGGGCCAGCCCGGGGTCGCGCTCGTCCTCGGGCAGGGCGAGCAGCGTCAGCGTGGTGCCGCGTCCGGTCGCCTGCAGCAGCTGCGCGGCGCGCGCCTCCGGCACGCGCAGCCGTCCGGCCTCGGCGATGCGGTGGACGAGCTGCGCCAGCACGTCGGAGGCGGCGCGCGCCGCCGGTGAGGGACGACCGGGCTCGGGCTGCTCGAACAGCAGCGCGTAGAGGGCGGGCTGCGCCAGGCCGAGCGCGACGTGCGCGTCGAACCCGGCCCGCAGGTCGGCCACCGGGTCGTCCGACTGCACGCGGGCGGGCGTGCCGGCCAGGTAGCGCGCGAGGCCGTCGGTCGCGACGGCGTGCAGCAGGCCCAGCTTGTCGCCGAACAACCGGTAGATCGTCGGGGCCTGGACGCCCGCGGCGGCGCCCACCGCGCGGGTCGAGACGGCCGCGCGGCCGCCGTCCTCGAGCAGTCGCGCGGCCGCCGCGACGATGCGCTCGCGCGTCCCCTCGACGACCGTGTCGGTCGCCGCCTCCGTCAGTGCCCGAGTCATGGAGCGATGTTAACGCCCTCCTGTTGACGGTGGTCCGTAGCGCCGCTAGCGTCTTGGACGTAGCAACGCCAACAACCTCAGGAGCACTTCAACATGATCATCGTCACCGGAGCCACCGGCCAGCTCGGCAGCCTCGTCGTGGAGCAGCTGCTGGCACGCGTGCCCGCAGCCGAGCTCGGCGTCAGCGTCCGCGACCCGGAGCGGGCTCGCGCCCTGCAGGAGCGCGGCGTCCGCGTGCGGCGCGGCGACTTCGCCGACGCCGGCAGCCTCGCGCACGCCTTCGAGGGTGCGAGCACGGTCCTGCTCGTCTCGGCCGCCAGCACCGGCGACGACGCCGTCGAGCAGCACCGCACCGCCATCGCCGCAGCGGTCGAGGCGGGCGCGGAGCGCATCGTCTACACCAGCCACATGGGCGCCGAGCCGACGTCGGCGTTCCCGCCCATGCCCGACCACGCCGAGACCGAGCAGGCGCTCGCCGACTGCGGCGTGCCCTTCACGGCGCTGCGCAACGGCTTCTACGCGTCCTTCGCCGCCCAGCTGCTGAGCCGCTCCGGCGCCGCCCGGACCGGCGAGCTGCGGCTGCCCGAGGACGGGCCCGTCGCCTGGACGACGCACGCCGACCTCGCCGAGGCGGCGGCCGTCGCGCTGACGGCCGACGCCCTGGACGGCCGCACGCCGCCGCTCGTCGCGGCCGAGGCCGTCGACATGGCCGGCGTCGCCGCGATCGCGTCCGAGCTGTTCGGCCGGCCCGTGCAGCGGATCGTCGTCCCCGACGACGAGTACCGCGCCGACCTGCTGCAGCGCGTGCCGGAGCAGGCCGCCGACATGCTCATGGGCCTGTTCGTCGCCGCCCGGCGCGGCGACTTCGCCGCCGCCGACCCGACCCTCGGCATGCTGCTGGGCCGGACGCCCGTCGCGCTGCGCAGCACGCTCGAGGCGTCGGTCAGCTCCGCAGCTCCTTCTTGAGGATCTTGCCCGTCGCGCCCTTCGGCAGCTCGGCGACCACCCGCACCTCACGGGGGTACTTGTAGGCGGCCAGGCGCTCCTTGCAGAAGCCGACGAGCTCGGACGGCTCGGCGCTCGCGCCCGGCTTGAGGGCGACGAAGGCGAGCACCTCCTCACCGAGCTTGGGGTCGGGCCGGCCGATGACGGCGGCCTCGGCGACGGCGGGGTGCTCGTACAGCACCTCCTCGACCTCGCGCGGGTAGACGTTGTAGCCGCCGCGGATGATGAGGGCCTTCTTGCAGTCGACGACGAACAGGAAGCCGTCC
>CAXTFU010000389.1:0-3530 GCA_964243385.1 uncultured bacterium | reverse complement strand
GGGCGGCACTCCTGCGGCGCAGGGCGGTGGGTCGGGGGCCGTGGGTTCCGCTGCTGAGGACGTGCCGGCGGGTGCCGCAGGACTGGGTGCAGGCGCCGGCGTCGCCGGGGTCAGTGCCGGAGGCGCTGGCGCCACGGGGATGGCTGAGGACGGGGTGGGTGCCGCCGGGACGAGGGCAGCAGGGACGGGTGCCGCAGGGGCTCATGCCCTGGCGGCTGAGGCCGTGCAGCCGGCAGCCCTGGATCTCGGCACCGCGGAGCTGACGGCGCCCCGGACGGGACCAGGGGCACCGCTGCTCCCGGACGCCGCTGATGCTGTCGCGCGGCCAGACGCCGCCGTGCACACCGCCGCCGAGCACCCGGACCCCGCGCAGTCCGCCGCCGTACGCCCGGACCCCGTGCACCCCGACCCCGTGGACCCCGACCCCGTGCACCCCGACCGCGTGCGCCACGACCCCTCCCGCAGCAGCTCCGTGCTTGCTGCCCCTGGACACGCGAAGCCCGGGCACGCGGACCCTGTGCCACCCGGTCTCGCCCGCCCAGAGCTCGCGCCTGCGCCGCTGGCGGCGCCCGCCGTGCCGTCCCCGGGGACCGTGCGGCGGGCTCCGGGGGAGCGGTCGCCGGATGGGGCCGCGCAGGGGCACGGACGGCAGCGGGGCACCTTCGGAGCGGCGCGCGTGCAGGAGCAGGTGCCCGGGCCGGCGCGAGGGGTCAGCACGCGCACGGCCGGCCCGGACGGTCCGAAGTCCGCCGGTGGGCCCGGGGTGGTCGTCGTGCCGGGTCCGGGGCGGCGTCCGGCCGGCGCGGCGTCACCGGCGGCGTCCGCCCGAGCGGCCGGAGCTCCCGCTGCGCCGCCGTCCCCTGCGGCCGCACGACCGGCCGCCGGCCCGGCGGGGCGGCAGGCCGGGACTGGGTCGACCGTGTCCGCTCCTGGGTCGCGCGGGGCCACCACCGTCCGTCCGGCACCGGCACCGGCGCTCGCAGCGACACGAGCGCCCGCAGCGGCACAAGCGCCGGCAGCGACACCAGCACGAGCACCGGCACCGGCACCGGCACCGGCACCGGCAGCGGCAGCGACACGAGCGCCGGCAGTGACACGAGCGCCGGCAGCGACACCAGCACCAGCAGCCGAATCAGCACCAGCAGCCGAATCAGCACCGGCACGCACGTCCGCCGCGCGGCCCGTGCGCACCGCGCCAGGGAGGGCGGCCGATGTGCAGCCGCCCGCGCGTGTGGCGTCCGGGGACGCGGCGCCGGGCTCCGACGGCCCGAAGCGCCGGCGCACGGCGTCGGCGCGGGCAGGGGCTGCGGCACCGCGTCCGGGCCGGGGGCGCCTGGACGCCATGCCGGAGGCGCCGAGCGTCGACGTCGCGCTGGACGCCGCCGCTCCGGCTCCGGGCCCGTCCGGTGCCGGTCCTGGCGATCACGCTGCGGAGCGCCCTGATTTCGCGGGGTGACTGTGTACCACGTCCGCGCGTCGTCCCGATTACCACCCTCCACGCTTGACTCAGGCGCAGGACACGCGTGTAATTCCATGTGTGTCGTTCCCCCCGCGCAGCCGGCCGGTGGCTGTTCTGCACGGTGACACCCGCGAGGCGGCAGCCGCCGCTCCGCCCATCGATCTGGTCTGAGGAGACGAGATGACGAGCGAGCCGATCTACCTGGCCGCCCTGGGGGACGACGACGGCGGGCTGCTGTCCTGGCAGGAGCAGGCCCTCTGCGCCCAGACCGACCCCGAGGCCTTCTTCCCGGAGAAGGGCGGCTCGACCCGCGAGGCCAAGCGCATCTGCGTCGGCTGCGAGGTCAAGGGGGAGTGCCTCGAGTACGCCCTCGGGCAGGACGAGCGCTTCGGCATCTGGGGCGGGCTGTCCGAGCGCGAGCGCCGTCGCCTCAAGCGCGCCGCCGGCTAGTCCGGCGCCGCAGTCCTGCGGCGCCCCGAGTCCGGCGGCGCCCCGAGTCCGGCGGCGCCCCGAGTCCGGCGGCGCCCCAGCACGTCGGCCCGGTCCGGCGCGTCGGTCCGGCGCCTCAGTCCGGCGGGTCGACCTCGTCCGGGTCGAGCTGCAGCAACCGGGCGACCTGGTCGACGACCACGTCGTGCACGAGGTCGGCGAGGTCGGTGCGGTCCGCCGCCCGGGCCTCGAGCGGCCGGCGGTAGACGACCACCCGCGGCGCGGTCGGCCGTCCGCGGCCGTCGACGCCGGCCGGCAGCAGCCGTCCCAGCGGCACCGCGCCGCCGGCCGTGTCGTCCACCAGCACGTCGTCGTCCAGCGCCAGGTCGGTCCCGAGCGGGACGGCCGGGACGTCCTCGACCGCGAACTCCACGCCCTCGAGCTCTCGTCCCCAGCGGTGCTCGAGCTCCTCGACCGCGTCGAGCACCAGGTCGTCGAAGCGCTCGCCGCGCGTCTGCGCGGCCGGCACGCGGACGTCGCGTCCGCCGACGTTCACCGTCACCGGCACCAGCGGGCCGCGCAGGCCCCGGCCGTGGCGGTCCCGCCGCCGGCGCGAGGCCGGCCGCTCGGTCGGCGCATCGTCCACCGCGTGCGAGTCCACCCCGTGCACAGTAGCGACGCGGGCCCGCGCGGACCGGGAGGCCCGGCGCGTCGCTGGTCGGCGGAGGCTCGGGCGGCTAACGTCCCCGCCCGTGAGTCCTGGCCGACGCTGCTCGCGCACCGCGTGCGCCCGTCCCGCTGTGGCGACCCTCACCTACGTCTACGCCGACCGGGCCGCCGTCGTCGGGCCCCTCGCGGTGCACGCCGAGCCGCACTGCTACGACCTGTGCGACGAGCACGCCGCGCGCCTGACCGCCCCCCGGGGCTGGGAGGTCGTCCGGCACGAGGCCGAGCACCCGGACGTCGTCAGCCGGCGCAGCAGCGACGACCTCGAGGCGCTCGCCGACGCCGTCCGCGAGGCGGCCCGTCCGGCGCCGTCGGGCGAGCCCGCCGGACCGGCGGAGGCCGGGACCGGCCGGCGCGGGCACCTGCGCGCCCTCCCCACGCCCTGACCCTGAGCAGGCCCTGACACCGGACAGGCCCTGACGCCGGACCGGCCCTGACACCCCCACCCCGTGACGGCTCTGACCGGCCCTCGCGCACGGTCCGCGACCGCCGCCGCGGAGCAGGTCGTGCGCCGTGCAACGACGTCGGCTCATGAACGCGCGACCACGGTCGACAGAGGGGGTGCGAAGCCCGCCCCGTCCTGGAGGTCCCATGTCGCTCGTCACCACCCCCACCAGCAGCCTGGCCGTCTGCGACCGCTGCGCGGGGACGAAGGTCACCGCCATCACCATGACCCTGACCGACGGCTCGTCGGTCGACTTCGCCAGCTGCCACACCTGCGAGAGCAAGTCCTGGCGCCAGGGTGGCCTGGAGCTCGACATCGCGACGGTCCTCGGCAAGGCCCAGAAGCACAAGCCCTAGGTTCGTGACGGTGACCCGCGACCTCTCCACGATCGTCAAGGCCTACGACGTCCGCGGCCTGGTGCCGCAGGAGCTCGACGTGGAGGTCGCCCGCGCGCTCGGTGCGGCCTTCGCC
>CAXTFU010000388.1:0-3546 GCA_964243385.1 uncultured bacterium | reverse complement strand
GTGGGATTCGAACCCACGAGGAGCTTGCACCCCTAGCGGTTTTCAAGACCGCCGCCATCGGCCTCTAGGCGAGCCCTCCCGGAGCCCTCGAGTCTAATGGGCCCGCAGCCGCCGCGGCCTTGATCTTGCGGTTGTCTGCGACCTGAGCCGCCGGCGGGGACACCACTGCAAGGCCCTGCGACGTGATCGCTACGGCTAGAACGTGACCCCGCCGGTCGCTGGAGTCTGCTGTCGGCTGGTGGGGTGTCGCGCCTCGAGCGCTGTCCATTAGGTCGCCGCGCAGCCTCCTCGGCTCCGACTCGTCGGACGAACAGGGAGGACACGTTGGAGGAAGTCTTCTGCGGCATCGACTGGGCCGAGCGTCATCACGACGTCGCGATCGTCGACCTTCAGGGCCGGTTGCTGGCCAAGCGCCGCGTCAGCGACGACGTGAACGGCTTCAGCGAGCTCACGGCGCTGTTCGCCGAGCACAGCGGCAGCAACACCTTCGCCCCGTTGGACATCGCGATCGAGACCGACCGGGGTCTGCTCGTCGCGGCCTTGCGCGCCGCAGGGCATCGGGTGTTCGCGATCAACCCGAAGGCGGTGAGTCGCTACCGCGACCGACGTGCCGTGTCGGGCGCGAAGTCCGATCCGGGGGACGCGTTGGTGCTTGCCGAGTTGCTGAGGACCGACCGGCATGCTCACCGTCCGCTGCCTGCCGACACCGTCGAGCTCGCAGCGGTCAGGGTGCTCGCCCGGGCGCACCAGGACGCGGTCTGGCACCGGCAGCAGACCGCGAACCGGCTCCGGTCGTTGCTGCGCGAGTACTTCCCCGCTGCGCTGCAGGCGTTCCCGGACTTGACCAGCCGCACCGCGCTGACGGTCCTGGCGGCGGCGCCGACTCCTCGAACAGCGGCAGAGCTGACGCGGGCGAACCTCGTCGACCTGCTGCACGCGGCCGGCCGCGGAACCCGTCCCGCCGACGCCGCCCGGCTCGTCGACGTGTTCACCGTCGAACAGTTGCGGCAGCCCGAGCCGGTCGAGCAAGCCATGGGCGCAGCCGCAGCAGCGCTCGTCGTCGCGCTCCGCGGCGCCGACCAGGCCGTCCGTGACCTGCAGAAGGCCCTCGAACCGTCTTTTGAGCACCACCCGGACGCCGAGATCATCGACAGTCTTCCCGGACTCGGTCTCGTCCTCGGCGCCCGGGTGCTCAGCGAGTTCGGCGACGACCGCACCCGCTTCGCTGATGCTGCCAGCCGCCGCAACTACGCCGGCACCAGCCCCATCACCCGCGCCTCCGGACGCAGCCGCACCGTCCTGGCCCGGCACATCCGCAACAAGCGCCTCGCCGACGCCTGCTACCTATGGGCCTTCAGCGCCCTGACCAAGAGCCCGGGCGCTCGGCTGTACTACGACACCCGCCGCGCAGCCGGCGACAAGCACAACGCCGCCCTACGCCGCCTCGCCAGCAAGCTCCTGGGCCAGCTCCACCACTGCCTCGACACCCGCCAGCACTACGACGAAACACTGGCCTGGACCTCACACAACACCGACCTCGCCGCGGCTTGACGCGCTACAGCCGTGGGGTGTCTAGCCGCCGGTCGCGGCCTGCGGCTCGTCGCCGGAGGGCAGGTCGAGGTCGTACCCGCGGGAGACGAGCTCGGACTCGACGGCCTCGCAGACGGTCTCGACGACGTGGACGCGGGCCAGCCGCTTCGAGTCGCCCGGGACGACGTGCCACGGCGCCCGGGGCCGGTCGGTGCGTTCGAGCATCTCCTCGACGGCGGCCTCGTAGGCCGGCCGCTGCTCGCGGTTGCGCCAGTCCTCGTCGGTGAGCTTCCACGCCCGCAGCGGGTCGTGCGCGCGGCTCTGGAAGCGGGCCAGCTGCTCGTCCTCGGAGACGTGCATCCAGAACTTCACCAGGATCATGCCCTCGGCGGTGAGCGTCCGCTCGAACTGGGCGATCTCCTCGTAGGCGCGCGACCACTGCTCGGGGGTGGCGAAGCCCTCGACCCGCTCGACGAGCACCCGCCCGTACCAGGACCGGTCGAGCACGGCGAAGCCTCCCCAGCCCGGCAGCGCCGGCCAGAACCGCCACAGGAAGTGGTGCCGCTTCTCGTCGTGCGTGGGGGCGGCGAACTGCGCGACGCGCACGTGCCGCGGGTCCAGCGGCGAGACGAGCCGCTTGATGGCGCCGCCCTTGCCGGAGGCGTCCCAGCCCTCGAAGACCACGCACAGCGGCGGCCCGAGGCGGTGCTCGGCGATCTGCCCGCCGAGCAGCAGCCGCAGGTGCAGCAGCCGGTGCACCGCGCGGTCGAGCCGCTCCTCCGCCTCCTTCTTGCCGAGGCTCGCGGTGAGGTCGACCTGCGACAGGCGGCTCATGGGCACGAGCGTCCCACTCCGGCTCACGGCTCGAGGGCGGCGATCACCTGACGGGTGACCTCGGCGACGAGCCCGTCCGCCGGTCTGGCGCCGAGGCGGTCGCGCGTGGTGAGCACGGCCAGGACGACCGGCGCCCGGCCGCCGGGCGGACGCAGCACGGCGAGGTCGTTGCGCGTGCCGGAGCCGCCCGTGCCGGACTTGTCACCGACGTCCCAGCCGGCCGGGACGCCGGCGCGGACGAGGTCGGCGCCGGTCGTGCTGGCGCGCAACCAGCCGTCGAGCAGTGCCCGGTCGTGGGCGTCCAGCGCGCCGCCGAGCAGGTAGGCGCGCAGGTCGGCGGCGAGGGCCCGCGGGGTGCTCGTGTCGCGCACGTCGCCCGGCCGCGCCTCGTTCAGCTCGGGCTCGGGGCGCGCCGGGTCGGTCACGTCGTCGCCGAGCGCGCGCAGCGCCGCCTGCAGGCCCTCAGGACCGCCGAGCCGCTCGAGCAGCAGGTTCGCCGCGGTGTTGTCGCTGACGGTCACCGCAGCCTCGGCCAGCGCGCGCAGCGGCAGGCCGATGACGACGTGCTGCTCCGAGACCGGCGAGTTCGCGACGAGGTCGTCGGCGTCGTACCGCACTCCCGCGTCGAGCTCGGCCGGGGTCGTGTCGGCGAGCACCGCGCCCGCCGCGAGCGCCTTGACGGTCGAGGCGTACGCGAAGCGCTCGTCGGCCCGGTGCTCGACGGTGCTGCCGGTGCCGGTGTCGACGGCGAAGACGCCGATGCGCGAGGCGGACTCGCGCTCCAGCGCGGTCAGGTCGAGCCGCACGGGCGACGGCGCCGGGCTGGGCGCGGTCGGGGGCGCGGACGGGGGCGCGAACGACGGGGCTGCCGGCGCCGCAGCCTCGGGTGCGGCGCCGGACGAGCAGGCGACGACCGCCAGCAGCCCACCCACGGCGGCCGCGCGGCGGGCGAGCCGCCGGGACCCCTGCACGCGCCCCTCCTGTCCGCGGTGCGCCGGACGCCGGCGCGAGCACCCTCATCCTGCGACACCGGCCGTCCCGTCAGGCGGGCGTCCGGGAGGCGGCCTGCGACACGGCCGTCCCGTGAGGCTTGGGTCCGGCAGGCGGCCTGCGTCAGGCGGGCGTCCCGGCGCCGGTGCTGCCGGGCGCGGTGCCGGTCCCGGTGTCCGGCGGCTGCGGCAC
>CAXTFU010000387.1:0-3611 GCA_964243385.1 uncultured bacterium | reverse complement strand
GCACTGGTTCCCGGGCGGCGCCTACGGCGGGCGCTACGTCCCGGGCGGCTGGTACGACTCCCCGTTCTGGCCGAGCGGCTTCATCCTCGGCGGGCTCGGCGGCTTCGCCCTCGGCGGCCTGATGGCCGGTGCGATGTACGGCGACGGCCTCTACGACGACGGCTACGGTCCCGGTTGGGGCGACGACGCGTGGGGCGACACCGGCTACGACGACGGCTGGGGTGGCGGCGTGGGCGACGGCGGCTACAGCGACTCCTCCGGCGGGTGGGGCGACTCCTCGGGCGGCGGCTGGGGTGACGGCGGCGGCTGGGGTGACAGCGGCGGCGGCGGTGGTTGGGGTGACAGCGGCGGCGGCGGTGGTTGGGGTGACGGCGGCGGTGGCTGGAGCGACGGCGGCGGCTGGGGCGGCGGAGACGGCGGCGGCTGGGGCGGCGGAGACAGCGGTGGTGGCGACGGTGGCGGCGGTGGCGGCGGTGGCGGCGGCGGGGACTGACCTGCGCTGAGCGGTCGGGACGGCACGTCCTGGACGGGCTCGTCCGGTCGGTGCTGGCGACACCAGCCCTCGACGCCGGTGATCAGTGCGGCCAGGCCCGGCGGCTCTGGCAGCACGCCCCGCGACGCCGACGGCACCTTGTGAGCATCAGGCACGGTGGCGTCGCGACCGGCACGGTCGACCATCGGGTCGACCGACGCGCAAGCGAGGCGCCGCCGAGGTCGGCCACTTCAGCGGTCGCCCAGGGCGCCCCTTCGGCGCCGTCGACCCGCAGCGTCGAATCCGAGGTGCGCATGCCGAGGCGTGTCATGAGGCGTTGGAGAGCAGGTCGGCCCAGTCGGGTGCTGGTGGTTGGTCGAGCCAGGGGACGACGAGCTGTCGGAGGGTGAGCCTGCCGAGGTGCCACAGGACGTGGTGGCGTCGGCACAGGAGCACGAGGTTGTGGAGGGTCGTCGGTCCGCCGTGTTCGCGGTGGATGAGGTGGTGGGCGTCGCAGACGGCTGCTGCTCGGGTGCAGTGCCGGGCGGCGCATCCTCGGTCGCGGGCGGCGAGGGCGCGGCGTTGTGCGGTGGTGATGCTGTCGTGCAGCGCTTCGAGCCGGGCGACCTGCCCGGACGGGTCGAGCAGGACGCGGGTGATGCGGGCGTCGCACAGGAGGGCTTCGATGCGGCTGCGCGTCTGCGGCCCAGACCACGCTCCGGTCGCGCACGCCTTGTCGGTTGGGGTGCCGTGGCCGGTGGCGTCGGCGTTGGTCGTGTCGGTGAAGGTGAGCGGCTGGTGCGCGGCGCAGCGTGGTCCGCAGGCGGTGCAGGCTTCTGCTTCGGCGTTGCGGGCGGCCCAGTCGGCGGGCACGACGTAGGCGAGCTGCGGGCGCTGGCCGCCGGAGTCGGGGAGCTCGCCGTGCCGCAGGACCTGCCCGAACACGTCGACGAGGGCGTCGACGCGGCGCTGCGCGACGGAGCGGAGGTCGGTGGTGCCCTGCTTGCGGGACAGCGCCTCCAGGACGGTCAGGACGGGTTCGCTGTCTTCGGCGGAGATGACGAACCGGCCGCGCAGCGTGCCGTCGGCGTCGCGGGTGTGCTGCCAGAGCCGCCGGTCCTGTCCGCGCTGCTCGTCTGCTTCCAGGGCGGGTTCGCAGTGCGTCGCGATCTGGCCGCGGACGTAGGCGGCGAGCTGTTCGGGGTCGCACGCTTCGGCGACGGTCAGCAGTTGCGGCTGCATGGCCAGCAGCGCGTCGTCGTCGATCTTCCCGACCAGGCGGGTCAGGATCGCTGCCTTGTCCGGGGTGAGCCGTCCGTCCAGGACGGCGTCGTCGAGCAGCGGCAGGCCGCGTAGCGCCGTCGCCGTCCTGAGCTGCCGGCCGGCGGCTCTCGGGGTGGACTGCTGGACGTCGGCCAGCCAGGACGCGACGGTCTGCGCACTGCCGTCCTCGCGAGGCACGGTCCCACCGGACGCCGCGTGGACCTGTGCGGCTGCGGCCGCCAGCCAGCCGTCGAGCCGCCCGACGAGCGGCGTCAGGGCACGGATCTGCTCCTGCAACACCACCACCGGAACGTCGGTCAGGGGCTGGGCGACGAGGGCGTCGACGAGCGGCGCGAGGGCTGCTGTCGTCGGCGTCATACGAGCAGTCTGGCACCGACCTCCGACAATCCTGAGCGGCGAAACCTGCTGTGCAGGAGCGGATCTGGCAGTCCAGGGTGTGGACAACCGCAGCGTTCTGTCGGACGTCGATGCACGCGACCTGCACTGTCCAGGCCCTCACCCCACGGCCCGACACGAGTCAGCCGTGCGCACGTCCCAATGACGTGCCGCACCGGTGTCGCACAGTTCGGCTGCATCGAGCTGGACGCACATGGCCATGACCCCTTCCACGGTGACGCCGCCCGTAGCATGGCCGGGCAGAGCCGGCCTCCGAGACTGGGCCGAGCAACGGCGAGCCGGTCCTGAGCACCAAGCCGTCGCACCCCCGCCACCGGCCGGGGGGCGTTGTCGAGCCGGGCGGGAGCACCCGGCCGTCCGGCCCGCCCGGCGTCGGGCCGGCCCAGGCTGGGCCGCCCGAGCCAGGCCGGGCAGTGCCGAGCCGGTCGGGGACACCGTCTCGTTCCGCCCGGAGGCAGGCCGAGCCAGGCCGGGCAGTGCCGAGCCGGTCGGGAACACCGTCTCGTCCCGCCCGGAGGCAGGCCGAGCCCGGCCGGGCCGCCCTGAGCCAGGCCGGGCAGCCCCGAACCGGTCGTTGGCACCGACCTGAGCCGCCCCACACCCGTCCACAGCCGCCGCCTCCTCCCCGGGCCGGTCCGGCCTCCCGGGGCAGGATGGTCCGGTGACCAGTCCCGTGCCGGAGCAGCTCGGCCTCGAGGGCATGCCGCAGCGGCTGTTCGCGTGCACGCCGTCACGGCTGTCGACGTGGGCGGACTGCCCGCGCCGCTACCGGCTGACCTACCTGGACCGCACCGCGAACCGGGGCCAGGCCTGGGCGCACACGACGGTCGGCGCGGTCGTCCACCTCGCCCTCGCCCGGTGGTGGAGCGAGCCGGTCGAGCGCCGCTCGGCGGCGACGGCGCGCACGGCGCTCGAGCGGGCGTGGCCGCGCCACGGCGAGGTCCCCGACGGCTTCGCCGACGCCCAGCAGTCCCGGCGCTGGCGGGAGCGCGTCGGCGGCATGGTCGAGCGGTACGCCGCGAGCCTCGACCCGACGGACGAGCCGGTCGGCGTCGAGCGGACCGTGACCGCGCGCACCGACCGGCTCGCGCTCAGCGGGCGCATCGACCGGCTCGACCTGCGCGGCGACGAGCTCGTGGTCGTCGACTACAAGACCGGGCGCTCGCTGCCCGACGACGAGCAGGTGCGCGGCTCGCTCAGCCTGGCCCTCTACGCCGTCGCGGCGGCACGCACGCTGCGCCGCCGCTGCACCCGCGTCGAGCTGCACCACCTGCCGAGCGGGCGGGTCGTCGGCGTCGAGCACACGGCCACGTCGCTGCAGCAGCACGTGCAGCGGGCGGAGGCGATCGCCGACGCGGCTGTCCGCGCCACCGACCGGTGGGCCGAGGGCGGCGATCCCGACCTGCTCTTCCCGCCGGTCCCGAGCCGCGGGTGCGCCTGGTGCGACCACCTCCGGTCC
>CAXTFU010000386.1:0-3657 GCA_964243385.1 uncultured bacterium | reverse complement strand
GTGATCGTCACGGGGCCGACGCCCCGCGTGGCCCTGACCGTCGAGACGCGTCCGCCGTCCGCCGGGCGCTCCCGACGGCGCTGCACACGTCGTGATCGTCACGGGGCCGACGCCCCGCGTGGCCCTGGCCGTCGAGACGCGTCCGCGATCAGGACGTGTGCGGGCGGGCCCCTCGCCGCCCGTGCGGCGGCCGGGTGACCGCCGCACGGGCTACTTCGCGTCAGCCGACCGCTGCCCGCCGGGCGCGCCGACGGCGCTGCACACGTCCTGATCGTCATCGGGCCGAGGTCTCGCGTGGGCGCGGCCATCGCGTCGCGTCCGCGATCAGGACGTGTGCGGGCGGGCACGCCGGCTGCCCGTGCGGCCGGGGGACCGCGTCGCACGAGGGGGTTCTCGACAGCCTGCCCGCCGTCCGCGGGGCGCTGGTGACGGTGCTGCACACGTCGTGAGCGTGGCGGGGCCGAGGCCCAGCGCCGCTCCAGCCGTCGCGCCTTTGCGGCAGCAGCGCCGCTCGCCGGCGCTGGCGCTGGCGCTGGCGGACGGTCCGGGGCACGTCGAGGCCTCCGGTGTGGCCGGGGACGACGGCACGCCGTGCCTGACGCACGTCTCCCGTCTGCTGCGGACCGCAGGGGTGAGGCGCACGCAGCGTCGACGGGGCCGGGGGCCTGCGCTCCGGGCTGGTCAGCGCCTGACCGGGTCGCTCAGCGCGTCGGCCCGGCCGAGGCGGGTCCCGAGCGGCGGGCGCGCCGGACCGCGAGCCAGCCGACGTTCGCCGCCAGGACCACGGCCAGTCCGCCGACCAGCACGGGCGTGGCGGACGATCCGCCGGACGACGGCTGCGGCGCGGCGGCCTGCCCCTCGGCGGGAGCGACCGGTGCGAGCACCCGTGCGGGCGGCGGGTCCGTCGCCGTGCGCGGGGTCACGGGCGTCGGCTCGGGGACGTCCACGGTCGGGTCGACGGCCCCGCCGGGCGAGGTCTGCCGGTCAGCGGACGGGGTGCTCGGCGAGCCGCGGTAGGTGAACGTCGTCGTGCCGGTGACCGCCTCGCCGTCGGACGCGACACTGCGGTAGGCCACCGAGTACCGGCCGCCGGCCGGCAGGTGCGTCAGCGGGACGTCGACGCCGTACCCCGTGTCGTAGAAGCTCGGCGTCCAGACGCCGTTCACCCGGTTCAGCTCCTGCACCGGTACCTCGAGGACCTTGTCCTCCCCCGGACGCCACGCCGCCTGCACCTGCGAGCCGTCCGGGGCGGTCACCACGAAGGTCGCCGTCGGTCCGGGCGCCTCGGTGAACCACAGCGTCACGACGTCGACCGGCCGGTCCGTCGCGCTCCCGTCGGCCGGCAGCGCCTCGGCCAGCTGGCCGTGCGCGAGGGCCGGCCCCGCTCGGAGCAGGAGCAGGGCGGCACCGGTCAGCAGGACGGCGCCGGCGCGCCGCAGGAGCTCGAGCACCCGCAGAGCATGCCAGCCGCCCGACCGACCCGTCCCGACCCCGACGTGCCCCGACCCCGACGTGCCCGACCTCGACGTGCTCCTGCCTGACGTGCGAGCACGTCCTCGTTCCGGTCGTCCTGCCGGCCCCTTCCGCCGAGGGAACAGCACGGCTCGCAGGCCCAGACCTCCGCGGTGAGTCCACCGGCAGGACGACCCAGAGAGCATGCCGTGACCGACCGTGACCTGTCCAGTGCGCTGAGCAGTCGATCACGAACTGGGAGGCCCGAGCTACAGCGCCAGCCAGTCGGTGAGCAGGTCGCCCTGCGGCGTGCGGGCCCGCAGCCGGGCCGGGCCGGACGGGAGCGGCAGCGCGAAGCAGCCCACCTCGTCGGTGCGCACCGTCGTCTCGGAGCCGTCCGCGGCGACCAGCGCGACCTCGCCCGTCACCGGCGGCAGCAGCTGGCCGAGCAGCGCGTCGTCGCCGACCTCGACCTCCAGCGACACCGTGCCGCCGTCGAAGACCAGCAGCCTCGGTCCCGCCCCGCGCACCGCAGCCGCCTCGTCCACGGACGAGTCGAGCACGAGCGACGCGAGCTCGAGCTCGGCGTCGATCCCGCGCCAGGCCCAGGCCGCCTTGCCGTCCACCTCCACCGTGTCGGGCGCCGTCCCGGCGTGCCGCAGTGCCAGCCCCAGCTCGGCCAGCAGCGCCTCGTCATCTCCCCACCCTCGTGCCACGTCGTCCACCTCGCTCCTCGTTCGCCGTGCCGGACGCTGCCGGGACCTGCCTGTCGTCGAACGCCGCCAGCGACGCCGACCCCCGCAGCCTGGCGAGCACGCGCGCCCGGGTGGGCCCGATGCTCCCGATCGGCATCCCGAGCCGGCTGCTGATGTCGGCGTACGGGACCGGCGGGTCGGCCACGAGCAGCGCGAGCAGCGCGCGGTCGCGCGCCGACAGCTCGGCGAAGGCGGCGAGCAGCGCGCTGCGCCGCTCGTCGCGCAGCAGCGCGGCGTCGAGGTCCTCCACGTCGACCGTCTGCGGCACGTCCGCCTCGTCCTCGTACACGGCCGAGAACGGTGTGGTCCGAGCGCGGGCCTTGAGCACCCGCACGCTCTCGTGCTTGACCGTGGTGATGATCCACATGGGCAGGGCGCGCGGCTCGCGCAACGAGCCGAGGTGCTCCACCAGTCGCAGCCACACGGTCTGGGCGACGTCCCGCAGGTCGTCCTCCCCCAGCCGGTAGCCGCGCAGCACGGACCTGACGAGCGGCGTGTACCGCTCGACGAGGTCGTGCCAGGCGGCCTCGTCGCCCCGGACGGCGGCCTCGACGAGCTCGGTCACCGTCGGTCCGGCCTCGGGGGTCCGGTCAGCCTCCACGAGGGGCACCTCCTGCGGCGGGGGCACCGACCGTACCGCCCGGGTGCGCTCCCGCGGCCGCCCGTGGGCGCCCGCGATCGTCCGGCACGCGGCGCGTCCGCAGCGGGTCGTCGTCGGGTGCACGGCCGTCGCCTCGGTCCCGGCCCCGGCTCAGCCGGTGACCCTGCGGACGAGCACCTCCGCGGTGCCGCGGGGGTCGTGCCCCCGGCGGTGAGGTCGCCGCTCGTCGTGGACGGCGGCGGTCGGGCGGCGGAGCAGGGTCATGGCAGGGGCCCCTCGGGTCGTCGACGGCGTCCTCAGGACAGGAGTCCCGTCCGCCCGCGCTGATACGTGCGGCGGCGGACCGTCGACGACGTGCTCAGCCGGGCAGCGATCCCGTGGCCAGCAGGCCGGCGTCGCGCTGCTGCGGCACGGCGCCAGCGGGCGGCGTCCGCGTCCCGTCGCCGAGGCACACGAAGGCGGCGGCGGCCGCGCGAGCGGCCGGTCCCGCAGACGCGTGCGCCTGCTGCGCGTGGGCGAGGGCCTCGGCCGGCGCACGACCGGCGCGCAGCAGGCGGTGGTAGCCGAGCATGAGGTCGACCGTCCCGGCGTCCGGGACGGGGACGACCGGGGCGACCAGCGTCGCGGTGCCCTGCGACAGCAGCGCGACGGCGAGACCCAGCACCTCGCTGCCGCCGACGCTGTGCGACCGGCCGGTGTCGCACGCGGCCAGCACGACGTGCGCGGGCGCCGTCCGCAGCCGCTCGAGGTCGTAGACGGTGAACGGCCCGTCGTCGAGCACGAGCGCCGAGAACAGCGGGTTGTCCGAGCGCAGCCGGCCGTGCGCCGCGACGTGCGCGAGCGCCGTCC
>CAXTFU010000385.1:0-3657 GCA_964243385.1 uncultured bacterium | reverse complement strand
GGCCGCCGTGCCCGCCGGCGGGCGGGCCTTCGTCCCGGACTCCGAGCGGCACGGCACCACCCTGCTCGCGGCGGCGCCCGGCGCCGACCTCGGGCCGGGGTACGGCGGCGGCTCGCGGCTGCGCCACCTGCGCTCGGGCGCCCTCGAGCTCCCCGGGACACCGGCGCTGCGCCGCGACGTCGACACCCCGTCCGACCTCGCCGAGGCCGTCGCGCTCGGCGTCGGTCCGCGGACCGCGGCGCTGCTCGCGCGCCTGCCTCCCGTCCGGTCCTGAGCCGCGGGCGTCCGCCTGCTGCCGCTCACGCCGGGCGGTGCCACGATGGTGAGGTGAGCATCGAGCTGCAGGGCCCCCGGACGCCGACCGACGACCCCACGAGCCCCCGCGCGACGGACGGCGCCGAGGGCGGCGCGCTGCCCGAGCCGTCGCCGCTCGCCTCGTCGGAGGACCGCTTCCTGAACCGCGAGGTGAGCTGGCTGGACTTCAACGGCCGCGTCCTCGCGCTCGCGGCCGACCGGTCCGCGCCGCTGCTGGAGCGCGCCAAGTTCCTGGCGATCTTCGCCAGCAACCTGGACGAGTTCTACATGGTCCGCGTGGCCGGCCTCAAGCGCCGCCAGAGCATGGGCCTCGGCGTGCGCAGCGCCGACGGGCTCGGCGTGCGCGAGCAGCTCGAGCGGATCGCCGGCCGCGCGCAGGAGCTCGCCTCCGAGCACGCCCGGCTGTTCCTCGAGGAGGTGCGCCCGGCGCTCGACGCGCGCGGCATCCGTCTGGTGCTGTGGCGCGACCTGCCGCCCGAGCAGCAGGCGCCGCTGCACGACTACTTCCGCTCGCAGGTCTTCCCGGTGCTCACGCCGCTCGCCGTCGACCCCGGCCACCCGTTTCCGTACATCAGCGGCCTGTCGCTGAACCTCGCGGTGCTCGTGCGCGACCCGAGCACCGGCGTGCAGCACTTCGCCCGGGTCAAGGTGCCGAACAACGTCAAGCGCTTTGTGCGCGTCCCCGGTGAGGGCGTCACCGGCTGGCTGCCGCTGGAGGAGCTCATCGGCATCCACCTGCCGCAGCTGTTCCCGGGGCTCGAGGTCATCGCGCACCACGTCTTCCGGGTCACCCGCAACGCCGACGTCGAGGTCGAGGAGGACCGCGACGAGGACCTGCTGCAGGCCCTCGAGCGCGAGCTCGCCCGCCGCCGGTTCGGCCCGGCGGTGCGGCTCGAGGTCGGCGAGGACATGGACGACCACGTCCTGGACCTGCTCGTGCGCGAGCTCGAGATCAGCGCCGACGACGTCGTGCAGGTGCCGGGGCTGCTCGACCTCGCGTCGCTGTGGCAGATCTACGGCGAGGACCGGCCGGACCTCAAGGAGGACCCGTTCGTCCCGGCGACGCACCCGCGACTGGCCGAGGGTGAGAAGGCCACCAGCATCTTCGCCGCCCTGCGCGAGGGCGACGTGCTCGTGCACCACCCGTACGAGTCGTTCGCGACGAGCGTGCAGCGCTTCATCGAGCAGGCCGCCGCCGACCCGCACGTGCTCGCCATCAAGCAGACGCTCTACCGCACCTCCGGCGACTCGCCGATCGTCGACGCCCTCGTCGACGCCGCGCAGGCGGGCAAGCAGGTGGTGGTGCTCGTCGAGATCACCGCGCGCTTCGACGAGCAGGCTAACATCCGCTGGGCGCGTGAGCTCGAGAAGGCCGGCTGCCACGTCGTCTACGGCCTGGTCGGGCTCAAGACGCACTGCAAGACCTCGCTGGTCGTGCGGCAGGAGAAGGGCCAGCTGCGGCGCTACGCGCACATCGGCACCGGCAACTACAACCCCAAGACCGCGCGCATCTACGAGGACCTCGGCCTGCTGACGGCCGACCCCGAGGTCGGCGCCGACCTCACCGACCTGTTCAACACGCTGACCGGCTACAGCCGCCAGACGCGCTACCGCACGCTCATGGTCGCACCGCACGGCGTGCGCACCGGGCTGCTGGACCGCATCGGACGGCAGGCCGACCTCGCCCGCGCGGGGAAGCCCGCGCGCGTCCGGCTCAAGGCCAACAGCATCGTCGACGAGGCGGTCATCGACGCCCTCTACGACGCGAGCCGCGCCGGCGTGCCGGTCGAGCTGGTCGTCCGCGGCATCTGCGCGCTGCGCCCGGGTGTGCCCGGGCTGTCCGAGACCATCACGGTGCGCAGCATCGTCGGGCGCTTCCTGGAGCACTCGCGCGTCATGGTGTTCGGCGACCCGGCGTCGGGCGGCGAGGTCGAGCACTGGCTCGGCAGCGCCGACCTCATGCACCGCAACCTCGACCGCCGGGTCGAGACCCTCGTGCGCATCAAGGACCCGGTGGTGCGCAAGCAGGTCGACTCCCTGCTCGACCGCGCGCTGGCGCCGACCACGCGGCACTGGGCGCTGCAGCCCGACGGCTGCTGGGAGCAGCGCCCGGCCGAGGGCGAGCCCTGCTCGGACATGCAGTCCGATCTCATGCGCCGCAGCAGCGAGCGGAGCTCGAGCGCCGCCGGCCGGGACGTGTGACGGTCGTCCGGGCCGCGGGCGGCGTCCTGTGGCGGGAGACGGCCGGACGCGTCGAGGTGGCGGTCGTGCACCGGCCGAGGTACGACGACTGGTCGCTGCCCAAGGGCAAGCTCGACCGCGGTGAGCTCGCCCTCGCCGGGGCGGTCCGCGAGGTCGCCGAGGAGACCGGGTTCACCGGCACGGCCGGTCCCGGCCTCGGGACGACCCGCTACCGGGTGCTCGACCGTGGTCGCGACGTCGCGAAGACGGTGCGCTGGTGGTCGCTGCGCGCCGCGGAGGGCGGCGCGTTCGTCCCGAGCGACGAGGTCGACGAGCTGGCCTGGCTGACGGTGCCCGCCGCGGTGCGTCGGCTCACCGCCGGGCGCGAGGACGGCGTCCTCGAGCGCTTCGCCGCGCTGCCGACGCGCACCTCGACCGTCCTGCTCGTGCGGCACGCCCGCGCCGGCACGCGCGGGGCGTGGGACGGCGACGACGCCGAGCGGCCGCTCGACGGAACCGGGCGCGGGCAGGCCGCCGCGCTCGGCGACCTGCTGCCGCTGTGGGCGCCGACGGCCGTGCGCAGCGCACCTGCGGTGCGGTGCCGGCAGACCGTCGAGCCCGTCGCGGCACGGCTGGGCCTGCCGGTGGAGCTCGACGCGGCGCTCGCCGAGCGGTCCGACGGCCTGCCCGACCGGCTGTGCGAGCTCGGCGCGTCGGACCGCACCGTCGTGGCCTGCAGCCAGGGCGGCGTGATCGGCGCGGCGGTGGCGGCGCTCGCCGGGGACGCCGGTCTGCTGCTCCCGGACGCGGACGCGCCGAAGGGCAGCGTCTGGGCGCTGACGTTCTCGTCCGGACGGCTCGTGGACGCCGACCGCACCGACGTCGGCACGTAGCCGGGTCCCGGCTGCCCGCCGTCCCCGACGACGCGGCCGGTCGGTCCAGTCCGGTCGGGCTGGTGCGGCGCAGGGGGGCGGCTGCGGCCCTTGCCGGGCTCAGCTGGAGCGGGCGGACCTCGTGGCGGGGGCCTTGGCGGCCTTGGTCGCGGCCTTGGCCGGCGCCGCGACCCGGGAGGCGCTCTTCGCGGGGGCCTTGGCGGCTGCCGCCGACCGCGCAGCGCCCGGAGCGGCGACGGTCCGGCCGGACGGGGCGCCGGCCGCGCGC
>CAXTFU010000384.1:0-3713 GCA_964243385.1 uncultured bacterium | reverse complement strand
CCCCCGGCCACGCGCTGCGCGCCGACGCCGCAGCCGCCTTCGGCCGGTTGACCGCCGCGTCCGTCGCCGACCGCGGCACGCCGCTGTGCGTCACCGACTCCTACCGCTCCTATCCCCGCCAGGTCGACGTCTTCGCGCGCAAGCCCGAGCTGGCGGCGGTGCCCGGTACCTCCCGGCACGGCTACGGCGTCGCCCTCGACCTCGGCTGCGGCGTCGAGCAGTTCGGGAGCGAGGCGCACCGGTGGCTGCAGGCGAACGGCGCCCGGTTCGGCTGGGTGCACCCGGCGTGGGCCGAGCCCGGCGGCAGCAAGCCCGAGCCGTGGCACTGGGAGTTCGCCGGCTGAGACGCGTCGGGCAGGCTCTGCGCGCCCACGCTGAGCCGAGCGCCGAGGTCGGACAGCGACGTGGTGGCGGGTCCCGCCCACCCGGTGTGATGGCGGTGCGCGTCGACGAGGAGCCGCTCGCCGACCAGCGCCGCGCCGAACAGCTCGACCGTCGTGCGCGCCACGACGACGTCGTCGCGCGGGCAGCACCGCCGACAGCGCAGCGGCAGCGCGCTGGGCGGCCCGCCCGCGCTGAGAGCGGCGTCCCACGGACCGATGGCGCGCACCGTGGCCCGCGAGCGGTCTCCCCCGGCGGGACGGTGGAGCTCTGCACGCGCGGCCAGCTGCGGGGCCGGGTCCGGGCGGCCGGGCGCGCCTGGCAGGGTGGGGACGTGCGCGCCATCACCCTGCCCCGCTACGGCGAGGCCGACGTCCTCACGCCCGCCGAGGTCGACGACCCGGTCGCCCGGCCCGGGGAGGTGCTCGTCGACGTCGCGGCCACCGCCGTCAACCGGGCCGACGTCCTGCAGCGCAGGGGCTTCTACGAGCCGCCGCCGGGGGCGTCGCCGTATCCGGGGCTCGAGTGCTCCGGCCGCGTGACCGCGCTCGGCGACGGCGTGACCGGCTGGCAGGTCGGCGACGAGGTGTGCGCGCTGCTGTCCGGCGGCGGCTACGCGACCCGGGTGGCGGTGCCGGCCGGGCAGCTGCTGCCCGTGCCGGCGGGCGTCTCCCTGCTCGAGGCGGCCGCGCTGCCGGAGGTCGCCTGCACCGTCTGGTCGAACGTGTTCTCGCTGGCCGGGCTGCGCGCCGGCGAGGTGCTGCTCGTCCACGGCGGCACGTCGGGCATCGGGACGATGGCGCTGCAGCTCGCGGCCCGCGCCGGTGCGCGCGTGCTGTGCACGGTCGGGTCGGCGGAGAAGGCCGCTCGGGCCGAGGCGCTCGGTGCCGAGCGCGCGATCCGCTACCGCGACGAGGTCTTCGTCGAGGTCGTGCAGTCGCTGACCGACGGGCGCGGCGTCGACGTGCTGCTCGACAACATGGGCGCGAGCTACCTGCCCCGCAACGTCGCCGCGCTCGCGACCGGTGGTCGGCTGGTCGTCATCGGGCTGCAGGGCGGCGCACGCGGCGAGCTCGACCTCGGGGCGCTGCTGGCCAAGCGCGCCTCGGTGTCGGCGACCTCGCTGCGCGCCCGGCCGGCCGACGAGAAGGCGGCGATCGTCGCAGCGGTGCGGGCGAACGTCTGGCCGGCGGTGGAGGCTGGCGAGGTGCGTCCTGTCGTCGACACCGTCCTGCCGCTCGACCGCGCCGCCGACGCGCACCGCCTGATGGAGTCGAGCACCCATGTCGGGAAGATCCTGCTCGACTGCTCCGTCTGATCCTCAGCGGATCCCGATGCCGCCGGCCTCGACGACGGCCTGGGACAGCGGACGCACGAGCTCGCACAGGCGGGCGCACCCGTCCTCGCCGAGCCGCTCCCACGGGGCCAGTGCCAGGACGTCCGTCAGGTGCTCGACGCGCGCGCGGACCGCAGCGCCATGCTCGGTGAAGGCTCCTGTCCCGTCGAGCCACCCGCGCTCGCGCAGGCCGGTGGACGCCGCGTCCCACTGCTCGGTCGACCAGCCGCGCGAGCGCCGCAGCGGCTCGCGCGTCCAGGCGTCGCCCTGCACGACGTGCATGACGGCTGCCTCGAGCCCGGAGATCCCCTCGGTCATCAGCGCCGCCAGGTGTCCGTCGCCGCGGTGCTCGCGCAGCACGGTGATGGCCCAGAACAGCTGCAGGTGCGGAGCTTCCGGCACGGGCAGGGCGGCGTGCGCCGCCGCGAGCGGACGGCCCTCCGGGGCGCAGCCCTCCGCCGCGGTGCGGGCGAGGGCCGCCGCCTCGGCCAGCTCCGGCGCGTCGAGCAGGTCGCCGCACAGGCGTCGCAGTGCGGCATCGACGGCGCGCAGGCGTGCCTGCAGGACCTGCTCCGGCGACGCGGTCGTCCACGCGCCGGCCATGCCCCGCTCGACCGCACGGGGCGAGAAGCTGAAGAACGCCGCGAGCACGACCGGCGGCTGCACCGCACCGAGCGCGGCCGCCCGCGCGGGGAAGTAGCCGAGCCCGGGGCTGCTCGCGAGGTCGTAGCCGAGGGCCGCGTACTCCGCCTGCGCCTCGGGCGAGAAGTACACCTGCGCGTGCACCGGCTCGGTGGCGCTCCAGCACGTCCGGCTGACGACGGGGTCCACGCGCCCTCCTCCTACGGCAGTGCGGCGAGCAGGCGGTCGACCTCCTCGACGGTGGTGTAGCAGACCACGCCCGCGCGGACCGCCCCGCCGCGCTCCTGCAGGCCGAGCGCGGTCATCAGCTCGACGGCGTAGTAGTCGCCGGCCCAGACGCAGACGCCCTGCTGCCCCAGCCGCTCGGCGACCTGCGCCGGCGTGTGCCCGTCGACCGTGAAGGCGACCGTCGGCGTGCGCCGGGACGGCCGCCCCACCAGCGTGACGTCGTCGCGCGACGACAGCCCGTCGAGCAGCCGGGCGAACACCTGCTCCTCGTGCGCGGACAGCGCGGCCATCGCGGACAGCACCCGCTCGCGGCGGGTCTCGCCGGCGCCGTGCGAGGCGATCCAGTCGACGGCCGCAGCCGTCCCGGCGAACGCCGCGAAGCTCGGCGTGCCGTGCTCGAACCGGTCCGGCACCGCGTCGCTGCTCGGCAGCAGCTTGTCGGGACGCAGCGTCTCGAGCAGCGCGGGACTGCCGACCGTGCACCCCACGTGCGGGCCGTACCACTTGTACGCCGAGGTCGCGTAGAGGTCGGCGCCGAGGGCACGGACGTCGGTCGGCAGGTGCGGCGTCGAGTGCACGCCGTCGACGTGCACCACGGCACCGACCGCGTGCGCCAGGTCGGCGACGGCCCGGACCTCGGGGCGCGTGCCCGTGGCGTTGCTCGCCGCCGTGAGGGCCACCAGGCGGGTGCGCTCGCCGATCAGCCCGGCGTACTGCTCGACCGGCAGTTCGGCGGTCTCGACGTCGACCTCGGCCCACCGCACGACGGCGCCGGCGCGCTCGGCCGCCTGCACCCACGGGCGCACGTCGGCGTCGTGGTCGAGCCGGCTCAGCACCACCTCGTCGCCGGGAGCCCAGGTGCGTGCCAGCGCCCCGGCCATGACGTAGGTGTTGGCGGTCATCGACTGCCCGAGCACGACGCCGGTGGGGTCGCCGCCCACGAGGTCGGCCACTGCGGCGCGCGCCTCGTCGACGATCGCGTCGGCGCGGCGGCTGCTGGCGAACGCCCCGTGCCGGTTCGACACCGCCGACGACATCGTCCGTGCCACCGCCTCGGACACCGCGAGCGGCACCTGCGTGCCCCCCGGACCGTCGAAGTGGGCCAGGCCCTCGGCGAGCGCCGGGA
>CAXTFU010000383.1:0-3716 GCA_964243385.1 uncultured bacterium | reverse complement strand
AGCTGGCCCCGCACGTGCGCGAGCCCGGCGAGGGTGGTGCGCAGCCGCTCGGCCTCGTCGTGCAGGCCCTGGAAGACCTGCACGTGCTCGTCGCGCAGGAACGGCTGCGGGTCGCGCAGCGCGGCGCGGGCGGCGACCAGCGGGGCGCCGTCCGGCGGCTCGGCGCGACCCGCCGGCAGCGCGTCGGCGTAGCCCGCGAGCGAGCGGTAGACGTCGGCGAGGGCCCGCCGCTCGGCCGGCGAGCGCCGCAGCGGCCAGACCGTCAGCAGCAGCGCGACCTGCACCAGCCCGCCGAGCAGGACGAGCCCCGCGCGGCCGAGCCCGTCCTCGAGCGGCATCGGGTACTGGGTGATGAGCAGCAGCCCGGTCACCGACTGCAGGCCGACGATGCCGGCCGCGACGCCGAGGCTGACGAGCATCCCGGCGGCCAGGCCCCAGAGCGCGACGACGAGCACGAGCAGGCCGAGGTGGGCGCCCACCGCGGCGCCGACGAACGTCGATCCCGCCACGCCGACCGTCGCGAGCAGGACCGCGCTGAGCCGCGCCCGGTAGCCCGTCGCGAACACGGCGTAGCCCGCCGAGAAGGCGCCGCCGGCGGCTGCCATCCCGTCGAGCGGCCGGTCGACGGCGATGCCGGCGATCAGCGGGACCGCGACGCCCAGCGCCGTCCGGAAGCCGTCCCGCCCCCGCAGCCCGCGCCGGTCGAGCCGCACGGTCGCGCGCAGCACCGAGCGCAGGGCGCTGCTCATGCGGCGGAGCTCATGACGTCCATCCTCGCGGACCGCGGGCGCCGGCCGGCGGGTGGCGCGGCTCGGTCCGGGGGAGGATGGGCGGGTGCCAGAGGGCGACAGCGTGTGGAAGGCGGCGCGGCGCCTGCGCGAGCAGCTCGTCGGCCGGGTCGTCGTCGCGTCCGACTTCCGGGTGCCGCAGCACGCGACGGCCGACCTGTCCGGACGCACCGTCACGGCCTTCGACTCGTACGGCAAGCACATGCTGACCCGCTTCTCGCCGGTCGCGGACGACGGTGGCCTCACCCTGCACACGCACTTCGAGATGGACGGCTCCTGGCAAGTGGTCGGCCCCGGCAAGGTGCTGCCTCGGGACCTCGACGACGACGTGCGGCTCGTCCTGCGCACCGACGGGCCGACGGCGTACGCCCTGCGCATGCCGGTCGTCGAGCTGCTGCGGACCGCGGACGAGGACCGGGTGCTCGGGCACCTCGGCCCGGACGTGCTCGGCCCGTCCTGGGAGCAGGGACGGCACGAGGACGAGGCGGTGCGCCGGCTGTCGGCGGACCCGGACCGTCCGCTCGTCGAGGCGCTGCTCGACCAGCGCAACCTCGCCGGCATCGGCAACCTGTGGGCGGTCGAGACCTGCTACCTGCGCGGCACCTCGCCGTGGACGCCGGTGCGCGACGTCGACCTGCGCGCCGCCGTCCGGCTGGCGCGGCGGATGATGCGCCACTCGCTCGAGCACCCCGGCCAGGTCACCACCGGCGACACCCGGCGCGGGCAGACGCATTGGGTCTACGGGCGCGCCGAGCGCCCCTGCCGCCGGTGCGGCACGCCGGTGGCGTTCCGCGACAGCGTCCCCAGCACGAACTGGGCCCGTGAGACCTGGTGGTGCCCGCACTGCCAGCCCGGCCCGTTCCCCTCGCTCCAGGAGCGACCGACCCGTCCGGGGCTGCGCCGCGGGGTGAACGAGGAGTCCTTCGGCTCGCGCACGAAGCGGACGTCAGGGGCGCCCGGCTACGCCCGGCGCCCGTCCGGCGTCGCCCGGCGCGGGGGCGCAGGTGCCTGAGGGCGACACCGTCTGGCTCGCGGGCAAGCGGCTGCACGAGGCGCTGGCCGGGCAGGTGCTGCTGCGCAGCGACTTCCGGGTGCCGCAGCTCGCGACGACCGACCTGTCCGGACGCACCGTGCTCGAGGTGGTGCCGCGCGGCAAGCACCTGCTGACCCGGCTGTCGGGCGGGCTGACGCTGCACACGCACTTCCGCATGGACGGCTCGTGGCACCTGTACCGGCCGGGCGACCGGTGGACCGGCGGGCCGGACTGGCAGGTGCGCGTCGTCCTGGACACCGAGCCCTGGCAGGCGGTCGGCTACCGGCTGCCGGTGGTCGACCTGCTCGAGACGGCGGACGAGCACGCGTTCGTCGGGCACCTCGGCCCGGACGTGCTCGGGCCGGACTGGGACGCGGACGAGGCGCTGCGCCGGCTGCGCGCCGACCCCGACCGCGAGGTGGGGCTGGCGCTGCTCGACCAGCGGGTGCTCGCCGGGCTCGGCAACCTCTACCGCTGCGAGGTGCTGTTCCTGCGCGGCCGCACGCCGTGGGTGCGCGTCGGCGACGTGCCCGACCTGCCGGCGCTCGTCGACAAGGGCCGCCGGCTGCTGCTGGCCAACCGCGAGCGCTGGGAGCAGTCGACGACCGGCTCGCTGCGCTACGGCGAGATGCACTGGGTGTTCGAGCGCAGCGGCAAGCCCTGCCGGCGCTGCGGCACGCGGATCCTCACCGCCGAGCAGGGGGCCGCCCCGTACGCCCGGCTGACGTACTGGTGCCCGCGCTGCCAGCTCGGGCCGGCGCCTCCCCCGACGCGCGCGCCGGCTCGCCGCGACCGTCCGCTGGGCCGGACGTCCTACCGCCCGTGACCCGCTCCCCCGCCCGGACCGTCCGCTGAGCGGCCGGTGCGGGCGGTCCGGGCGGGAGTGTGGCCTCAGGCGGCGAGGGCGTCCAGCGCGGCGACGTCGTCGGGCGAGAGCGCGAAGCCGTCGACGTCGGCGTTCGCGCGGATGCGCTCGGCCCTGGTCGACTTCGGGATGACGACGGTGCCGTGCTCGAGGTGCCAGCGCACGATGACCTGCGCCGGCGTGCGGCCGAGCCGCTCGGCGATGCCGCCGATGACCGGGTGCTCGAGGGTGCCGCCGCGCAGGGCGCTGTAGCCCTCGAGGACGACGCCGCGGTCGCGGTGCCCCTGCTCGACGGCGGGGTCGAACAGCAGCGGGCTCCAGCGGATCTGGTTCACCGCCGGGAGCACGCCGGTGGCCTGCTGCAGCTCGTCGAGCATGTCGAGGGTGTAGTTGCTGACCCCGACGTCGCGCACGAGCCCGTCCTCGCGGGCCGACAGGAACGCCTCCCACATCGGCAGGCCGCCGCCGGGCCAGTGGATGAGCCACAGGTCGACCTGCTCGAGGCCGAGCTTCGCCAGGCTCTCCTCGAGCACCTGGCGGGCGTCGCCGGCCCGGTCCGGCGGGCACTTGGTGGTGACGAAGACGTCGTCGCGCGCGACGCCGCTGGCCGCCAGCGCGGCGCCGACCTCGCGCTCGTTGCCGTAGACGGTGGCGGTGTCGAGGTGGCGGTAGCCCGCGGCGAGCGCGGCCTCGGTCGCCTCCTGGGCGGTCGGGCCGGTGATCTGCCAGGTGCCGAAGCCCAGCAACGGGATCGAGCCGCCCGCGGGCAGCGCGGCGGTGCCGGTCGGGACAGCGGGGACGGTCGGGACAGCGGGGTCAGGTGCGGTCATGCCGTGTCCCTCCCCGGACCCGACCCGGTCACGCGTCAGCGGACCTCGCGCAGCCCCTGGGCCAGCCCGTGCAGGGCGTCGGTCGCGTCGTGCAGCCGCTCGGTCGCGAGCGGGTCGGCGCTGGCCGCCACGAGGTCGGCCATCGCGAGCACCAGGCGCTCCTGCGCCTCGACGCCCGCGAACAGCGGACGGAGCAGCTC
>CAXTFU010000382.1:993-3741 GCA_964243385.1 uncultured bacterium | reverse complement strand
GCGCTGTACGTCGCGCTCTGCGTCGACGCCGACGAGCGGGTCACCGAGGCCGTCGCGCTGGCCGGCAAGGGGCACCTCGCGCTCATGGAGGTCAGCCGGGCCGAGCTCGACCGGATGACCGGCCGGGCCCTGCACCAGGGCCTCGCGCTGCAGGTCCCGCCGTACGAGTACCTGCACCCGGACGACCTGCGCGAGCGGGCGCTCGCCGCGCCGGCGCCGCTGCTCGTCGCGCTGGACGGCGTCACCGACCCGCGCAACCTCGGGGCGGTCGTCCGCTCCGCCGCCGCCTTCGGCGCACAGGGCGTGCTCGTCCCCGAGCGGCGCGCGGCCGGCATGACGGCCGCGGCCTGGCGCACCTCGGCCGGTGCGGCCGCCCGGCTGCCCGTCGCCCGCTGCACGAACCTGGCGCGCACCCTCAAGGACTACCGCGAGGCGGGCCTGTTCGTCGTCGGCCTCGCGGCCGACGCGGGCGTCTCCCTGGACGACCTCGAGCTGGCCGTCGAGCCGCTGGTGGTCGTCGTCGGCTCGGAGGGCGAGGGCCTCGGCCGCCTCGTCGCCGAGAGCTGCGACCTGACGGTGTCGATCCCGATGGCCGACGGCAACGAGTCGCTGAACGCCGGCATCGCCGCCGCCGTGACCCTCGCCGAGGTGGCCCGCCGCCGCCGCACCGCCTGACGCCCGCCGCTCAGGCCCCCGCAGCGGCGGCCGCGACCGGTCGCGCCGGCCCGAGCAGGTCGCCCTGCACGTGCGTGACACCGGCGCTGCGGGCGGCCGCGAGCTCGGCCGGCGTCTCGACGCCCTCGAGCACGGTGCGCAGCGCGAGGCTCGCGCCGAGGCCGGCGATCGCGTGGAGCAGCGCCGCGTCGTGGCCGTCGTCGCCGGCGCCGGTGACGAACGTCCGGTCGATCTTGAGCACGTCGACGGGCAGCCGGCGCAGGTAGGCCAGCGAGCTGTACCCGGTGCCGAAGTCGTCGAGCGCCACGGTGCAGCCGCGCTCGCGGAGCGCGCCGAGCACGGCGGCGGCCCGCTGGTGCGAGGCGACCAGTGCCTGCTCGGTGACCTCGAGCACCAGCGCCGACGCGTCCAGGCCGCTGTCGGCGAGCGCCTCGGCCACGTCGTCCTCGAGCGTGCCGGCCGCCAGGTGCTGGGCGTCGACGTTCACCGACACCCGGCCCTGCCCGCCGCGCGCCCGACAGCGCACCAGCTCGGCGCACGCCTCGCGCAGCACGAAGCGTCCCACCGGGACGATGAGGCCGGTGTCGTCGGCGGTCGGCAGGAACGCCCCGGCCCCGAGCAGGCCGCGCTCGGGGTGCTGCCAGCGCACCAGCGCCTCGACGCCGTCGGTGCGCAGGTCGGCCAGGCGGACGATCGGCTGGTAGTGCACCCGCAGCTCGCCGCGCTGCAGCGCGCGCCGCAGCCCCTGCTCGTCCTCCAGCCGGGCGACCGCGCGCCGCTGCAGCCCGCCGTCGTAGACGACGACCGGGCCGTCACCGGCGCGCTTCGCCGCGTACATCGCGGTGTCCGCCTCCCGCAGCAGCGCCTCCTCGGCCACCACCTCCTCGGCCAGCCCCTCCTCGGCCAGGGCGCCCTCGGCCAGCGCGTCCTCGGTCAGGGCGTCGTGCGCGGGCGCGTCCTCGGCCGGCGGTCCGGACCGTTGTGCCGGGACGGAGCTGCGCCGGCGCAGCGAGACGCCGACGCTGGCGCCGACGGTGACCTCGCGGCCGTCCAGGACGAAGGGGGCCTGCAGCACCTCGACGAGCCGCTGGCCCAGCAGGTGCGCCGAGTCCGGCTGCTGCGTGACGAGCGCGAACTCGTCGCCGCCCAGCCGGGCCAGCAGGTCGCCGTACGGCGTCGTCGCCTGCAGGCGGGCGGCGACCTCGCGCAGCAGCCGGTCGCCCGCCGCGTGGCCGAGGGTGTCGTTGATCGCCTTGAACCGGTCGAGGTCGACGAACAGCAGCCCGAGACCGTCGCGGGTGCCGCCGTGCACCTCGTCCAGCAGCGCGCGCAGCCGGCGGGCCAGCAGATCGCGGTTGCCGAGGCCGGTCAGCGGGTCGTGGTCGGCGCGGTGCACCAGCTGCTCCTGCGCGCGGTGCACCTCGGTGACGTCCTCGCAGAACGAGAGCACCCGCCGCTCGCCCTGCTCGACGACGAGGCGCGTCGCGGTCCGCAGCCAGACGTCCTGCCCGTCGCCACGGCGGTAGCGCTTCTCGAGGCGGGCGCGGCCGGTGCGCAGGAGCTCACCGCGGTCGAGCCGCTCGCGGGCGGAGGGGTGGGCGAAGGAGTGGAACTGCGCCCCGAGGACGTCCTCGCACGGGCGGCCGACCATGTCGACCAGGGTCTGGTTGGCCTCCAGGACGTAGCCGTCGAGGGTGAGGACCACGACGCCCAGCGGGGCCTGGGCGAACCGCGCCTGCCAGCGGTCGGCCAGTGGCGCGCTCGCCCCGCGCTCGGACGGGCGCACCTGCAGCACGACGTCGCCGTCCGCCGCGCGGTGCGCGGTCAGCACGAGCGCGGGGCTGCGCCGGGTCGCCGGCCGGGTCAGCCGGAAGGGCGTGCTGCCCGTCGCCACCCCGCACAGGGCGGCGAGCCGTCCGTCGACGGCCGAGCCGGGCAGCAGCGCGCTCATCGGGCGGCCGGACTCCGGGTCGTCGGGGAGCCCGAGCCCCCGCAGGTCGTCGCCCGTGACCTGCACCAGGGCGAGGTCGACCACGTCGTCGGCCGCGCGCAGCGGCCGCCAGCGGGCCGTGG
>CAXTFU010000382.1:0-983 GCA_964243385.1 uncultured bacterium | reverse complement strand
CTCCCGACGTCGACGCCGGCGCCGCCCGTCAGGAGCCTCCGTCCGGGTGCCCGGGACGGATCAGCCGGGTGATCGTCTGCGCTGCGCTGTGCCCCGGCCGCTCAGCCGGGGAGCGCGACGGGGCGCAGGGCGGGCGCGCAGGCGCGCTGCCCCTGCAGCGGTGCGGGGTTGCCCCCGGAGACCCGGCGCACCTCGGCGGCCGGTGCGCCGAGGCGGCGGGCGACGGCGCTCCAGCGCTCGCCCGCCGTCGTGGCGGTGCAGACCGCCCGGTCGACCGAGCGCGGGGCCGGGCGCCCGCGGGTCAGCACGGCGGCCACCTGCCGCGAGACCCGCTCGACGAGCCGCTGGCCCTGCGCGTGCGAGGCGGCCCGGTCGGTGAGCACGGTGACGGCGTACCCCTGGCCCGTGGCTGCCTGCAGGACGAAGCCGGTCGACCCGAGCCGCCAGCCGTTGCCGCGCATGGGGTAGAAGCCGTTCTTCAGCGCGACGGTCCAGCCCGCCGGCACGCCGGCGCTGATGCCCCAGCGCTGCGTGGGGTGCACCGACGTCAGCGCCCGCCAGGCCTCGGCCCGGCCGGCCGCCCGCAGCGGCCCGCCGCCGTGCAGCAGGCCGAGCGCGAGGCGGGTGCGGTCGCGGGCCGTCGTCAGGGTCGCCCCGTACGCGCTGCTGTTCGTGGTCGAGGTGAGGCCCCACCGCCGGTCGGCGCGGTCCATGCCCGCGACGCCGCCGACGGAGCCCAGCAGATCCGACACGTACGGCGCGTTGTGCGACCACGAGATCATCGGCGTGGTCCGGGCGCGCTCCCACGCGGTCAGCCCGCGCCCGGCGTCCTGCGCCCGCAGCAGGACGGCGCCGAGCACCCCTGCCTTGACGACCGAGGCGGTCGTCAGCCGGAGCCCGTCGTGCAGCGCGGCCTCGCAGCCGGTGCGGGTGTCGCGCACGGAGGGGGTGACCCGCTGCCCGGGGAACTCACGGGCCAGCGC
>CAXTFU010000381.1:0-3746 GCA_964243385.1 uncultured bacterium | reverse complement strand
GCAGGGGCCGGCGTCGGAGCCGCGAGCGGCGTCGCAGCGGCCACGGGCGTCGGAGCGGCGAAGGGGCTGGCCGCCGCCCGGCCGACGGACGCGCGCATCGCGGCCTGGCCCTCGACGAGCGCGCCGAGGGCAGCGGGAGCGCCGAGCGCCAGCAGGCGCGCGGTCAGGGCGTCGGACGGCGCGGGCGGGTCGAGGTGGAGCAGCTGCGCCTTGAGGCGGCGCTGGCCCTCCACCTGCGCGCGGCACCCGTCGCAGTGCGCGAGGTGGCGCTGGGCCCGCTCGCGGGCCCCGTGGTCGAGCTCGCCGTCGACGAGGGCGGCGGCGACGTCGTCCAGGCAGCCGCTCACGACGCCTCGACCACCGGCGCGCGGTGGGCGAGGGCGGCCCGCAGCTGCGAGCGCCCGCGGTGGATGCGGCTGCGCACGGTGCCGATCTTCACCCCGAGGGTGGCGGCGATCTCCTCGTACGACAGCCCCTCCATGTCGCAGAGCACGACCGCGGCGCGGAAGTCCGGTGGCAGCGCGTCGAGCGCGGCCTGCACGTCGTGGTCGAAGTGGGTGTCGTCGTAGACCTGCGCCGGGCCGCGGTCGCCGCTGGGCAGCCGCTCGGCGTCGTCGGGCAGGGCGTCGAACCGGATGCGCGCCTTGCGCCGCACCTGGTCGAGGAACAGGTTCGTCGTGATGCGGTGCAGCCAGCCCTCGAACGTGCCGGGGGTGTAGTTCGCGAGCGAGCGGAACACCCGGACGAACACCTCCTGGGTGAGGTCCTCGGCGTCGTGCGGGTTGCCGGTGAGGCGGTAGGCCAGCCGGTGGACGCGGGCCGAGTGCGTGCGCACGACGTCGTCCCACGACGGCGGCACCCAGGTCTCACCGCCCACGGCGACGGGCACGGGCGCCGCGTCCGCCGGGACGCCGACAGCGTCCGTCAGCGCGGCATCGGTGAGCGCCGCCGCAGTCGGCTCGGCACCGGGCGCGGGCTGAGCGGGCGCAGGACTGCCCTCGTCGAGCACGGGCGCGCCTCCCTGGTCCCAGAGCGGGCCCGTGCCGTCCAGCACCGCGCCGCCTGTGCAGAGCACTCTGCCCGCCCTCCTGTGAAGTCCCCGTGAAGCACCGAGCGGTCCGGATCGTCCCGCTGTCCGAGCAACGGCCGGCGGGTGCGGCTCGTTCCCGCGGGCCCTCCCGATAGGCTCCGCCGGCGACGGGCCCGCGGGGCCCCACGGCGTCGTCAGCGCACGACCCCCGAGCACGAGCCAGGCACGTTGGAGGCGGTCATCGAGTCCGGCAGCAGCACCCCCGACCCGCGGAGCACGGGCGACCAGCGCGGTCCGGCGGAGGGGCGCGGCAGGGCCGGCGCCGTCGGGCTGGCCGAGTGGATCTCCGCCTGGCAGCCCGAGGACCCGAGCATCTCGGCGGCCCGGCAGCGGGCGGTCGAGGTCGGCGTCGGCGCCGTCGACGCCCCCACCGGTTCGGTGCTGCGCCTGCTGGCCGCGGCCTCGTCGGCCAAGGCCGTCGTCGAGCTCGGCACCGGCGCAGGCGTGTCGTCGCTGTGGCTGCTGCACGGGATGCGGCCCGACGGCGTGCTCACGAGCGTCGACGCCGAGAGCGAGCACCAGCGCCTGGCCAAGACCTCGCTGCGCGAGGCCGGCATCGCGAGCGGACGGGCGCGGCTCATCGGCGGGCGCGCCCTCGACGTGCTGCCGCGGCTGTCCGACGGTGCCTACGACCTCGTCTTCTGCGACGCCAACCGCTCAGAGAACCTCGACTACCTGCAGGCCGCGCTGCGGCTGCTGCACCCCGGCGGGATGGTGGTCTTCGCGGGCGCCCTCGCGGGCGGGAAGGTCGCCGACAGCTCGGCCCGCGACGCCGACGTGCTCGCCCTGCGCGAGCTCGCCAAGGTCGTGCGCGACGAGGAGCGGCTGTCCGCGACCGCCGTGCCGGTCGGCCAGGGCCTGCTCGCGGCGGTCGTCCGGGGCTGACCGGGGGCCTTCCGGCAGCGGCCCGCGCTGCGGCTTGTCTTGACCCGTTCCAGATAGCGGTCTAGCGTCGCCGTGTGGACGTCGCCCAGCACCTGCGCGCCGCGGGCCTGCGCGTCACCGCTCCCCGCCTGGCCGTCTACGACGCCGTCGCCGCCGCACCGCACACCGATGCCGACGCCGTCGCCACCGCCGTCCGCGGGACGCTCGGCGCGGTGTCGACGCAGGGCGTCTACGACGCGCTGCGCGTGCTCACCGAGCAGGGCCTGCTGCGCCGCATCCAGCCCGCAGGCTCGACGGCGCGTTACGAGGCCCGGACCGGGGACGACCACCACCACGTCGTCTGCCGGTCGTGCGGCACCACCGCCGACGTCGACTGCGCTCAGGACGACACCCCCTGCCTGCAGGCCTCGTACACCTCCGGCTTCTCGATCGACGAGGCCGAGGTCGTGTACTGGGGCCTGTGCCCGACCTGCCAGGACGACCGCTCGACCCGCACCGCTCACCAGGAGGCAAGCGCATGACCGAAGCACCGCTGCGCGGCACCGGCCGGCTGACCACGCGTCAGGGCCACCCCGTCGAGAACAACCAGAACAGCCGCACGATCGGCAGGCGCGGACCCGCCACGCTCGAGAACTACCACCTCATCGAGAAGATCAGCCACTTCGACCGCGAGCGCATCCCGGAGCGCGTCGTGCACGCGCGCGGCTTCGTCGCGCACGGCGAGTTCGAGGCCTACGGCACGATCGGCGACCAGCCGTCCGCCGCCCTGTCGCGCGCCAAGCTGTTCTCCGACTCGGGCAAGAAGACGCCCGTCACGGTGCGCTTCTCGACCGTCATCGGCGGGCGCGACTCGTCCGAGGCCGCGCGCGACCCGCGCGGCTTCGCGGTGAAGTTCCGCACCGAGGACGGCAACTGGGACATGGTCGGCAACAACCTGCAGGTGTTCTTCATCCGCGACGCCATCAAGTTCCCCGACGTCATCCACAGCCTCAAGCCCGACCCGATCACGTTCCGCCAGGAGCCGAACCGCATCTTCGACTTCATGTCGCTGACGCCCGAGGCGATGCACATGCTGTCCTTCCTGTTCTCCCTCAAGGGGATCCCGAAGGACTACATGCACATGAACGGCTCGTCGGTGAACACCTACAAGCTCGTCAACGCCGAGGGCGAGGCGGTCCTCGCGAAGTTCAAGTGGGTCAGCCAGCAGGGCGAGCAGGAGCTCACCGACGCGCAGGCCGCGCAGATCCAGGCGCAGGACCTCGGCCACAGCTCGCGGGCCACCTTCGAGGCCATCGAGCGCGGCGAGTTCCCGAAGTGGGAGCTCAACGTGCAGGTCATGGAGGACCGGGACCACCCGGAGCTCGACTTCGACCCGCTCGACGACACCAAGACCTGGCCCGAGGCGCAGTTCCCGCTGCTGCCGATCGGCATGATGACGCTCACCGAGAACGTTCAGGACCACCACAACGAGAACGAGCAGTCGGCGTTCGGCACCGGCGTGCTCGTCGACGGCATCGACTTCTCCGACGACAAGATGCTCATCGGGCGCACGTTCAGCTACAGCGACACGCAGCGCTACCGCGTCGGGCCGAACTACCTGCAGCTGCCGGTGAACGCACCGCTGGTCCGTCCGGCCACGAACCAGACCGGTGGGCAGATGTCGTTCTACCGGGACGAGACGGGCAGCAACCCGCACATCAACTTCGAGCCGAGCTGGAACGGCGGGCTCGTCGAGTCCGAGTCCGGTGGCGAGTGGGACGCACCCGAGTAC
>CAXTFU010000380.1:0-3771 GCA_964243385.1 uncultured bacterium | reverse complement strand
GCCCGCGACCCCGCGGCCGGCCGGTGAGCGGGCCCTGCCGCCGCACCTCGACCCGCGCGGGTCGCGGGGGGCACAGCGCGCCGGCGGGAGCGTCCGCAGCACCCCCGAGCGCCCCCGCGGCGGTCGCGCCGCCCGCGTGCTGTCGGTCCTGGCCGTGCTGACCTCGTTCGCGGTGCTCGCGGTCTCGGTCGGCGGCTACCTGCTCGTGCACCACTACGACGGCCAGGTCACCCGCGTCGGCAACGTCTTCCCGACGGCCGACCACGAGCGGCCGGCGCCGACGGTGCGCGACGCCCGCAACATCCTGCTCGTCGGGTCCGACAGCCGCGGCCAGCTCGGCGCCGGCGAGGGCACGCAGGGCCGTGGCGAGGAGTTCGTCACGGGCCAGCGCTCGGACACGGTCATCCTGGCCCACCTGTACGGCGACGCCGACGCCGCGCAGCTCGTCAGCTTCCCGCGCGACTCGTGGGTGACGATCCCGGCGCACACGTCCGCCGAGACCGGCGACTTCGTCGACGAGCACGAGGGCAAGCTCAACTCCGCCTTCCAGGACGGCGGGCCCGCGCTGCTCATCGAGACGATCGAGAACCTGTCCGGGCTGCGCGTCGACAACTACATGCAGATCGACTTCGCCGGCTTCCAGGCGATGGTGAACACCCTGGGCGGCGTCGAGGTGTGCCTGTCGCAGCCGGCTCAGGAGAAGGACTCGGGCATCGACCTGCCCGCCGGGCGGCAGGTCATCAAGGGCGACCAGGCGCTGGCCTTCGTCCGCCAGCGCAAGGGGCTGCCGAACGGCGACCTCGACCGCATCGGCCGCCAGCAGCAGTTCATCGGTGCGATCGTCCGCAAGACGCTGTCGGCCCGGACGCTGCTCAACCCGTTCAAGCTCAACGACGTCATCGGCGTGGCCGCCGCCTCGGTGCAGGTCGACAGCACCACCTCGATCGACGACCTGCGCGACCTCGCCACCCGGTTCCGCAGCTTCGACGCCGGCGGCGTCGCCTTCAGCACGGTGCCCGTCGCCGACATCAACGGCTACCGCGAGCGGCAGTCCGTGGTGCTGCTCGACGAGGCCAAGGGCGAGGCGCTGTTCGACCAGCTGCGCCGCGACGTGCCCCCCGACGCGCCGGCCCCGAAGGCCACGACGAAGGCCACCGCGCCGCTGACCGTCCGGCCGGGCGCCATCCGGGTGAAGGTCTACAACGGGGCCGGCGTCACCGGCCTGGGCCGCCGGGCGTACGGCGAGCTCGCCGCCGTCGGCTTCCAGCTCGTCGGCGCACCGGACAACCGCGGCACCGGCGCGAAGCAGACGACCGTCTACCACGGCCCGGACAAGGCCGACTCGGCCCGCACGCTGTCCGCCGCGCTCCCGGGCTCGCGCACCGAGCTCGACCCGGCGCTGACCCGTACGCTCGACGTCGTGGTCGGCTCCTCGTACACCGGCGCGAAGGCCGTGACGGTCACCGGAGGCGCCCCTGCCGCACCGGCGCCCACGTCGAAGCCGGTCGTGAAGACCGCGGCGGAGGACCCCTGCGCAGCCTGACGGACTGGACCGCGGGGCTCGTCGGCACGCGGGACCCCGCCCAGCCGCTGCTGACGCTCCACGACGGCTCCGGCCGCGTGGAGCTGTCCGGCGCGACGACGGCCAACTGGGTGGCGAAGTCCGCCAATCTGCTGGTCGACGACTTCGGCCGTCCCGACCGCATCGGGCTGCTGCTCCCCCTGCACTGGCAGACCGTCGCCCTGCTGCTGGCCGGCGTCGCCACCGAGGCGACGGTCGTCGTGGCCGCGGAGCCGGCCGACCTCGACGGGTGCGAGGTCGCCTTCGTCGCCGCCCCGCACGCCGAGGCCGCCCTCGGTGCGGGCGTCGACGAGGTGCTGGCGCTGTCGTGCACCGCGCTCGGCGCGCCGCTGGCGCAGGTGCCCGCCGGCGCGGCCGACTTCGCCCGCGAGGTGCCGGGACACGCCGACGCCTGGACCGGACCCGTGCCGACCCGCCTCGACCTCGAGGCCGGCGGCGCCGTGCTGCCGCCGCTGCCCGAGCTCGGCACCGGACGCGGCGACCGGGTGCTGGCCTGCATCGACCCCGCCGACCCGGACGGCCTGGCCGGGCTGCTGGCCGTCCTGCGGGCCGGCGGCGCGCTCGTGCTCGCGCCCGACCCGTCGCTGCTCGACCTGCCCCGCGTCGTCGCGCAGGAGGGCGTCACCGCGACGCTCGGCGTCGCCGTCGACGGCACGCCGGCGCTGCGCAGCTGATCGTCGGGCGTCCGCTCGGCTAGACTCGGTCGCAGCAGGTGGCCCGCGGCGGCCTGCTGGGCTCCCGCAGTGCGCAGTCGTCCGCGGTCGAGCCCTCCGGTCGAGCCCCTCAGCTCTTGGAGCGCGCCCACCGGGGCGCGGCGCTCGGAGCCCTCCGACCCGCACGTCCTCCCCGCTCCTGCCCGCTGTCCGCGGCGCCGGGGCCTGCGCTCCCCGGTCGCCCGCCGTTCCTCGCGCGGCGCCCGGGCCCTCCTGACCTGCTCCTCCCGTCCGTGCGGCGCTCCGCCGCTCCCGGACCCCCGTCGTCCCGAAGGACCCCATGACCTCCCCCTCGTCCACGCCTGCCTCGAACCCGCAGGACCCCAGCGGCCGCCCTCCGCGCTCGCGCCGCCGGTCCAGCCGCCCGAGCGAGCGCGCTGCGGCGCCCGCCGCTGCGGCACCTGCTGCTGCGGCTCCCGTCCCTGCGCCGACCCCCGCGGCCCCGGTCACCGCCGCCGTGACCGACGCGGTGACCGACGCCCTCGCGTCCGGCACCTCGCTCGCCGCGCTCGGCGTGCCCGCGCCGCTCATCGCCGCGCTGGCCCGCCAGGGCATCGACGCGCCGTTCCCGATCCAGGTCGCGACGCTCCCCGACACGCTCGCCGGGCGGGACGTGCTCGGCCGCGGCCGCACCGGCAGCGGCAAGACCCTCGCCTTCTCCCTCCCGCTCGTCACCCGGCTGTCCGGCGGGGCCCGGCGTCCGCGCCAGGCCCGCGGCCTGGTGCTCGTCCCGACCCGCGAGCTCGCCAACCAGGTGCTCGCCGTCGTCCAGCCGCTGGCGCAGGCCGCCGGCCTGACGAGCACCGTCGTGTTCGGCGGCGTGGGCCAGAACCCGCAGGTCAAGGCGATGGCGCCGGGCGTCGACGTGCTCATCGCCTGCCCCGGGCGGCTCGAGGACCTCATCGGCCAGGGGCACGTCGACCTGTCCGGCGTCGAGGTGACCATCCTGGACGAGGCCGACCACATGGCCGACCTCGGCTTCCTGCCGGCCGTGAAGCGGCTGCTCGACCGCACCCCGAAGGTCGGCCAGCGCATGCTGTTCTCCGCGACCCTCGACAACGGCGTCGACGTGCTGGTGAAGCGGTACCTCGACCGCCCGACGACGCACTCGGTCGACCCGGCGGTCGCGCCGGTGTCGACGATGACGCACCACGTCTTCTCCGTCGCGGCCGCCGACAAGCAGGCCGTCGTGCACGAGCTGGCGTCCGGGTTCGAGCGCAGCCTGCTGTTCATGCGCACGAAGCACACGGCCAAGAAGCTGGCCAAGCAGCTCACGGCCGCGGGCATCCCGGCCGTCGAGCTGCACGGCAACCTCAGTCAGGGCGCGCGCGAGCGCAACCTGTCCGCGTTCACCGACGGCAGCACCCGCGTGCTCGTCGCGACCGACATCGCCGCCCGCGGCATCCACGTCGACGACGTGGCGCTGGTCGTGCACGTCGACCCGCCGACCGAGCACAAGGCGTACCTGCACCGCTC
>CAXTFU010000379.1:0-3806 GCA_964243385.1 uncultured bacterium | reverse complement strand
GAGGTGCCCTTGGGCTCGCCGGGCGCGTACTCCACCTCGCCCATCTGGTCCATCATGATGAACGGGTCCAGCACGCGCGGCGCGATGCCGGCGAAGGCCCGGCGGACCGGGAAGCCCTCGCCCTCGTAGCCCTGCGGCGCGGTGGTGACGGACAGGACGGGGCGCTCCACGTCACCGAGCCCGGCGCGGGGGACGCGCGGGAGGGCGAGGGTGTCGGCGGTCACGGCAGGCATGGCGTTCTCCTCAGGTCGTTGCACGAGCAACTACGGCGCGTACAGCACCTCGGACCGCAGGGTTGTTCCGCCTCACGGGAGCAGGGCCAGCATCCGGGTGTTGCCGAGCGTGTTCGGCTTGACCCGCTCGAGGTCCAGGAACTCCGCGACGCCCTCGTCGGCCGAGCGGAGCATCTCCCGCTCCACCCCCGCGTCGACCAGCGCGGCCTCGACGGGCACGAAGCCGTGCCGGGCGAAGAAGTCGACCTCGAAGGTCAGGCAGAACAGCCGCCGGACGCCGAGCTCGCATGCGTTCTCGACGAGCCGGGTGAGCAGCGCCGCACCGATGCCGCGGCCCTGCAGGTGCGGGGCGACGGCCAGCGTCCGCACCTCGGCCAGGTCCTCCCACAGCACGTGCAGCGCACCGCAGCCGACGACCTGGTCGCCGTCGACGGCGACGAAGAACTCCTGCACGTCCTCGTAGAGCGTGACGGTCGCCTTGGCGAGCAGCCGGCGCTCGGCGGTGTTGGCCTCGACGAGCGCCGAGATGCCGGGCACGTCGGCCGTCCGGGCGCGGCGCACCTCGGCCAGCAGGGGGGCAGGGTCAGGCGTGATCTCGCCCACGTCCTCTCGGGCTCGGGAAGGGGTCGCTCGGCGTGGTGCGTTCAGTCTCCCAGGGGTATCGGGACCGAGCACACCGGCTCCACGGTGCGCTGTCGGCTGCCCGGACCCCAGGGAAGAGGACGAGATGACGCAGACCCAGTCCGCAGGTCCGTCGAACGGGCGGCCGGCGACCGGCCGGCACCGCGTGGTCGTGATCGGCTCGGGCTTCGGCGGCCTGTTCACCGCAAAGGCGCTGCGGCGGGCCGACGTCGACGTGACGGTCATCGACCGCACGTCGCACCACCTGTTCCAGCCGCTGCTCTACCAGGTCGCGACCGGGATCCTGTCCGAGGGCGAGATCGCCCCGCCGACCCGCGACATCCTGCGCCGCCAGGAGAACGCCCGCGTCCTGCTCGGCAACGTCCAGTCGATCGACCTGGCCGCCCGGACCGTCACGCACGAGATGCTCGACAAGACCACCGTCACCCCGTACGACTCGCTCGTCGTGGCGGCCGGCTCCAGCCAGTCCTACTTCGGCAACGACCGGTTCGCCGAGTTCGCCCCCGGCATGAAGTCGATCGACGACGCCCTCGAGCTGCGCGGACGCATCTTCGGCGCCTACGAGATGGCCGAGCTCGAGGACGACCCGATCGAGATCGACGCCTGGCTGACGTTCGTCGTCGTCGGCGCCGGCCCGACCGGGGTCGAGATGGCCGGCCAGATCGCCGAGCTCTCGCGCCGCACGCTGCGGCGCAACTTCCGCAGCATCGACCCGTCGACGACGCGCGTCGTCCTGCTCGACGCCGCCGACAAGGTGCTCGGCACCTTCGGCGACAGCCTGTCCGAGCACGCCCGCCAGGAGCTCGAGGACATGGGCGTCGAGGTCCAGCTCGGCGCGATGGTCGTCGACGTCGACGACCACGGCATCGAGGTGAAGGAGGTCGGCGCGGGCCCCGCCGACGGGACTGCCGGCAGCACGCGCCGCATCGAGGCGCGGACGAAGATCTGGGCGGCCGGTGTGGCGGCCTCGCCGCTCGGCGAGCAGCTCGCCGCGCAGTCCGGCGCCGAGCTCGACCGCAGCGGTCGCGTGCAGGTCGAGCGCGACCTGTCGCTGCCGGGCCACCCCGAGGTCTACGTCGTCGGCGACATGATGGGCCTGGACCGCCTGCCCGGCGTCTCGCCGGTCGCCATCCAGGGCGCCAAGCACGTCGCCAAGCTCATCACGGCCCGCGCCGCCGGCCAGCCGGAGCGCACGCCGTTCAAGTACTTCGACAAGGGCTCGATGGCGACCATCTCGCGCTTCCGCGCGGTCGCCAGCATCGGCCGCATCCACCTCAAGGGCTTCCCGGCGTGGGTGGCCTGGCTGTTCGTGCACCTGCTGTACCTCACGGCCTTCAAGAACCGCTTCACCGCGCTGGTGCACTGGGGGGTCAGCTTCGTCGGCCGGGGCCGGTCGGAGCGGACCGCGACCTACCAGCAGGTCGTGGCCCGCAACGAGCTGATGCGCAGGTCCGACGGCGAGGTGGAGGACCGTCCGTCGCTCGGGACCGAGTCGCAGTCGCTCGAGGGGCTCAGCACCCGCCCCGACGACAACGTGCTCGACGACGGGGCGCGCGACGATCAGCCGGTCGCCGTCGGCGAGAAGCGGTAGGCGTCCAGCGGCTCCCACGGCCCGCCCAGGTAGCGCCACAGGGCCAGGCCCGTCGCACCGACGGCGTGCGGCACGAACTGCGCCGACAGCCGGCGCAGCAGGGCCCGCGCGACGTCCGGCTCGACCTTGTTCTGCACGGTGACGTGCGGCGCCGACGGACGGGCGTCCTGCGGCGTCAGCCAGTCCTGCCAGCGCCGGGCCAGCTCGGCCCGCTGCGCGTCGAGCTCGGCCGAGCGCAGGTCGTAGGCGACGCCGCGGCCCAGGCTGCGCACCCGCACGACGTCCACGGCGTACGCCGGGCGCGCCGCGACCTCGCGCACGTCGGCCCGCACCCGGTCGAGCTCGCGTCCGGGCAGGGCGTGGAAGAGCGTCACGTGCGCCTGCAGGTGGTTGCGCCCGGACGGGAAGTGCGCCCGCCGCAGGGCGTCGAAGCGCTCCTGCGCGTCGGGCTCCAGCTGCAGGGTCAGGACGAGCGGACGGTCGACGGGGCCCTCCAGAGCCGGGCGGACGGCGGGTGCGGGCGCCTTGCTACCAGCGGGTACGGTTCGACCCGCGACGGGTGCGCTGAGCAGGCCACCTCGCCGATCGCTGCACCCACCCGCACGCCGGCACCGTACGACGGGGACACCCTCCGCGCGCGACCCGGCTGACCTGTCGGAGGACGACACCATGTCGGACGTCTCGCTCGAGCACCCCGGCGGCACCCTGCCGCTCACCGTGAAGACCGCCACCGAGGGGCCGGCCGGGATCGAGGTCCCCAAGCTGCTCGCGAGCACCGGGATGGTCACCCTCGACCCCGGCTTCGTGAACACCGCCTCGTGCGAGTCCGAGATCACCTACATCGACGGTGACGCCGGCATCCTGCGCTACCGCGGCTACCCGATCGAGGAGCTCGCCGAGAAGAAGAGCTTCCTCGAGGTGTCGTGGCTGCTCATCTACGGCGAGCTGCCGACCCCCGAGCAGCTCGCCGACTTCAAGTCCAAGATCCGCAAGCACACGATGCTGCACGAGGACTTCCGCGAGTTCTTCGGCGGCTTCCCGACCGACGCGCACCCGATGGCGGTGCTGTCGTCGGCCGTGAGCGCCCTGTCGACCTTCTACCAGGACAGCCTGGACCCGTTCGACGAGGAGCACGTCGAGATGAGCACGATCCGGCTCATCGCCAAGATGCCGACGATCGCGGCCTACGCGCACAAGAAGTCCGTCGGCCAGCCGTTCCTGTACCCGGACAACACCCTCGGCTACGTCGACAACTTCCTGCGGATGACCTTCGGCGTGCCCGCCGAGGAGTACGTCGTCGACCCGATCGCCTCCAAGGCGCTCAACCTGCTGTTCCTGCT
>CAXTFU010000378.1:0-3844 GCA_964243385.1 uncultured bacterium | reverse complement strand
CGCCCGCAGCGGTCGTCAGCTCGGCGACGGCCGGCGCGGTCCCGGACGAGCCGGAGGCGGACGCCGACGCCGACGGGCGTCCGCCCTCGGCGGTCGAGCTGGGACCGGTGCAGCCGGCCACGGCCAGCAGCGGCACGAGGACGGGAGCCAGCAGCAGGGCGTGCGCCCGGGACATGGGACCTCTCGGGTCAGGTGGGGGGACGAGCGCCTGCCAGCGTAGGCGCCGGGACGTGCCGCAGACTGGAGGACATGCAGCCCGTCGACGCCGCCGCCGTGGACGCCGCGGCCCGCCGGCTGTCGTCGGTGGTGCCCGTGACGCCGCTGCAGCGCAGCGCCCGGCTGTCCGAGCGGGTCGGCGGCGACGTGTGGCTCAAGCGCGAGGACCTGCAGGTCGTCCGCTCCTACAAGGTGCGCGGCGCCTACAACGTGCTCGCCCAGCTCGACGCGGCCGAGCGGGCCGCCGGCGTCGTCTGCGCGAGCGCCGGCAACCACGGCCAGGGCCTGGCGTACGCCTGCCGGGCGCTCGGGGTGCGCGGGCGGGTGTTCGTGCCCCGCACGACGCCGCGCCAGAAGCGCGACCGCATGGCGGCGCTCGGCGGTGACGAGGTGGTCGTCGAGGTGGTCGGCGACACCTACGACGACGCGTCCGCCGCAGGGCTCGCCCACGCCGCGCGCACCGGCGCCGTCCTCGTGCCGGCCTTCGACGACGTCCGGACGATCGCCGGCCAGGGGACCGTCGTGCGGGAGGTCGTCGAGCAGCTCGGCTGCCCGCCCGACCTCGTCGTGCTGCCCGTCGGGGGCGGCGGGCTGATGGCCGGGGGCGTCGCCTGGCTCGGCGAGCGCGCCGCGAGCACCCGCGTCGTCGGCGTCGAGCCGTCGGGCGCGGCATGCATGTCGGCCGCGCTGGCCGCCGGCCGCCCGGTGGTGCTCGACCGGCTCGACTCGTTCGTCGACGGCGCGGCGGTGCGCCGCGCGGGCGAGCTCACCTTCCCGCTGGTGCGCGACAGCGGTGCCGAGGTCGTCGCGGTGGCCGAGGGGCGGGTGTGCACCGAGATGCTGGCGCTCTACCAGAGCGACGGCATCATCGCCGAGCCCGCCGGGGCGCTCGCCGCGGCCGCGCTCGGCGACGTGGTGCACCCGCCGGCCGGTGCGACGACCGTCGTGGTGCTGTCAGGCGGGAACAACGACGTCTCGCGCTACGCCGAGGTCGTCGAGCGCGCGCTCGTGCACGAGGGCCGCAAGCACTACTTCCTCGTCGAGTTCCCGCAGGAGCCCGGAGCGCTGCGGGCGTTCCTGGACGAGGTGCTGGGCCCGGACGACGACATCACGCTGTTCGAGTACGTGAAGCGGAGCAACCGCGAGACCGGACCGGCGCTGGTCGGCATCGAGCTCGGCAGCGTCGACGACCTCGACGCGCTGCTGGCGCGCATGGCGGTGGCGCCGCCGACCATCGAGCGGGTCCCGCCGGACAGCCCGCTGTTCCGCTTCCTGCTGTAGCCCCGGCGGCGCAGGACGCGCCGGCATGTGCTGTGGTCTGGACGGTAGTGCGCATCGCGCAGTACTGTCCGCTCCACAGGAGAGGGGGCGCTCGTGGACACCACGCAGCTGCTCAAGGGAGTGCTCGACCTCGCGGTGCTCGCCGTCGTCGGCGAGCAGGACGGCTACGGCTACGACGTCGTCCGCCGCCTGCGCGAGGCCGGCCTCGAGGACGTCGGTGACGCGTCGGTGTACGGCACGCTGCGGCGGCTGTTCCAGGCCGGCGCGCTGACCTCGTACGTCGTGCCCTCGGAGGAGGGACCGCACCGCAAGTACTACGGGCTGAACGACACCGGTCGCAGCCTGCTGCAGTCGCAGACCAAGACCTGGACGGCGTTCGCCGACACCATGGCGCAGCTGCTCGAGCGCGAGGGAGCGCCCGCATGACCGGCCCAGGACCCACCACCGGCACCGGACCCGGGGACGACCGGCTGGCGGCCGACCGCTACCTCGCCGCCGTGCGGGAGGCGCTCGACGACCTGCCGCCGACCGACCGGGAGGACCTCGTCGAGGACCTGCCGGGCCACCTGCTCGAGACGGCGGCCGACGCCGGCCTGCCGCTCGAGCGGACGCTCGGGACGCCGCAGGACTACGCGGCCGAGCTGCGCGCGTCCGCGGGCCTGCCGCCGCGAGGGGCCGCGCAGGCAGGCGGGTCGCGGCGGACGACCCCCCGCCGGGGCGTGGACGACCGGATCGCGGCCGCCGCGGCCGCCGTCGCCGACCGCGTCCAGGCCCGGGGCCGGCAGCTGGCGGCCACCGTCGCCGAGGTGCCCTACGGGCGCTCGGTGCTCGCCTTCCTGCCCGAGCTGCGCCCCGGCTGGTGGGTCCTGCGGGGCTACCTCGTCGTCGCGCTGCTCGCCGTGTTCGGCGTCTTCTTCTCGCTCGGCGTCGCGCCGTTCGTCACCCTGTTCGGCAGCGACCTGCTCGGCCTGGTCGCCGTCGTGGCGGCGGTCGTGGCCTCGGTGCGGCTGGGCCGGCGGTCGTCCGCGCTGCCGCTGCGCCGCCGGCAGCTGCTGGCGGGCTGCAACGTGGCGCTCGTCGCCCTCGGCCTGCTCGGCGGGCTCGCGCTGCGCGACCGCCTCGGCTCCACCGACGACATCGTGTACGCCTCCGGCTCGGCCGACTACCTCACCGGGCCGGAGGGCGGCATCAGCAACCTCTACGCCTTCGACGCGCAGGGCAACCCGCTGCGGGACGTCCAGCTGTTCGACCAGGACGGCCGGCCGCTCGACACGCTGCTCCTCGCCGCGCCCGACGGCTCCTACGCCGAACCGGTGCGGGCGCGCGACGAGTACGGCGCGGACGTCCTGAACGTCTTCCCGCGTACGCTGCTCACCCAGACGTGGGACGCCAGCGGCCAGCCGGCGAACGTCCCCGTCCCGCCGCCGGTCATCTCGCCGCGCCGCCTGGCGCCGTCCCCGCCGGTCGTCAGCCCCAGCCCGAGCACGAATCCGTCCGCGAGCCCGTCCGCGAGCCCGTCCGCGAGCCCGTCCAGCCCGCCGGGCGCGAGCCCCAGCGCAGCCCGGCCGGGGGTCCTCCGGCCCAGCGCGGGCGCGCCGTCCGCGCCGTCCGCACCGGCGGTCCCGCCGGTCCCGGTCCCGTCACCGTCCTGACGCGGGCAAGGGCGTCAGGTCCTCGTCGGCGCCGGTCAGCCACTCGACGAACAGCGTGGTGGCGTCGTCCTGCAGGCGTCCGACCTGGTGGCGCAGGATCGCGTGCTGCAGGCGGCGCATGACCTCCGGCGTCGCGAGGCCGCTGGCCGACTCGCGGGCGGCGAACTCGGCGAGGCGGGTGCGGCCGAAGAACTCGCCGTCCTCGGTGCGCGCCTCGTCGACGCCGTCGGTCAGCAGCAGGAGCCGGTCGCCCGGCTGCAGCGACTCCGAGCTCACGGCGAAGTGCTCGGCGCCGCTGCCGGTCAGCGCGTTGATGCCGAGCGGCAGCGCCGGCTCGCCGGCCAGCTCCTTCACGACCTGCGCGTCGCGCAGGAGCATGGCCGCCGGGTGGCCTGCGTTGATCCACCGGAACAGGCCGGTGTCGATGTCGAGCTGGCCGAGCAGTGCGGTCACGAAGCGCTCGCCGCCGAACATCTCGTCCAGCGCGGCGTCGATCGCCGCGGCGGTGTGCGCCAGGTCGAGCCCGGCGCGACGGCTGTTGCGGTAGCAGGACACCGCGAGGTTGGCGAGCAGGCTGGCCTGCAGGCCGTGGCCGACGGCGTCGAAGACGGCCACGTGCGCGACGTTGCCATTCAGGGCGTAGTCGAAGGCGTCGCCGCCGAAAAGCTGCGCGCGGGCAAAAGTGGATGAGATGC